>ONFU01000140.1 GCA_900317165.1 uncultured Erysipelotrichaceae bacterium
AAAGATTTTCCAAAACCATTGGAAGGGCAACGGCAATTTCGACATGAACATGTGGATGGGCGGCTTCGATGACAAGAATCTAGGATGTGCTTCCTATTATAAGAAGAACACCTATGTCGACCTTGAGGGACATGGCCGTGAATTAGAGCTCGTGAAAGAAGAAGTATACGATTTTACCGACGCCACCCCGTTGGACCTAACTTTCTCCGGCGATTCTGAATATCGCGTCAGCAAGACTGACGGAGTCAGTGAAATCTCCTATACCAACATCAAGGAATCTTCCTATAAGAACGTTAATTCCCCAATCCCCGAGGATTTGGCTAAACCAAATAACGCCATTTCCGTCGATATTGAGAATAAGGGCGAAGAGGAGGTCAACCTCCGTATTGATATCAATCTTCCTTATACACCGGAAGGAAAGGAGACCTCTGCGGTTAACACCAAGGCTATCGTTGTCGATAAAGGCGAAATCCGTACCGATCTTGAATACGGCGGAAGCTCCACGAGAATTGCTCCGAAAGAGAAGATTACCATGATCATCTTCTATGATAGTGGCTATGGCGATGAAAGCAGAAGCCACGCGGGAAAAGTAGCGTTTTCGAATGCACGCATCGCCTTATTTGGCGAAAAAGCCCTCGAAGAAAAGGAGCCTGCGAAACCAGTTGAACCTATTGCCGAAGTCTATCCTCTAACCATTGCCTTTGCCTCAACCGATATTTACACCGTCGCTTCGGATAATGGCGTTCAGACCATTTCCTACACCGATGTTGCAGGCGATAGCTACAAAAACGTCACATCCAGTATCTCCGCGACCGAAATCGCTGGCAAAAAATTCATTTTGATGGACATCGAGAACCTCGGCAAAGAAAAACTCGCGATTCGTTTCGACCTTTATAAAGGTTCCGACATGGATACCCACCTTGAGAAGACCCTTGGTGCTGCAGGTGCGACGAATGTTAGGGTCGACGCCCAATATGGCGGAGCCTATGCGACTATCGCCGCTAGCGGTAAGACTCACATAGGGCTTGGATTCGATGTTGAACCCGATCTTCTAATGATTTTCATCGACTCCGCGACTTATGGCGATTCCTCAACCCATAGCGGGAGCGTGAAACTATCTAATTTCGAGGCCTATTGATTGCAAAAATGATTAAACCCCGTCCAAATAGGTGGAATTAAATGACCATAAGATTTAATATCTTATAAAAGACGATGATACTAAAAGCGATAACGATTGAAGACACCAAGGGTTTACTGGGTATGCTTCCGACTCTCCAAGCTGGCGTACCGGATAGGATTTTCATCGCGACCGATAACGCAAGATGTCCTAAATGCGACGTCTATGTCAAAGAGGGCGATGAAGTCAAAATCGGCCAGGTGATCGGCATGAGGCATGCCGCTTTCTTCGATCAGCCAATCCATTCCACGGTTTCCGGTAAATTCGTCGGTTACGAAAAGCATTATCATTCATGGTCCTCGAAAACGACCATAAGGATGAATGGGACCCATCCCTTCAGCCCCGTAGCGATGAGGAAATAGCTAAACTCACCCGCAAGGATTTCTCGGAGATCCTTATGAAAAACGCCTCGGTTGGTTTAGGCGGATCTTCTTTCCCGACCCATGTCAAATTCAACACCGACGCCAAGATTGATACCATCTTGATCAACGGCATCGAATGCGAACCTTATATCACCGCGGACCATCGCTTGATGCTTGAGCATCCTGAGGAAATAATCGCGGGCATCATGCTTTTGCAACAGGCCTTTAATTGTAAGAAAGCCAAATTATGCGTTAAATCCAAATACAAAGACCTCAAAGAGGTTTATACCGATTTCCTTAAGCGTTATCCGGATTCCGGAATTGAGCTATGCCCTGTCGGCAATTTCTATCCGCAGGGATGGGAAATTGCAATGATAAAATCGGCGACTGGCATCAGTGTTCCTTCAGGACACCTTCCTAGCGAATTCGGCATTGCCGATTTCAATGTCTCGACGGTCGTAGGCATCTACCAGGCCATCAAATTCAACCGCCCCGTCATCGAAAGGTATATTTCCATTACGGGGGATGGCATCAAATTCCCATCGAACTTCGTTGTCAGGGTCGGAACCCCATTAAAGGAGATGCTTGAACGTTGCGGCGGTTATAAGAACCCAGACGTTGATAAGGTCTTCATCCTTGGTGGTCCAATGATGGGGGCGGCTTTGCCAAGTGACGATTGCATCATCACCAAAACCGTGACATCCGTCATCGTTTTGGACGAGGAAAAACACGAGGAGAACCCCTGCATCCGTTGCGGATCCTGCATGATGTCTTGCCCCGCAAAACTACAGCCGAAACTAATCATGGACGCCGTGAAGGCTCTAGATAAAGCGAAGATCAAGGAACTTCAACCACTCCGTTGTATTGAATGTGGGTTATGTTCTTATGTTTGCACTTCGCATATCCGTGTCACCGACATCGTTCGTAGGGCGAAAGTTATCGCCAAATTGCCGTAAGGGGAGATTAGACAATGCAATTTATCAAGGAAAGCAGCCCACATCTCCACCGCAAGGATTCGATTAACCGCATGCTCGGCGATGTTTTGATCGCCCTTTCCCCAGTTATTATCTTTACCTTCATTTCCTATGGGGTTCTCGCCCTAAGGAATTATCTAATGGCAATCGTCGCGATTGTCCCTGCGGAGATAATCTACGTCTTAATCCGTAACAAGATTCCATATGACGGGACCAAGCATTCCCTTAAGGAACATATCAAAACCGGTTGGAAGAAGTACCAGTTATCGAATTTGCTATCCTCTTTGGTCACCGCGGTTATCTTTGCGATGGTAATGCCCGTTGCGACCGAACCAGGATGGCTTATCTATATCGCTTTGTTCTTTGGCGGTTTGTTTGGAATCGTCATCGGAAAACTCGTCTTTGGAGGGACCGGTTCGAATATCTTTAACCCTGCCGTGGTGGGAATGTTATTTGCCAAGCTTTGCTTCGGCTCCCGTTACATATACCCATCAACTTGGTATATGGAAACCGGGAACGC
>ONFU01000138.1 GCA_900317165.1 uncultured Erysipelotrichaceae bacterium
TCTGAAATAAATATGTCTTGAATCGAAGTCTCCTGCACCCATATCGAACCATCCCGAAGTGGAATCTATTAGACGCGTGCTATCGAATTCGCGTAGCTTTGCAGTCAATCTTTCGGAATCGAATTGGCCCCATCCTTCATTGAAAAGGGTCCAAATGCCAATGGAAACGACGTTATAGAGTCTTTCGACTACAAGAGGCATTTCCTTTTCGAAATAATCACGCGATTCTTTATTCCTTCTTCCAAGGAGTTTATGCCTCTTTGTGTCGTCAAAATGCCAGAAGACATAGGGGGCCGTATAAACCAATAAGGGGGTCGTATAAATCAAAAAGGCCTTGTATTTGGTTCCGGCGTTTACGAAATCCTGCATCAAGATTATTCCAAGGCGATCGCAATGGTAATAATAACGCATGCTCTCGATCTTGATGTGCTTACGGATCATGTTGAAACCAAGGCGTTTAGTCAATTCGATATCATCGATTAATGCTTGGTCGCAAGGTGGGGTTAAGCCTCCATCGGGGAAATAGCCTTGATCAAGAACACCATGGAGGAAATAGGGCTTGTTGTTTAAACCGAACACAGGTCTTCCGTTATGCTGAACCATTATCTCGACGTCATATAAAGATGGTTCTTCTGGAGACCAAGGGTGGAAATTTTGGCTTAAATCGATATCCGCGGACAAAGAGCCATCGAGATCGACGGAGTTGATAAAGTCGCCTTTATAGGAGATTTTAGCGAGGGCCCTAGTCGCCTTTCCTTCGAAAAAGGCTCGAATATGAATCGACTTTTTATCGAAATCAGGATCGAATTTCACTCTTTGGATAACTTGGCTAGGAACGCTTTCGAGCCAGACACTGCCCCAAATTCCGCTTGTGGAGGTGTACCAAATGCCTTTGGGATTCCTAAATTGTTTTCCGCGAGGATATATATCGTTATCAACGTCATCGATAACGTTAACGATGATTTCGTTTTCGCCGGCTTTTAATTCAAGGCAATCGACGGTGAAGGGAAGATATCCGCCTTCATGGTGATAGATCTTAACACCATTAAGGAAAACGTCGGCGATTTGGTCAACGGCCTCAAAGTGAAGGAGGACGCGATCTTTTTTAAAGCCTTCTGGCAAAGAGAAAACTTTCCGATAATGGAGATATTGGCCTTTTTCTATCTTAATTTCCTGCCCTGATAGAGGGGTTTCCGGAGCAAAGGGGACGATGATGCCTTGCATAAAGGCGACTGGGGCGTTTGGGTTGTCATCCACGGCAAAACCCCATTCCCCGTTTAGGCAATAAAAGGATTCGCGTCTAAATTGCGGAGTTGGATATTCGTTAAGGGGGTTTTTCCGGTCGACGGACTTCGTATATTTGCTAATCACGGGTTAATTGTAATTAAAAGGACGCCTAACTTCTATAAGAAGAGAAACAAAAAGAGTATGCTTTTGCAGGTACAAAACTATGAAAATTGCAGAAATCCAACAATCAATTAAAGAAATGTCCGCGGATGCGTGGGTCATCGTCGATTACGAAAACAGAAATCCAACCGTTGTTTCCCTATTAGGAAAAATGATGTTAACCAGAAAGGTTTTCCTCGTCATTCCCGTTTCTGGACGCCCATTCATCATCGCCCATTCGATCGATACGGTTTTCCTAAAAACTGACTCGGTTACCAGGGATTTTGATATTTGCCAATATAACACTTGGCAGGAGATGCTTGAGATAGAAAAAGAAAAGCTCGCACCATTTGAAACAGTCCTAATGGATATCTCCGAGAAAGGTTTATTGCCTCGCATTTCCCTTGCGGATTATGGCTCTGTCGAATTTGTGAAAAGCTTAGGTAAGAAAATCAAATCCAGTGGGGACATACAGCAGTTATTGAATGCAAAACTATCATTTAGGGCCTATGAATTGCAAAAACTCGCCTGCCGCAAAACATTGAAAATCAAAGACGAGGCCTTTATCAAAATCCGCGACGATATTTTGATGAACGGGGAGGCCGATGAATACGATATTCAGCAATATATTTGCAGGCGTTTTCGTGACGAAGGAATGGTCTATGACGAAGCCCCGATCGTCGCCATTGGGCCAAATGCTTCCAATCCTCATTATGGACCAACCAAGGAAGAACATTCAAAAATCCATATGGGTGATTTGGTACTTATCGATATGTGGGCCAAGATGGATGACGAAGAAGGCGTCTATGCCGACATTACCTGGATGGGTTATGTCGGAACCAAGATTCCTAAGGAATATGTTGATAGATTTAACATAGTTAAAGCCGCAAGAGACGGCGTCATAGAATTCCTCAAAGAAGAACTCCCGAAAGTATTGGCCTATGAGGCTGACGATGTAGCAAGAAGAATCATAACCGAGGCTGGTTATGGGAAATATTTCATTCATCGCGTTGGTCATAATATCGGTGTAGATGTTTCCCCGCATGGGCAAGGGGCCAATTTAGATAATTACGAATCCCACGATGATCGTGAAATCCTTAATGGAACATCCTTCTCTGACGAACCCGGTATTTACGCGGAAGATTTCGGAATGCGCAGTGAAACCGACCTCCATAACGATAATGGCGATTTGGAGGTCATCGCTGGATTACAAGACGAAATTATCCCGATTCTAGCTTTGATTTAACGTAACATCCTATCAAGTATCGAATTGATTTCGGCGAGTTTGTCTTTTATTTCGCCTTCGTCTTTAGCAGAAAGAACGCACCCTTCTAAATGGGCTGTGATAACTTGATTGTTAACTTATGGCGAGTTGGTGTTTTACCTCTTGGTGTGACGCTCTCATGCAATGACTCCTTCGACGGTATATTCGGCATTTGCTAAGGCGACTTTAATATCTTCTAACGGGAGTTCACCTTTATGCTTGATTGTGACTTCCCCGCCCTTTAAGACGACATCAACAGCTTTGATGCCCTCAAATTCCATCAGGATTTTCTTGACGGTGGCGACGCAATGATCGCACATTATTCCCTTAACTTTGATTTTGGTGGTCTTCGTTCCGAACATAGGTTTTACTCCTTCTCATCTGTTTTAGGCTTAAATAAGCGCAGCCTTAGCGCATTCAAAACAACTGTAATCGAGGATAAGGACATGGCGAATGAGGCTATCATCGGGGTTAAGACCAAATGGCTTTGGTTCCCGGTAAACCAGTTTGGGGCAACGTTAATCGCAAAAAGGGCGCCTGCCGCTAAAGGAATTAGCAAAGCATTATAGAAGAAAGCCCAACAAAGGTTTTGAATGATGGTTCTCTTAACTCTATTTGATAAAAGAATTGCTTTATAGACATCTAAGGGGTCGTTTCTCATTAGAACGATATCACTGCTTTCAAGGGCGACATCCGTTCCAGCTCCTACAGAGATTCCTACGTCAGAAATCGTCAATGCTGGGGCATCGTTTATACCGTCACCCACCATGGCAACAATATGTCCAAGATCCTTCAAATACGATATAACCTGACCTTTGTTTTCAGGAAGAACCTCGGCATAGACTTTATCAATGCTTAGCTCCTTTGCGACTATATTCCCAACCACCTTATTATCACCGGTTAAAAGAACAACGTTTTTGCCAGCTTTTTTTAATAAATTTATGGTTTTTGCAGC
>ONFU01000136.1 GCA_900317165.1 uncultured Erysipelotrichaceae bacterium
GGGGTGTTTTTCCCTAAAACCCTGTTAGGGATTTCCATGCTGACGGAAGGGAGGAGGGCGGCATCAAGGGAGAGGGCGCGGGCGGATAAGCCCATCCCGATTCCGATCGTACAGCCTTCGAAGGCCCCGTCTTTTCCAATGAGGATGACCTTGTTCGCTGTTCCTAAGTCCGCGATAAGGACGTTTTCCCCATAAAGGCTTTTCGCGGCGACCGCATCCGCGATCAAATCGCTTCCGACTTCCTTGGGGTTATCGGTTTTGATGACCAATCCCGTCTTGAGCTTAGGCCCAACGACATAGGGACGCAGCCCGTATTCGTCTTTGAGCAAGGCCTTCCACCAAGTCTCAAGACTTGGCACGACGCAGGAAATGATCGCCCCTTCAAAGGTTTTTCTCTCGATGCCCTTATCCTTAAGGAAAAGGGAAAAGGAGGAACTTATCTCCTCCAAGGAATGTCCATAATCCGAGCGAATCGAATATCGATATTCTAGTTTTGGTCCATTGTAGAACCCCACCACAGTCGTGGTGTTTCCGATATCTACGGCTAATAGCATTATTTGCCTCCCGTGCTTCAATTAGGACCTTCTGTCCTATATCGAGCGAAAAGAATATAGCACCTTTCCCCTTCACTATGTGAAAGAAAGCGATTCCAAATACGGTTTTCCTTTATATTCAAGCCAAAGCAGGTTAACATTCTTGCCATGAGCGTCTATTTGATAAGGCACGGGCAAACCGATTGGAACAAAGAAGGCATCGTCCAAGGACGTTGCGATATCCCCCTTAACGAAAAGGGAAGGGAACAGGCTAGGGCAGCCAAGGAGTTGACCAAGGACATCCCCTTCGATATCTGCTTCTGCTCACCTTTAGATAGGGCTAGGGAAACCGCCTCCATAGTTTTGGAGGGGAGGGACGTCGAAATCGTCTACGATGACCGTCTTTTGGAAATGGCCTATGGGATATATGAGGCCACCGATTGGCGGAAGGGCGAATACCAAAATAGAAGAAGGCAATTCGCGATAAGAAACAAAAACGGGGAATCCTACCTCGATGTGTGCTACCGCGCCTTCTCCTTCCTTGAGGAAATCAAGCCCCTAGGGATAAAGGGGAACGTCCTCCTCGTCTGCCATGGCGGCGTAGCAAGGGTCATCCATTCCTATTTCGAAGACGATGCGGATAACGATAAATTCGTCGATAACATCTGTCCGAACGGGGGAGTGAGAAAATACGAATACGTCGAGCGTCACGTCGAAAGGATCATAGCCGATTACAAGACGAGGTTCAAACCGCCGTTCTCAAAGAAATAAGCATGCTTAGAAGGTCTTCCTTGTTGAGGGGGACCTTTTCGATTATCGGGGCGAAGGAATCGTAATGGGGGTCTCCTTCTTCTTTATTTCGGCCTTCATCGATATCTTCCTTGATGGCTCCGGAAAAGAAAAGCAAGGGACCCATGACATCGTTAATCGGTCGATTTAGCTCATAGGAAAGGAAACAAGCATATGGGGCGAAGAAGGAATCCGCGAGGCGTTCCTCGATTCTTTCCTCTTCTTCTCCCCAAAGGGGGAATTCCTTTTCTTCTAGTTCCCTAGTCATCCAAGTCCTTTTGGCATAGCCGCGATATGTGTCCATGAGGGCGTTTTTGTTCCCTTCGTTTCCAAATAGGATTAGGGAAGTCAAGGACAAGGAAGCGATTAAGGCATCCTCTTCCTTTAAGCCTAAATCCATCATCCTTCTCTGCAATATCGAGGAGGCTAGGCCAAAGGAAAGGCAATCGTTCCTAAGGGATTTCGGGTCAATCGTGATTCCGTCCATGTTTCTTACCTCTTTTCTTCTTTTTCGGTTTTTCCTTGTAGAAAGGTCCGATTTTGTCGATTAGCTCGTCGCCGTGATATATGAGGGTCAAGTCGAAGACCCCGTCTTTGTTATCCATCATCAAAGGGAGGAAATACCTATCTCCTTCCCACATCGGGAGGTCATAGACCTCGCCTTTTTTGACTAGGGACAAAGTCAAGAGGAGATATCCCCTTCGATATCAAAGACATTGAATAGGTACATGACCTCACTTGGGCAGGTATCGTTAAGGAAATAGACCTTTCCTTTGTAGATAGCTTTCTTCACGAGCAATCCGGTTTCTTCCTTTATCTCCCTTTTGATGCAGGCAAAGGGGGATTCCCCGTCTTCAAAATGACCCCCGATTCCTACGTATTTACCAAGGTTCGGGTCGTTCTTCTTTTTATTGCGGTAGAGCAAAAGGACCTTATCGTCGAAATGGATGTAGCCTAGGGTGGTACGGTCTTTCTTAGGGATGCCAGCTTTTCTTGCTAAAGCCTCTTGCCGCCTCTTGAGGACGTCTTTGATTTCCGCGACGATGCGAGGGAGTTCCTTATTGATTTCAAACCCCCAATAACGGAGGACCTTATAACCTTCCGAAA
>ONFU01000135.1 GCA_900317165.1 uncultured Erysipelotrichaceae bacterium
CCCCTGTCCATTTTTTCATTGATGTAATCAATAATCTTTTGGTGTTCTTTGGAAATGATTTCAACCGTTACGAAGGAGTTGCCTGAGACATAGAGGATTTGGATGGTTAAAGCCGCGATGAAGGCGGAAACCAAACCTATCAAGCCTATCGGGATGATATTTGGTTCAGCGTAACGGACGATGATACCAATAAGAATAATCGAATAATCGGTAATCGCGGTTCCAAAAGACTCCTTAATTGGGGTGAATTTAGCCATGATGACAACGAGAATATCGACGCCACCAGTCGATCCTCCTCCAAGGAAGGTGACGGCAACCCCGGCCCCAACGCAAACACCACCGAAAAGTCCACATAGAAACATTCCTAAAAATGGTTCGGTAAAATTCTTCGTAAGGGAATCGGAAATGAAAGATAGCCACCCCGTGCGATAGAAAATGGCAAAAAAGCCAGGATAAATGATGGATGCCCAAAGGGTATGCGCGGAGAATTTCCAGCCAAGAACAGCTAAACCGATGAAGAAAAGAATAATCTCGAGGCCGAATGTAACGATATCAATAACCTGAAAATTGATTCCGTTTAAATCCAGCAAATACTGAATAGTGATACCGATGGAGTTGATTCCGCCAGTCATTAAGCCTGCAGGGACTAGGAAAGCCGCCGAACCAAAAGCCAAAATCAAACATCCGAACGTGACAAAAAGGGAGTTTTTCACCCAAACATAGATTTGTTCTTTGGTCGGTTTAGTTTTTGGAAGAGCCACTGTTGCGCGCCTCCATCTCCAAATAGGCGTAAATGAAGGAATTGATGTCGCCGTCCATTACGTTTCCGATATCGCCTCTTTCATAATCGGTGCGAAGGTCCTTGACCATCTGATAGGGCTGGAAGACATAGCTTCTGATTTGGGAACCCCATTCGTTCTTTTTTTGTTCCCCAACAACAGATTTAAGCTGTTTTTCCCTTTCTTCAAGTTTCATAGCCATAAGGCGATCGGTAAGCATTTGCATACAGGTAGCCTTGTTGAATAATTGACTACGCTCGACTTGGCATGAAACCACAATTCCAGTCGGAAGGTGGGTAATACGGACAGCGGAAGAGACTTTGTTGACGTTTTGTCCTCCGGCTCCACCAGAACGGTATGTATCAACTCTCAAATCCTTGGGATCGATGACGATGTCACTGACCTCGCCAAATTCCGGGATGACGTTGACGGAAGCAAAAGAGGTATGCCTCCTCGCATTCGCGTCAAAGGGCGAAATCCTCACTAATCGATGCACGCCCTTCTCGGATTTAAGCATTCCATAGGCATCTTCACCGATTACTTTGAAGGTCGCGGATTTGATTCCGGCCTCATCTCCGTCTTCGATGGAAATGATTTGGAGTTTGAAGCCGTTCCTTTCTGCGAAACGGGTATACATCCTTAAAAGCATGGAGGCCCAATCCTGCGCCTCGGTTCCACCGGCGCCCGGATGGATTTCAACGGTGCAATTGGAGGCGTCGTATTCGCCAGAGAAAAGCAATTTATGATGTAAATCTTCGGCGACGGAAGTTAAATCATCCTCGCTCATCTCAATGAGTTCGCGCATTTCCATATCTGATTCATCGCATACTTCAAGAAGGTCGACGATATCCTTATATGAATTCTGGATGGATTCTAGTTTCGCTTTTTTTCCTCTCAATGAGGAAAGACGCGCGGAAACAACGCGGGCTGTATTTGGATCGTCCCAGAAACCCTCGGAGTTCTCTTTCTCCTCAAGTTCCGAGATTTCGGCATCTATTTTGGAGAGGTCAAAGAGAATCACCGAGCTGCGAGACAAGCTCGCCCAAGCCTTGGGCGGTTTGTTTGAGTTCGACTAGCTCTTTCATACTATTCCTTTCAACTTATTCTTTTGTTTCGGCAATTTTGATATCGCTTGGTTGCTCGACTTCGGAAGTGGTTGGGTCAATCTTGACCGGTTTTTCCTCGACGGCAATCTCCTCTTCCTTGAAATCGGCTTTGGCTTCATGGACATCCTGACCATCGTTTTGGACNNACCGGCTTGAAGTTCATGAGGTAGAAAGCGGATTCCCTGGAGATGTTATCGTTCATCTCGCGGAAGAGCGAATAACCTTCGTTGACATAATCCTGTAAAGGATTGGTCTGGGCATAGGAACGTAATCCGATGCCTTCACGCAGATGGGCCATGGTATCGATATGGCGGGTCCAGTTACGGTCGATGATCGTAAGGGAGATCTGCCTTTCGATTTGGTCGATGAGTTTCTTATCGATGGTTTTCCTCTTGCGGAGATATTGTCCATAGAGGAATTCGCCGAGGTCTTCGCCGCCTTCTTCGACGGTCGCTTCGTCATAAGCTTTCGCGGGGAAGGATCCTTCAGGAACGAAGGCTGGTTCGACGAGTTTTTTCAAGGCTTCTCCGGAGATAATGCCTTCATCGCGGCCCGTATTGGTGGCTTTCTTGGCTAGATAAGCACCGGTTTCCACGAAGAAGCTACGGACGAGGTCTTCGATATCATCCGCCATCATGATGCGGTCGCGCTTGTCGTAGATAATCTGTCTTTGCTTTGCAAGGACATCATCGTAATCGAGGAGGTTCTTACGGGTATCGAAGTTACGGCCTTCGATTTGTTTTTGGGCGTTGGTGACAGCGTTTTGGATCATCTTCATCTCGATGTGCTCGCTGCCGATGACCTTCTTGAAGTATTCACGCCTATTATCTTCGATAAACCTACGCATAAGTTCATCGTCGAAGCTGACGTAGAAGCAGGAATATCCTGGGTCGCCCTGACGTCCGGAACGGCCGCGTAGCTGGTTATCGATACGACGGGATTCATGGCGTTCGGTACCGAGGACGCAGAGGCCTCCGATTTCCTTGACGCCTTCGCCAAGCTTAATATCGGTACCACGACCAGCCATGTTGGTGGCAAGGGTAACCGCGCCCCTCTCGCCCGCGTGGGAGATGATTTCAGCTTCACGGGCCTGGTTTTTCGCGTTCAAGACTTCGTGAGGGATGCCGGCTTGGGTCAACAAGGCGGAAATCTCTTCGTTGCTTTTAGCTTATCCATATGGCCGGCGTAGATGTGGTCGATATCATCGACACGGATAACAGGACGGTTGGTTGGGATAACGACAACCTTCATGTTATAGATCTTCTCGAATTCCTCTTCCTCGGTCTTCGCCGTACCGGTCATGCCGGAAACCTTCTTA
>ONFU01000130.1 GCA_900317165.1 uncultured Erysipelotrichaceae bacterium
TCGATCTTCAAAAACGAAGGCAAAGGCGCGAAGAGCACCAGCAAGAAGGGTGCGAAATGGGCTTTGTTCAAATTAGATATCAACTATTTCGTCCCGATTACCATCCGTTTCCAACTTGCCTTCTATTTTGAGGCAAACCTTTCCTTCCAAGCCGTTCTCCAATATTCGTCTCATACCCAGCGAGTCGACATATCTTATTCAACGCAAGACTCGAATAACCGAGCCGTCGATGCCTCAAATGAATCAAAAGAAGTGGAGACGGGTGCCCTATCTTTGATGTTTATCGGCAAGATGTCGATTGAAGGAGGCCTCAGCGTTTCCTTTGGCTTTGGCTTCTTCGGGCTATACAAATACCTCCATGCCGAAGTCGAGATTAAGGCCGGCGCGTTATTAGAAATCGTCGGCTACCTCACCCTCAACTGGGTTTGGGGTGAACACGATGATGGCGATTTCTCCGTGGTCGTTGGAGGGAAAATCGAATTGTCGATTGTCCTAAACGTCAAAATCGATGTCTTCCTTATCGCCGTTGGATATGACCATACATGGCCGTTAGGAAAATGGACGTTGATCGGTTTGGCCAACATGGATTCGCTTTTGGACTGGGCGAACGATTATGAACCTTATGTGGACGCGAATAACCCCGGAGATGACGTCAATATCCGTAACGGAAGCAAACTTAATGACCTTGGATTGTTCATCTTTACCGTCTTCAATGGCAGCGACTTTGCGGTTAAGACCGTCGGCCATAAATGGAATTACAGCGTCAAGGTTTTCTATGGCGCGCTTATCCCGGATAGCTGGGAGGTAAACGTCAAAGCCTTCACCATCAATTTGGAAGGCGACTATTTGAACCTCGATAACGGAGTGTTCTCCGCGACCGATAACGCCCCGACGGATGTGACTTCCTTCCATACTTTGATGAGCGTTTCCGTCGCTGATTCTCTTGGCAAAGCCAAAGACCGCACCTTCCGCCTTAATTACCATTATTCCGCGGGTGAACTAGTTAGTGTCACCTATACCAGGATGGAAGGCGTCCGTAAAGCGGATGCGGCCCCTGTCAGCATGGAGACCAATTGCCATCCAAACGCCACCTATTCCTTCTCCTTGCAGGCAAACGCCCCGTTAGGTATGCGCCTTGTGAGCTATCGGGTCAATGCCTATAACGGCGATACGCTAGTCAGAACCTCGACCGTCTCCGTTACTAGCTCCACTCCGCGCAACCAGACGCTAACCGCCTCTACCACGGGCAATGTGACGCGCTATACCATCGAGTGTATTTACGAAGATGCGGTTATCTATCCCGTCTATTTCCTCGGTTTCATGGGTAGGCTTATCTACTACAAAGAGGTTAATGACGGCCACGAGCATCGATATCGATAACGAATCCTCGATTGAGAGCCCAGCATATACTTGGGCTGGTTGGGAAAACTGGCCCAACCTCCCCGTTAGCGGACCTTTGGTAGTCAGGGCCAAGTATAACAAAGTGTAAAAGGATCTTTTCCTTAAACAATTCTAACAACCCCATTATTGATATTCGCCAATTCTCTGGTTTTCCTTTTGTGGCACGTTTGTGGCGTTCAACCTGCTATCTTATGTAATAAGGAGAAAGAAAAACGAGCAGTTTGTTTAATCAAATATCCATGCATATGGCCAAGTTTCGTATAAAAGAAAACCAAAGGCTAAGATAAATATTTCTATATTTATTCCGAAGTGTGTGATATAAAGAAGCCGCGAAACGTTATGAAAAAGATCTGGGTAATCATCGTCAACGTATTGATCATGGTCGGCATGCTTGCCTTCGTTTTCGTCTATTCCGATTCCGAATATAGGGCCACCGCCAAAAGGCAGGTCGAGCATTTCGAAACCATGACCGTCACCATGGGACACGTGACCGAGAATTACCTTGAAGGTGAACAGCGTATCTGTGACGTCTGGTCCCATTATATCAACGATGAGAATCTGACCATGGAGGAAGCCGCTGATTTCATTCGCGTATCCCATGTCCTTAAAAACGCCTCCGCCCACCTCATTTACGTTGATGACCTTACCGGTTTATCCACTAGGCCAAAAAGCGGTACCCAAGACAATTATCACGTTTCTTATAGCCATCTAAACCTTCTAAACGATACGAGCTGGATCCATGAAGTCAACATCTCCCGTTCCTATACCAATCCAATGAACGGCGTCCAGTCGATCGCTTTCTGCAATTTCATCAACCTTAACGACGGGGGGAATACCAGGAAAGCCGTTTTATTCCGTGTTCTTCCTATCTCCGAATTGCTACAAAAATGGGTCTTTCCCCAAGAGGAATTCGAGAAAGCCGAGCTTTCCATCATCGATAAAAACGGGGACTACATCATCAAGAACGAGTCTTATAAGAACTCCAATTTCTTCGAATACTACACTTCCTATAGCGGGAAGGTCGATAATGAACTCCGCAGGAAAGTCACCACCGAGACCGGGTCATTCTACATGCTTAACTCCAAGAAAGAGCAATGTATCCTTGCCCATACGCCTTTTGATGCGACGGGTGGTTGGGCCCTTTTGAGCTTGATGGAAACCAGATATTTGCATGCCACCACCCAAAACTGGTTGCTTATCGGCATTGTTTCCGCGGGGCTTCTTGCTTTGTTCGTCTTCGACGTCGCGGTCATGCTCTATTTCAACAAACGACTGCAAATCACCGCGAAGGAAGCTAAGTCCGCGAGTAAGGCCAAGACCGACTTCCTCTCCACGATGTCCCATGATATCCGTACCCCGATGAATGCCATCATCGGTTTGACGACGTTAACGGAAAAGAACCTCAAGGATGAAAAGCTCGTTAGGGAAAACCTTCGCAAGATTACTTTAGCAAGTAACCACCTATTGACTCTTATCAACGACATTTTGGATATTTCCAAAGTCGAAAGCGGAAAACTCAATCTCGTCCCACAGAATTTCTCCATCGTCGAAACCGTCGAAAACCTCATGAACCTCTCCCAACCGATGATCAAGGAGAAAAACATCGACTTCAGCTTCCATATAAGCCGTATGGAAAAGGAATACCTCTACGCCGATCAGCTTAGGATTAACCAAATCTACATCAATATCCTTTCAAACGCGATCAAATACACCGAAGCCAATGGCCGCGTAACCGTGGATATGAAAGAAGAGGAAAGCCAAAAGGAGGGGTGCGTGCGTTTAACTTATCGCGTTGCCGATACGGGCATTGGCATGACCCCGGAATTCATGGCCAACATGTATCAAGCCTTCTCCCGTCAAACCGATAGCCGCGTCAACACCATCCAAGGAACGGGCCTTGGTTTAGCTATCACCAAACAGATGGTTGACCTCATGGGCGGGACGATCGACTGCCAAAGCGAATCTGGCAAAGGCACGACCTTCACCGTTACCCTCGATCTTCCTGTCGCCGAGCATCAACGCGCGGAGATGAAGCTTGAGGCCATGGACGTCTTGATCGTCGATGATGACGAAGTCCTCTTGGAAACCGCGGTTGATACCATGAATTCCCTTGGCTTAAAGGTCGAAGAAGCCCGTAGCGGGCAAGAAGCCCTTGGCATGGTCAAGCATAAGCAGACGACCGGGAAGAATTACGATATCGTCATCCTCGACCTTAAGATGCCCGATATGGATGGTATCGAGACCATCAGAAGAATCCGGGAGGAGATAAACGCGAATATCCCAATTCTCCTAATTTCGGCCTATTCCTGGTCTGATGTCGAGGAGAAAGCGAAGGAAGTCGGCGTCAGCGGGTTCCTCAGCAAGCCACTTTTCCGTTCCACCCTTTATGATAAAATCAACGAGATCCTCGGAACCGAGAACAAATCCGCCGAGGTGGAAAGCGATTATTCCGATCTTAATGGCCTCAATATCCTTGTCACCGAGGATAATGACATCAACTGGGAAATCATCTCCGCCTTGCTTGAGATGTATGGAATAACCACCGAACGCGCGGAAAACGGCCGCATTGCCGTTGAAAAGATGCAGAAAGCCGAAAAAGGCCAATACGCCCTCATCTTCATGGATATCCAGATGCCCGAGATGAATGGCCTTGACGCGACTAGGGCCATCCGCGCCCTTGATGACCAATGGGCCTCAAATATCCCCATCATCGCGATGACGGCAGACGCCTTCTCCGAAAACGTCACGGAATGCCTTAACGCCGGCATGAACGGACATATCGCTAAACCTATAGACATCAAACTCGTTCTCAAAGAGATTAGAAGGATCAAGGAGGAATCAAAACTATGAAAAAGATGCTTCGTCTAACCCAAACCCTTTTCATGGCTTCGCTGCTAGCTTCCTGCGGAGGAGGCAATCCAAGCGGAACCGAGGAGGAATTCAA
>ONFU01000132.1 GCA_900317165.1 uncultured Erysipelotrichaceae bacterium
CCGGAACCGTCTTCCACGCCTTCCTTGGTCAGCGCCTCCCAGATTGGGAATCCTGCATGAAGCTCGTCCGCAAGATCGCCGAGAACTACAAACTTCCGTATTACACCATGTCCCCAACCTATTCCGTTTGCTCCGAGCACGGGTATCTCGTTGGCGAGCAATGGAAGTGCCCACATTGCGGAAAGGAAACCGAAGTCTATTCCCGTATCACCGGTTATTATCGTCCAGTCAAGAACTGGAATGCCGGTAAAGTCCAGGAATTCAAGATGAGGAAGACCTACGTTTATTCCGATGACCAACATCCAGTAAGCGAAGAAGGTGACCACTGCTCCTGCGAACATGCGGAGAAAACCGAAGCTCCAAAAGTCACCGAGCTCCTCCTCTTCACCTCCCCAACCTGCCCGAACTGCAAGACAGCGAAATTGCTTCTCGACCGCGAAGGCATCGCCTATAAAGCCCTCGATGCCGCGACCAACCGTGAGCTCACCGAAGCTTATGGCATCAAGAAAGCCCCAACGCTTCTTGTTCCAGAGGGAGATTCCTTCCATGCCTATGACAACGCTTCATTGATCAAAGGCTATATCGAAGCTTCCAAGAAGAGATAAGCAACCCATACATCAAAAAATGAGGCTCCCGAATAAGGAGCCTCTTTCTTCCAAAGAAAGGAAAACACTATGATTGATACAGTTATTATCGGCGGAGGTCCCGCTGGATTGACCGCTGCGTTATATCTAAGAAGAGCGGGCAAAAGCGTCCTCGTTCTCGAAAAAGAAGGCATAGGTGGACAGATCGCTAGATCCCCCAGACTCGAAAACTATCCAACCATCGAATCCATCTCCGGCATGGAATGGGCGGACCGCCTTTTCGAGCAAATCAGCAATCTTGGGGCCGATTATGATGTATCCGATGTCCAAAGCGTTGAAAAAACCGCGGATGGGTTCATCGTTCATGGAGATTTCGGCGATTATGAAGCCCGTTCCGTCATTATCGCATCCGGTTGCGATCATCGCGCACTTGGACTTCCCAAGGAAGAGGAACTCGTAGGCCATGGTATCTCCTATTGCGCGACTTGCGACGGAAATTTCTTTGAAGGGAAAGACGTAATCCTCATCGGAGACGCGAATACCGCCTTGCAATACACCATTTCCCTTTCCCCAATCGTCAAAAGCATCACCCTCGTCACGTTATTTGACCGCTTCTTCGCGGATGATATCCTCGTCAATCGTCTTAAAGACCTTCCTAATCTCAAAATCATTATGGAGAGGAACGCGGTTGAACTTCTTGGAGACGAGGAGCTTAAAGGCGTTGTCTTTGAAAACACGAAGACCAAGGAAAAAGAAACCATATATTGCGATGGGTGCTTCATTTGCATCGGTCAAATCCCTCATAACGAACCATTTGCCTCCCTTGTTGAATTAGAAAAAGGATTCATCATCACTGACGAATCGATGGCGACGAAGACGCCCGGTTTATTTGCCGCGGGCGATTGCCGAAAGAAAGGCATCAGGCAAGTCATCACCGCGACAAGCGATGGGGCAATCGCCGCGATTGCCTGCGATCGTTACCTAAATTCCAAATAATTGAATAACGCCCCCGCTAAACGAGGGCGTTTTCTTATTTCTCTTCGTAACCCCTAAGGCTTACTTTTTCAACATATCCTTCGAACAATGAAGCGAATTCCTTAGCCTTTTCTATGCTGACTGGATGGAAGCCGTGTTCAATACAGTTTTCCGAATCGATATAGCATTGGAGATGGTATCTCTTGGCCCCTTTTATCCATTCCCTGATTTTCAGCATGTCCTCTTCGTCATGGAATTCATCGATAAGGGTTGTCCTAAATTCAAATGGGACAGCGTTGCTAAGAAGGAATTCAACGGATTCCTCCACTCCTTTCAAATCAAAGGAAGGAATTCCGATGGTCATACCATATTTTTCTTTGGAATTCTTGATGTCCATGGCAATGAAATCGACAAGTTTCTTTGAAACCGCTTCTTTGAGGACCTCTGGCCTGAAACCATTGGAGTCTAGTTTGATTTTATAGCCGAGTTCTTTGATGATAGCCATTTTTGTTAGGAGGTCATCGCCTAGAGTCGGTTCGCCTCCACTGATGCAGACCCCTTCAAGAATTCCTCTCCTTTTCCTTAAATAGGCAAGGATT
>ONFU01000129.1 GCA_900317165.1 uncultured Erysipelotrichaceae bacterium
CGGTGGTCGCCGTCGCGCCTACGCCATGGAGGCCTGCGGAGGTTGTGTAGTTCTTATCGGAGAATTTACCGCCCGCGTGAAGACGGGTGAAAAGAACTTGGACGGCCGGCATGCCGGTCCCCTTATGGATATCGACGGGGATGCCGCGTCCTTCGTCTTCGACGGAGCAGGAGCCATCTTTATGCAATGTGACCTCGATATTGGAGCCAAAGCCGTTGATCGCTTCGTCGGCGGAGTTAGCGACGATTTCCCAAATGAGGTGGTGAAGACCGCTCGAATTGGTCGAGCCGATATACATACCCGGCCTTTTGCGGATACCTTCGAGCTCGCTTAAAACCTCGATGTCCTTCGATGTATATGATTCCTCGGCCTTGGCGCGTCTACGCTCCTCGGCGGCATCATCGATAATGTTTGTTTTATTCTCTTCGTCCATCATTAAAATAGTTGCTTCAGTCAAAGACTGACATATTATAGCGCGAAGTTTGTTGGAAAAGAAACCTCTTCGGGATAAAATGTTGACGTTTGGAAAGAGAATCTAAAGGAAATCTATTATGGATGTATTGGTAAATGTCTTGGTTGGCTTAGGATGCCTGCTCGTCGGCTATTTGCTAGGAAGCTTCCCTACGGGGGTCTTCATCGGCAAGGTCTTCTTCAAAAAGGATCCGCGCGATTATTATTCCCATAATTCGGGCGGGACCAACACGGGACGCGTCTTAGGCAAGAAAATCGGCTTATTGACCATCATCATCGATTCCTTGAAGGCCGGCATCGCCTTATATGCGGCTTGGGCCATCATCACCTTCACCCCGGTGAACACCTATTTGACCGTGAACGGCTATTTCCTCGGCGTCCTCTATTATTGGTTAGCGGGCTTTGGGGCCGCGTTAGGCCATTGCTATTCCATCTTCCTCCGCTTCCAAGGCGGGAAGGCGGTCTCCTGCTTCGTGGGCCTTTGCCTTCTTTCCTCCTGGGGATTCTTCATCGTCGTCGCCATTAGTTTCTTCGGGACTTTGAAGGCTTCAAAATATGTCTCACTTTCGTCAATCATCATGTCGATTAGCGTTGCCCTCGCCGCTTGGGTATTTGCAATTCTTGGACTTACCGGTGTCTTCAATCCCGCCTTCTTCACCTATAACGCAGGGATGGGTTCGGTCGCCTTACCGGTGCTAGGACTTGAAAGCGCGATCGTCTTGACTATCCTATCCGCGATCATCGTCTTCAGACACCATGGCAACATCGCTAGATTAAAAGAAGGAACCGAATCCAAAATCACTTGGATGAAGTAAAGAATTAGTAGTTTGAAAACTTAAAATCGCATTGTGGAAAACTCGATTGAACTTTCCACAATGCCTTTTTTATGCCCGATTAATCGCGAGATTTACATTGACAAAATTTTTGTAAAATTGTTTTTGCTCTCTTTTTCTGCTCGGTGGATAAATAGTTTTAATCAAAAGAATAACGGCCTTTTTGGACTTCATTTTCATTTACTCCTTCTACTTCGATATTCCTCTAATTCATGGCTAGGACAAGACTTCGGTTCTTCCGCCTATCAACTTTAATAGACGTTCTTTTTAGGCAATCTCAAAGCCTTCTTGATGGCTTCTACTTCTTAATATACAACTCTTATGTTTGGCATTTACTAAAGATATCCGTTTGCCCAAATGGCTTCTGTTTTCGCTCGTCATGGATGTTAAAACTCCATTATTATTTATGTCAACGTATAAGGGGTTTACAGGGATAAAGAAAAGCCGTCTCGGGCGAGACGGCTATAAGAGGTTCTACTGCTTTATTCAATCGCGAAGATGAATGGGTAGATGGTTTGGTTGCCTTCGATCTCCATTAGGTCCATCCAGGAATTCATGGAGGCGACCATGGAACGGAGGCCTTCCTTGTCTTCCTCGGTGATGCCCGTACCATAGAAGACGGTCAGGACCGAACGGTCCTTGAAGTCCTCGATGGATTCGAAGAGCTTCCTGATGCATTCTAGCATCGAGGGATCGCTGCTTCTGACTTCATGGTTAGCGATGCCGATGAAATCGTTCTCCTTGACGTTGATCCCATTATTGACGGAATCGCGGACGGCCTTGGAGACTTCCGCGCAGATGAGGTTGCTTATCGATTCCTCGACGATCGCAAGGTTTTCCTCGACGGTATTATCGTAGGTATTTAACATCGAAAGGGCGCTATAGCATTCAACGGAGGATTTGGTCTTCGCGACTTCGACGCGGGCCTTATCGTAGAGTTTCCCGGCTTGCTCAGCAGTCAAGATGATGTTCGAGTTATTCGGGAAAACGATGATCGCGTCGGCGTTTACGGTTTCGAAGGCCTTGATGAAATCTTCCGCGGAAGGATTCATGGTCTGTCCG
>ONFU01000128.1 GCA_900317165.1 uncultured Erysipelotrichaceae bacterium
CACCGAAGCCTATGCGGAAGTTATGGTCCTTGCGGATAGAGCCAATAAATACATCGAAGAAAACGCCCCTTGGGCTCTTGCAAAAGACCCGGAAAAGGCCGCGAATTTAGCCTCTGTCATGAACCATCTTGCGAGGACGATCTTTGTTGTTGGCAAACTTCTCTCGCCAATATTGGTCGAGAAATCGGAAGCCTTGTTCAATCAACTCGGGCTTCCAGAGGAAAAGCGCGTTTATAACAATGTCCACGATATTCATCTAGTCGATGGCCTCCATGTCAATAAAGGCGAACCGTTATTCCCGCGTTTGGACGTCGAAGCAGAAGTTAAGGAAATCGTTGCCATGATGGCCGCTCCAAAGGAGAAGGCAGCTGCCTAAAATGAAAAAGCCCCAAAACCCGACAAAACCTGTCCGAAAAACGGGAAAACCAATGCACGTCCTCCATGGAATTTGCGTCGACTTATCCCATGAAGGCAAAGGCGTTTTCAAATCGGAAGGCGAAACCTACTTTGTTCCGGGAATGTTTCCTGGCGAAGAAGGGGATGTCGAATTCGCTTATGCTAGGGCCGGGGCCAAATTTGGAAAGATAAAGAAACTCGATAAGGTTTCTCCAGATAGAATCGATCCGCGTTGCAAAATATGCTCCGCCTGTGGCGGTTGTTGCTTTCAACAACTTTCCTATAAAGCCCAATTGGATTTCAAAACCAAGAAGGTAAAGGAACAATTCCGGAAAATCGCGAAGATGGATGTGGAGCCCAAACCTTGCATCGGGATGGATAACCCCTATTTTTACCGAAATAAAATCCAAATGCCCTTTGGCAAGGATCAAAAGGGAAATCTCTACTGCGGATTCTATAAAGAGGGGACCCATGTCATCGTTCCCGTCGAAACTTGCTTCATAGAAGACGAAAGGGCCAAGAAGATTCTCGACGCCGTTAAAAAGCTTGGGAAGGGTTTTAGGATAGAACCTTATAACGAAGATGAGGGGAGCGGATTCCTTCGCCATGTTTTAATAAGGGCCGCAAAACACAAAGAACAGGTAATGGTCGTTTTGGTCACGAGCAGGGAAGCCTTCCCCTCTAGATCAAATTTTGTTAAAGCCCTTCTTAAGGAATGCCCGTTTATTACGACAATTGTTCAAAATATTAATTCGCGCCATACGAATGTTATCCTTGGCGAAGCCGAGCGCGTGCTTTATGGTCCTGGTTATATCGAAGATATCCTCTGTGGCATTTCCTTTAAAATCTCCGCGAAATCCTTCTATCAGGTTAATCCGATTATGACTGAGGTCCTTTATGGAAAGGCCATAGAGGCCGCCGAATTAACAAAGGAAGACGTGGTTTTCGATGCTTATTCTGGGATTGGGACGATTGGTATGGTTGCTTCGAGCCATTGTAAGAACGTAATCGCGGTCGAAATAGTCAAAGAAGCAGTAGCTGACGCGAGAAAGAACGCCAAATTTAATGGCGTAGACAACATTTCCTTCTATTGCGATGATGCGAGCGCGTTTATGGTAAGGATGGCTCAAAACAAAGAGAGGGTAGATGTTTTGTTCATGGACCCTCCAAGAAAAGGGTCTGATCAAAAGTGTCTTGACGCCATTTGTAAACTCGCCCCGAAAAGGATTGTATATGTGTCTTGCGATCCCTCTACCTTGGCAAGAGATGTTGCTTATTTAAATAAAAAATATAAGCTTCAAAGCGTTCAACCGGTGGATATGTTCCCTCAAACGTCGCATGTTGAGACTGTGGCGTGCCTACGACTAAAAGAGCGATAGAATCTATCACTTGTCGCCGCACAAGCTCGATTATTCAGCTTTGCACAAACCCAACCATCCTGTCGACGCAGCAACAAAACACATAGAAATTGACCTGACCAACCATCAGGTCTTTTCTTTTTCTCCCCGCCGACCTATTAAAAAAAGAATAGATATACAATCCCTAATCCCATGCATATATACGACAGCTGCCCACTCTCTAATACGACGCCATCGCCCCACGCCCTAATCTAGCCTTCGCCCCACGCCGACCTCTCGCCTATATATAAATATATAGACCTATCACCCCAAACCCACCGACCGCCGCAGATCGCCCCTCGCCTTGCCCTCGCCCAGGACGCCCCACGGAGCCCATACGCAAGCCACGCCGCACGACGCCGCGCAGCCTAAGCAAACGCCAGCCCCGACGCCGAAACGAGGCCCACGGCCATAATCGCCCGCGCACGCCTCGCAGACGATTCTTTCAACTTTTTTGAAATTCGCATCAATTTCTTGAATAAAAACCTCGTATTTTACAATATGAGTTTTTTAAAAATGTGGGGTCCCGATGCGCCCAGACACGAAAAAACGCCGGGGTACTTGATCTACGAATGGCTCGACGGAAGGCCCTCGCGGCCCCTTTTCGCGCGCATTATGCGTATTTTCGACTTTATTTATGGAGGG
>ONFU01000127.1 GCA_900317165.1 uncultured Erysipelotrichaceae bacterium
AATCCTCATCGCGTTGGCTCACCAAAGAGCCCTTTGGCTAAAGCTCTTTGAAAAAGAAATAATTAGCCAATACAAATAGTTCATCAGGAGCAAAACAATGAAGATGACAAAGCATGCGCATGCTCGTTTTAAGCAGCGCCAAAAAATCAAAAATAAAGCACAAATGATAAGAAAATTCGAACTTGCCCTTGAACGCGGCACTCTACTTGAAAATGGCAGCAGCAAACCAGGAAGCATATGCATTTTATTCGGCGGATATAGATACATCGTGTCAGAAGACAAGGCGACGCTGATCACTGTCTTTCCCAATAAAAAGTTTTCAGAAACGAGCCGAAAACACCTCGTCGACGAACTTCGCATGAAGCAGTACGCGACAGAAACAAGACTCGGCTACGACATGATCTAATAAGGAGAAAACAAGCATGAATGAAGAAAGGATTTCCCTGGCAAGCATTGCTGGTTACGGCGAGGAAAAAGAGGAGGCAAGGAAACTCATTGACATCCTCAAGAACTTCGACACATACAAATCTCAAGGGGCCAGCATTCCAAAAGGACTGTTGCTTTGCGGTGAACCGGGAGTTGGTAAGACGATGTTTGCAAAGGCGATTTCAACAGAAGCGGAGGTTCCGCTATATGAATTCGACGCGGACGAATCAGAAAACGAGGAAGAAACCGTCAAGGGCTTAAAACAATTGTTCGAGAAGGCCAAGGAATCTATTCCGTCAATTATCTTCATTGACGAACTTGACGAGTTAGTCAGCTCCACTGATTCAGCTGGGTTCTATGGATTCCAGTCCGATTACTCCAGGAAAACCTTGAAAACTTTGCTTACGGAGATTGATGGCATCGATTCCTCTGATGGAATATTGGTCATCGCTACCACAAACAGCAAACGAACCGTTCCACACGCATTGATCCGAAGTGGGCGCCTAGAAAAACAGATCACCTTTAATTACCCGTCGACCGAAGACAGGGCCGCAATTGCCTCGTTGTATCTTGAAAAAGCAAACGCGAAGGGCATCGACCCCAAAGATGTTGCCAGAAAGACAAACGGTTTTACGGGAGCGGACATCAAGTCTCTGATCAATGTATCCCTTATAGAGTCCATTCGCCAAAGAAAACCCCTTTCGATAAAAATAATCTCCACAGTTATCCCGACAATTCGCTTCGGCGAAATCAAAAAAGAAAGCAAAGGAGGGGCAAAGGATTCCGTCTGTTATCACGAGATAGGCCATTTCCTTGCTCAATATGCACTAACTGGTGAAATTGGCTCCATATCCGTAGAAAACTACGGCTCTGTTGCCGGTTACGTAACGCTCGATGACGAATTCGAAATGCCTTTCAAGCCTAAGAAGGACGAGCGTTCGGCCAAAGCAATTCTTGACTCTATCGTGGTGGACCTCGGGGGCATGGCTGGTGAGGATATCTTCTTGGGGGAAAGATACTGTGGGAGCTCCTCTGATTTGTCTAGCGCTTTCGAAAAGATCATGGTCGTTATGTCAAATGGCGCTTTGGGCTTCGAATATTTGCCTTCCTTTGACGCCGAACGGCAATCGAGGGGGATGGTGGTGCGGATGCAACAGCCTAATAAAAACAATGCGGATATCAGGTGCGAAAAAATCATCGAAATTCTCAACGAAAAACTGGCTGTTTCCAAAGAATATGTTAGAAAGATGCAGAACCTTGGCAGGACAATATTCCCAATGCTGAAAGAAAAGGAATCTCTCACCATAGAGGAACTTTCCGCCATAGTTGAGGACTATAGAAAGGAGCATCCAGATGAAATTTCTGCTTAAATCCATTAAAACCTTCAATTGGCGGCTATGGCTGGTCCTAGCCGCCACCCTCCTCATCCCAGCCTTATATCAGACGTTACGCATCCATTTCCTCGGCGATATGCCGGGGGATTGGGGCGTCAATATCGCTTCACAGTTATCATGGGTGAACCTCATCTATGAAATCGTGGAAGAGGCCTTTATCCTTCCGTTATTCTTTATCCTTGGTAAATCGATTGGCTCAAAAGAAGAACTAGAGAACAAGACAAGGGTCGGACTTATCATCTCTGGGGGATCCTATTTGGTTCTTTCTATCTTGATAGTCGCCTTAGCTAGACCATTATGCGAATGGATGGCTAGCGATCCCTCCACTATGGAAGCAACAGTCAATTACATTAGGCTTGAATCGCTCGCCTCTTGCATCTCCATCCTCTCTAAATTCATCACGGTTTTGCTAGTTACGATTGGAAAAGACAAATACATGTATATCCAATTAGGTATTCAGATGGCCTTATCGATGTTACTCGATACCTTCCTTATCTCCAAATTGCCAATCTCCGCGAATATGGGCGTTAATGGCATCGCGATTGCCAATATCTCCGTCTCGATCACGATGGTCATCTCGGCCTTCTTGATGTTAAAAAGGGAAGACATACACGTGTTTAGGAAGAAGCGCCTTGAATTTGGATGGCTTAAGG
>ONFU01000124.1 GCA_900317165.1 uncultured Erysipelotrichaceae bacterium
TTTCACATACTCGTTGATGAAATCCGAAGTGGAAAGGAAGAGGACCCTAGCTCCCGGGTTCTTCTCCCTAACGGCATTGCCGATTGCCTGCAAAAGGTGGGTTTTGCCTAAACCTGGGCCAGAGTATAGAAGCAAAGGGTTATAAAGCTGACCTGGCGTGGAAGCGATCATCAAAGACGCTTGATAAGCCTCTCTATTCGATGGTCCGACAATAAAATTGTCGAAAGTGAACTGTTTATTTAAATGCGAAGAAGTGAAATATTGAGGAATCGAATCGTCTTTTGCTTCTTGGGCTTGACTTGAAGAGGAGGAAGAAGCCACGAATTCAGCGTGGAAATCGGTTCCGGTGACATTATGGAGAACCTCATCGATGGTTTCTGAGAACTTTGACTTCAAAACGGCTGCGGCGACAGGGGTCGAAACGTTTACCGTAATAACATTATTATCTACGCGTGTGGCGTCCGTGCCTGCGAAAAAACTATCGAAAATCCTCTGTTCGATCTTGCCTTTTAATTCCTTCAGGGTCAGTTCCCAGATTGCCTTAAGTTCAGAAATGGTTTCTTTCATAATATTCACCTCGGGTATTTTGACATTTCCACAATAAAAAGCAACTAAAATTTTAACATCGTTGATTTTTCCACAATTTAACTAATATTCGAGAAAAAACAGGCTATTTATGGAGTTTTCAACTTTTCCACATTGTGGATTAAATGTGGTAAAAATTACCCATATTCAAACCATTGTGGAAAACTTATTTTTGCTGGGTGTTGCCAACATAGAAAATAGCTTCTTTTACATGCTACAAAACGAAGAAATTAGACATTTCCCACAATTATCAACAAAGGGCAATCAACACGGCTGTGGGAACGCTGTTTTGAAGAGGTTTTTTGGATGGAAAACGAGGATAAAAACAATGGGGAGATTTTTTGTTAATCTTTCGGATTTCCCGTTTCCAAATTCTTTCGATGCCGAAAATGGTGTTTTTTGGTGTTGTTTGCCCGCGGTCGCGCCCGTATAATATGCAACGCATCTCAGAAAGGAGAGATTAGCCATGGGAAAGAAAACATACCAACCCTCCAAAGTGAAACACGCTCACAAAGCCGGATTCCGTGCTCGCATGAAAACTCATTCCGGTAGAAAGATCTTGGCCAAACGTCGCGCCAAGGGACGCGTTCGCCTCGCCGACTAAGGCGTTTTCCTTTTGCCTATGAAGCGAGAACTCAGGGTTAGAAAACACCAAGAATTCGATCGCATCATCAAAGGCGGGAAGAAGATCAAATCCCCTCATTTCAGCTTTTATTTCGTCGAGGCAGACCCTGCCCAAAAACACACAAGAATCGGATTGGCCGTATCTAAAGCCAACGGGAAAGCCATCAAAAGGACCCGTATAAAAAGACAAGTACGCGCCATGCTCGCCAAGCGAAATGATTATGGGGATCCGATCGATCTCATCATCGTGATTCGCCCTTCCTACTCGGAAGAGGCGTTTCACGGAAACGAGGCCGAATTGAACGAATGCCTCAACAAAATCAAGGAATTACTACATTGAAACACTCATCGCATAAAAAGTTGTTTGGGGTCCTTGGCATTGGCTTAGGCCTGATTCTTCTTTCAGGCTGCACCGCGAACTTCTGCTCAGAAGACGATAAAGCCCAAATGGCTTATCCTTATGAACAAGGGGTCACGGTTTATTGCACAAAGGAAGAATACGATTCTTTTAAGAACGCAAACCCAGAGCTCATTGCCCTAGAGGAAACCCAAAACATCGCCGGTAAGGCAATCGATGGCAACGATAACGTTTATAGCTATGTCCCCTATAAGGTAGATAGCAACGGGCGTGCCATTTTTTCCGCCGCCAAAGCGAAGAATCTTCAAGATGCCGTTTTGGAAAATGCCTATAAATCCGGATATAACCTACCATCTGTAAAATATTGGGCGGAAATCGATAAATATGTTCTTGAAGCGGCCATGTATATGGCAGAACTTCAACAAAATAACGTCGTCCCGAAATTTAATGTCGAAGACGCCACGAACGTTGCGACCCCTGCTTTTAAAGCCGCGGTCGTCGTTGCCGATCCAACCGAATCCAAATGGTCTATCAATCCATATACCAAATCGGATTCCGACATCATCAACGACGAATCCGCGATTCTTCGCAAATCCGTACTCCGTAATTTCGGCCATGTTAAATTCTCCGGGAAGGATTCCAAATTCTTTGAAAACATCAAGTTCTGGAGAAATAAGCTTTATAGTGACTTAGGAAGGGATAGCGTTCCTACCGAAGATTTCCAAACCCTATATGTGAATACGATAGGAAACAGAGTCCAAAACAACCGTTCCTGCATTGCGACCAAAGACGGCTATTATGGCCATTATGGAACGAACGCGAACTGGGAAGTTGCGATTTCTAGGAAAGACTGGGGCTATGCCTGGAGCAAAGGCTTCCTCGAAGGCTTGTTGATTTTCCCTGTTTCCTGGTTAGTCGATACTTTCGCCTTCTCCTTCGATGCCAATTTGACTGGATTCGGTCAGATTTGGGCGTTGATTCTTGTTACTCTTATCGTTCGTCTTTTGTTGCTTGGAATCGGA
>ONFU01000123.1 GCA_900317165.1 uncultured Erysipelotrichaceae bacterium
TAAGGATTCCCTCGATTTCTTTAAGTCCTGGACCAGCAAGGAATCGCTTCTAAAATGTATCGGAATAGGCATCAAAGGCGATTTAAAAGAAGTGCCGGCCTTTCCCCTTAACGGCAGGAAAACCTATGCAGGGGTCGCTTATTTTGCCAAAAACCTCGTCAAGAAGGACATCGTTATTTCCTTAACTTTGCTAGGGGAAGAGGACTTCGAGATCGATATCCAAGAGCTTTATTTATAACTTAAATAAACGGATATTTTTATACGCTGTCAAAAAAATATAAAATTGCCTGTTGCCTTTTATTGGACGTGCCTTAACATACACGATGGTCAAAGCGGGTTGCTCTTCCTGCTAGCTATGGATCCCTCGTTTATTGAAGGGAATATAGCTACCCCCAATTCCCCTAACTGTCAGGGGATAAGGAAAGAAAGAAGAAGGACTATAAATCCATTCTTCCTCATGGTCTAAAAAAGTAGGGGAAAGCATTAAGGCAAGCTTGGCTAGACCAAAGAGGCCTAAACTGTCTAGGCTAGGAAAACACCAGAGTCTAACCTTCTCGCAAGGTCTGGTATTTAAGTTAAACAAAACGCAGGAAATGGGGTTTTTGGATACCATTTCCGATAGTCGCAACACATTAGGGGCTTTCGTAGCCTTTTTGGGGTTTTTGGATACCATTTCCGATAGTCGCAACACATTAGGGGCTTTCGTAGCCTTTTTTCTTTTGTTATCAAAAGAAAGCGGTTACATTCCTTATATCCTAGATATAAAAGGAGGATGGCTTTATAATAATTTTGTCTTAGACAAACGAGAAAAAGGAATGGACGTTACAAACTTCTTCATCATTAACTTCTTCCTTCTTAGCATTTCCTTGGCTTTGATCTTGCTCGTTATCCGCGATAAGGCCAAGGGAGTGAAGATGTGGTATATTCCGATGCTTTCCTGCGGATTCGCCGTTTTGCTCGCCATTTCCTCTTTCTTCGAGGATTACCTCAAGAATTATCCTAACCTCATCGTCCTCGTTTGCTTCCTTGGGTGGCTTGGCTATTCCTTGCGCCCAGCGATCTTGTTGCTTTTCCTAAGGCAATCCACGAGTGATAAACGCCTCTTTTGGATTTCCGCGGGCCTTGTTATCCTTAACGCCCTTATCTATTCGACGGTCTTCTTCATCGGGACCGAATTCGGGAAGGCCGCCTTCTATTATCTAATCGACGATGAGGGGATCTTGTATTGGAATAGGGGCCCACTAGGCTATTCGGGCCACGTCATTTCCTTCCTCCTCCTTGGTTTCCTCCTTGTCATCAATATCTTCCAATTAAGGGGACAACGCCGCTTCGACGCGGTCGCTTTGCTCGTTTGCTCGGTGATGATCATCACGGCGACCATGTTCGAAACCTTCGAAATAGGTTCGAATCTCCTCAATACCTCAATCGCCGTCTCGACCCTTTTCTTCTATCTCCACGTCCATAGCCAAGCCAATAAGAAAGACGCCCTAACCGGCTTATTCGAACGCAAATCCTATTATGAGGACCTCAAGAGGATGGAGCATTCGATCCGCGCGGTCATCCAAATCGACATGAATTCCCTTAAGGAGCTTAACGATAACGAAGGCCATGCCGCGGGTGATGAAGCCCTTATCACCATCGCCAAAATCCTCGATAGATGCCTAAGCAAGAACATGTATCTCTACCGCATGGGCGGCGATGAATTCCTCGCCTTCTCGATGAATTCTAGCGAAGAGGATATCGTTTCCCTAGATAAGAAAATCGAAGAAGAGATGGCCAAGACCCGTTATAGCGTCGCGATCGGCTATAGCGTAAGGCAAGATACCTCCAAATCCTTCGATCAACTCGCCAAGGAAGCCGAAGTGATGATGTATCAGAAAAAATCCGAATATTACGAATCTAGCGGCAAGGACCGCCGCGTCCGTTAATTAGTCCAAAAAGGGCAAAATAAGTATATTCTTCCGTCTTTTACATATGTAAAGCGGAGTTTATAATATCCATTGAAAGGGCTTTCAGGCGTTTTGATTAGTATTTAACATAACCCGATTGCCCACACAAATATCCGTCATTTTCTAGATACGGAAGGAAAAAGGAGAAGAAAGAGCATATGAACAAAGCATTTGCCTTATTCGGTCTAAGCTTATCGTTAACGACCCTTTCCGCCTGCGGAGGAGGCAATTCCTCCTGCCAAAAAGGCGATGAACCGGTCTATACGATTACCTTCGACCTCAATTACGAAGGGGCCCCAGCCGCCTCGAAAAAGACCTTCGAGCAATATGATTTAGCTGAACCTATCGCTAACCCAACCCGCGAAGGCTATACATTTGAAGGCTGGTTTGAGGAAGATCTTTGCCTCACCCCCTTCAAATGGAACATCCTCCTAAAAAGCGATTGGACGGTATATGCCGGATGGACTAGCGAAGGAGAGGAACCGATTTCTTCCTCCTCCAATAGTGGCGAGCAATCTGCGACTTCCGCAGAACCAACCACGTCTTCGACGGCCGATGACCCCATTTCCTATATCGATTATTATATCGTCGGTAGCTTCACTAACCCCACTTGGGGCGGAAGCGGTACCAACTTCGATAAGACCTATCGCCTCCAAAGCGATGCCCCAACCAATACGGGTAAATATATGGGTCTATCCCTAAAAGCCGGAGATGAATTCAAAATCGTCAAATTCGCCCCTGGCGATGCCGGAATCTCCAACGACGGCTGGCACGGCGGAGAAGGAGGAGCCTCCGGCGAAGGATGGAGAGTCTCCACCGATGGCATGGGCGCTGGCAACATCGTCATCACCGCTAACGGCACCTATAACGTCTATCTGACCAATAAACTCGCGGTCAGTTTAGCCAAGGCATAAGGAGGGAAGAAGAATGAAATCCAACATGAAGATCCTCTTTGGCTTAGGCCCAATCGCGGCCTCATTGGTCCTTACTTCCTGCGGAGGAGGCGGCTCTTGCCCAACCCCCACGAGCAGGAGTCTCGATATCGAATACACCGTTACCCTCAACCCTTGCTTTGAAGATGGCGAGATTCAGCGCGTCATCGGCAAAGCCGGCGCGGAAGTCGCCCTTCCGGATGGCCCAAGCCGTTCGGGCTTCAAATTCGTCTCCTGGAGCGAAGGCTATAACAAGGAAACGAAGATGGGCGATGCCTCCAAGGCAATTTCTGGCAAGATCTATACGGTTCCTTCCAATAACAAGGTCCT
>ONFU01000122.1 GCA_900317165.1 uncultured Erysipelotrichaceae bacterium
GGTTATATCAAGATGGCCGCTAACGGAAGATACCGTGAGGCCCTTGCCTTAATCAAACACGAGAACCCCTTCCCAGCCGTCTGCGGACGCGTCTGCTATCACCCATGCGAATTGCATTGCACCCGCGGTTCCATTGATAACGCGGTCGCGATTGATGACATCAAGAAATTCGTCGCGGAGCAGGAACTCCACGCCGAATCCCGTTTCATCCCATGGAAGAGGCATGATTATTCCGATAAGAAAATCGCCATCATCGGTGGTGGCCCAGCTGGCTTAAGCTGCGCTTATTATCTTGCCCAAGATGGTTATGACATCACCGTCTTCGAGAAAGAAGACAAGGTCGGCGGCATGATGACCTTCGGAATTCCAGGCTTCCGTCTACAAAAAGACGTCGTCGATGCGGAAATAGATATCATCCGTGAACTCGGTGTCAAATTCAAAACCGGTTGCGAAGTCGGGAAAGACGTCACAATCAACGAATTACGCGAACAAGGATATAAAGGATTCTTTGTTGCTATCGGCGCCCAGAAATCCCGCAAACTTGGTCTTCCTAACGAAGATCACCCAGATATCGTCGGAGGCATCGATTTCCTCCGTGACGCCAATTTGGGACATGGAAAAGAACTCCATGGCAACGTCATCGTCGTCGGCGGTGGAAACGTTGCGATGGACGTCGCCCGTACCGCCCTTCGCCAAGGCGCGGAGAAAGTCGATCTCTATTGCCTTGAGCAACGTAACGAAATGCCTTCTTCCGAAGACGAAATCAAAGAAGCGGAAGAAGAGGGCATCATCATCCATAACGGATATGGCCCAAAAGAGGTCGTCCTCGATGGCAAAGCCCTCAAGGGACTCTTATTCAAGAAATGTCTCGCCGTTAAAGATGCGGACGGCAGATTCAACCCCCAATATGATGAGAACGATACCCTCCTCGCAGAAGGCACCGCGGTCTTGTTAGCCATTGGCCAAGCCTTTGATTACGGAAAGCTTTTCGAAGGCACGGGTGTCACGCTTTCGCCAAGGAACCTCGTTCTCGCGGATCCTTCCACCTTGCAAACCGCTGACCCGGATATCTTCGTCGGAGGTGACTGTTACCATGGCGCGCGATTTGCAATCGATGCTATCGCAACTGGTAAGAAAGCCGCTATCTCGCTCCATCGTCACGTCCAGCCAGGACAACTCCTTGAAGCGGGCCGCAACCTCCGCGATTTCAAGCAGATCGATATCGATAACATCAACAAAGACGAACTTGGCTTCGACAATACCCCACGTCAAATCCCTGCCGTTGGCCCAGTCGATACCAAATCTTATAAAGATAACCGCGGAATGCTCACCGAAGAGCAAATCAAGAAAGAAGCGGCCCGTTGCCTCTCTTGCGGACGCGCTATCGTTGATCCAAACCTTTGCGTTGGCTGCGGACAGTGCGTCATCAAATGTCAATTCGACGCCGCCCATTTGGTTAAGAAAACCAATATCTACGGCAAGGATTTCTCGAGCATCCTTCCAAAAGCGGCCGCCCATACGGTCAAACGTGGCGTCAAGATTGCTTTAGGAGCCTTTAAGAGGGATTAACCTAAATGCACGAACTCGGATACGCCATCGAGATAATCCGCACCCTTGAAGACTTCATGGAAACGGAACACCTTTCCGTTATCAAGGAAGTCACTTTAACCGTGGGTGAAGCTACCGGCATCGTTCCTCGTTTCATGATGGAATGCTGGCCGGCCGCTATCGCTGATAGCGATAAAATCAAGGACTGCGAATTGAAAATCAAGGAAGTGAAGGCTTTCGGAGAATGCCATAACTGTGACAAACAGTTCCCCGTAGCCGAAAACAAGAGGATTTGTCCTTTCTGCGGATCCGAAGATTACGACATGGTTACTGGTTACGAATTCGAAATCAGTGAGATAAAAGGACACTGATTTGAGGAGAGATTATGAAAAGAATCTGTTTTGCGCTTGTTAGTGCCGCAATGTTATTGAGTTCCTGTGGAAAGGGAAGCAATTACGATTTGACCCAAGCCCCTGAATTCAAAGAAGAAACCCTTATGGATTTTAGCCTCGGCCTTTACGAAGACCTCGAAGTCAGCGATGGCTGGACCAACGGAGGCGGGTTCGGGGTTTATTGGAATTCCAAAAACTCGGTCTTCGATGAGAATGGTTTAGCCTTGACGATCACCAAGGACCAGGACACCTATTACGCGGGCGAAGTCAGGACAAAAGGCGATAACGGGTTCTTCAAATATGGTTATTTCGGAACCTACATGAAGCCTTCCAACGTTACGGGAACCGCCTCCACCTTCTTTACCTATACCGATGAAAACGATGATGGCAACCCCCACGATGAAATCGATATCGAATTCCTTGGGAAAGATACCACCAAAGTCCAATTCAATTACTTTGTAGACGGCAAAGGCGGTCATGAATACATGTATAACCTTGGTTTCGACGCCTCCAAGGAATTCCATCAATATGGGTTCTATTGGGATGATGATGAAATCGTATGGTATGTCGATAACAAACCTGTCTATGGAGTCAAAGGCGAAGTTCCGACCACTGCCCAAAAGATTTTCCAAAACCATTGGAAGGGCAACGGCAATTTCGACATGAACATGTGGATGGGCGGCTTCGATGACAAGAATCTAGGATGTGCTTCCTATTA
>ONFU01000121.1 GCA_900317165.1 uncultured Erysipelotrichaceae bacterium
AATATTCGGAGCGAGACGAAAATGGCTTATGAAGTTAAAAGGGAATATAGGCCTTTTGAATTAGTATCCCCCTTTTCTCCAACAGGCGACCAACCCGATGCCATAAGGAAAATCCTTGAAGGCATAGACAAGAATAAGAAAATCCAGGTTATAAAAGGTGCTACCGGAACCGGTAAGACCTTTACCGACGCCAATATCATCGCGGCACTTAACCGTCCGACTTTGGTGATGGTCCATAATAAAACCCTCGCAGCTCAACTTTATGCTGAATTGAAGGAGTTATTCCCTCATAACAGGGTTGAGTATTTCATTTCAAACTTTGATTTCTACCAGCCCGAAGCCTATATCCCTTCTAGTGACACCTATATCGATAAAACCGCGGTCATGAACGAGGAAATCGATATGATGCGTACCTCGGCGATGAATTCTTTGCTTTCGCGTTCGGATACGATCATCGTCGCTTCGGTCGCCGCGATCTATGGCTTAAGCGACCCTCGCGTTGGGGAAGAACTTGACCGTAAGGGCTTATTGTCCCAGCTCGTTGACGCTCAATACACCCGTAACAATCTAGATCTCAAGCCAGGCAGCTTCAGGATAAGGGGAGATTCAATCGACATTTGCCCTGCAACCAAGGATTTCTATATAAGAATTGATTGCTTTGGGGATGAGGTCGAAAAGATTTCCGAAGTCGATATTTTGACTGGTGTTATCCGCAAAAACTATCACACGTATCCCTTCTTTCCCGCTTATGATCATGCTTCAACGCGTAAAAGGATTGAGGAAGCCTGCGAGACCATATCCGCGGAACTCGAAGAACGGTTAGCCTATTTCAAAGGCGAAGGAAAACTTCTTGAAGCGGAAAGGCTCGAGATGCGCGTAAAGCAAGATATGGAGAACATGCGGGAATTCGGTAGATGCCCTGGCATTGAGAACTATTCACGTCATATCGATAAACGTAAAGAAGGTCAACGTCCTTATTGCCTAATCGACTACATGCCTGAGGAATACCTTTTGTTGCTTGATGAAAGCCACGTAACCATCCCGCAGATCCGCGGTATGTTCAACGGGGACCGTTCCCGCAAGCTCACTTTGGTGGAATATGGTTTCAGACTTCCATCCGCTTTAGACAATAGACCTTTGAATTTTGAAGAATTTGAGGCTCTCATGCCTTCTTCCGTCGTTTGCACTTCCGCCACTCCTGGCGATTATGAACTAGATAAATGCGGAGGAGAAGTAGTTGAGCAAGTCATCCGTCCAACCGGTCTTCTTGATCCGCTTATCTCCGTACGTCCTACAAAAGGACAGATTGAGGATTTGATGGATGAAATCAAATCGCGCATTGCCAAGAATGAAAGGACGATGATCGTCACCTTGACCATTAGGATGGCCGAGGATTTGACTTCCTTCCTTAAGGAAAGAGGAATCAAAGTCACCTATCTTCATAACGAGACAAAAACCCTTGAAAGGACGGAGATCATCTATCAGTTAAGAAAAGGCAAATACGATGTACTGGTTGGCATTAATTTGCTTAGGGAAGGCCTTGATATACCTGAGGTTTCCTTAATCGCGATTCTTGACGCGGACAAGGAAGGCTTCCTCCGTTCCACGCGTTCCTTGATACAGGTTATTGGACGCGCTGCGCGTAATGCGAACGGAAAAGTCATCATGTATGCGGACACCTATAGCGAATCCATGGAAGAAGCCATCTCCGAGACCAATAGAAGAAGGAAAATCCAAATGGCCTATAACGATGCCAATGGAATCATACCGACCACGATTGTCAAACCAATCCGTCCACCTATGCATAACGCTGAATCTGAGGAAAGCGAACTTCTTGTTACCAAAGGTAAAATGTCCAAGAAGGAACTTGAATTGCAAATCGCTTCCATTGAGAAGGAAATGCGGAAAGCCGCGAAGGAATATGACTTCGAAAGGGCCGCGGAACTTAGGGACATCATGTTTGAGCTTAAGGAGGAATTACAGGGATGAAGGAATACGACATTTACCTATTTGATTTCGATGGAACCCTTTTTGATTCCCTTGAATCTCTTTACCCAACGTTTAGGAGGGCCTTTGATCCATTAGGAATCGAGGTCACCGACGAACAAATCGAAGGTTTTACCCATCAATCCCTTTTGGACACCGCGATTCAAATGGGCGTGAAGGATAGTGAGTATCAACAATTCGCCATAGACATCATGGATGCTTTGGATGACGTTGAGCTTATGAAACTCATAAAACCATATCCAGAAACCCTGGAAGTCTTGGCAACCCTTCGTAAAAGAGGGAAGCGCCTCGCCATCGTTTCCAATAATGCGACAGACCATATCGCGACCGTTTTAAAGGTTTTGGGCATTCCTAACGTCTTCGATACAATCGTCGGAAGCGATAGGGTTGTTAGGGCTAAGCCCTATCCCGATTTGCTCTTTACCGCTTTTGACGATATGGGCGTGAAAGACGCTTCAAGAGCCTGTTATGTCGGCGATTCGTTGCAGGATGGAGATACCGCTGTCGCGGGTGGCATAGGCTCAATTATCGTCGATAGGTGCCACGGATATACCAAAGTACCTGGCGATAAGGTCAAAGATTTAATGGATATTCTTGATTATCCTGCGTGAGAAGTGTATTCTCTTAAGGCTTTGCAGCGGAAAGGAGAAAAGATATGTTGCAATGGTATGACATCATATTTATCGTTATATCCCTCATCATTATCGTTCTTTCCTTGCTCCAAGGCGGTAAATCCGAGGGTGCTTCCGGCGCCATTACCGGTGGTGGATTAAACGTCTTTGCCAAGACCAAGGAACGTGGTTCCGAAAAGGTCGTTACCTGGCTAACATTCGGATTTGCGGTTCTCTTCCTCTTCGTGGCCTTGATGATCTCCATCACCTCCGGCTCGAACTCCAGTTCTGGAGGAGAGGAAGCCGCCGCTACCATCGCCTTGCTTTTCTAAGGACGATGAAACGAGATTGACCGCTAAGGCGGTTTTTCTTTTTAAGAAAAAAGTAGTGGAAAGAAAACGAATCCCTGCAATAATAATCCCATG
>ONFU01000119.1 GCA_900317165.1 uncultured Erysipelotrichaceae bacterium
TTTTGCATTCTTTCTTCGTCGGTTATGGGTTTTTTGACTTTTACTTTATCTTTTTCATCGACTTTTTCTTTCTTGGCCATAGGTTTGCCTCCTATACAAGTATAGAACATTCGTGGGAACTTTTCCTTTTAAATAGGGATTAGATTCTCGTTAATTCTATGAGGTTTTTGAATGGAATTTCCTTTTCTCCGATTATTAGAAACTTAAAAGTAGCCGATATTTTCGCGATGATTCCGCGAATGTTGAACATATAACCGTCTTCCCAATAACGGGCCTCGACCTCCTCTTCATCATAGTTGACGAGAACTTCGTTTATTTCCTCTGCCCTATCGGAGGAGATAAGCGGACGAGGCGTTTTGTTTTTCTCGTAACGCATCTTCGCCAAAAAGGCTGCCTGGGCAGTTAAAGATTGATAGGGCATGTATTTCATCATCCCACGTTCTTCGTTCATGCTTTATGGCCTCCTATTTGTCCGTGTCTTTCCCTAATTGTCGACTCTTCGAGCAAACTCGTGGATCTCAAAACCGCATTTTTCCCGAATAGGGCGTTGATTTCATCCATTTTTTGATACAGGCATCGCCTATTTTCTAGTTCATAAGCATCTTCAAACAAGGAATATTGCCTTGCTGAAGCATCGCTTAGTTTAGAAAAGGAGATGCTTATTCCTCTTATTGGGAAATCCTCCACGAATTTATCGTATAAAAAGGAAACACAATGGAACAATTGATTGACATCATCGGTTGGGATATCAAGGCTGCATTGTCTGGAAAAACCACCTCCGTTTTGCCCGCTATAGCCAATATAGAGGGAAACGGTAGCACATTTCGCCCTTGCCTCCCTTAGTCTATGGCATAGCTCATCGCTCATTTCGCGAATGATTGTTTTGGCTTCGTCAACGGAATAATCCCTTATCAACGTTTGGCCAACGCTGAGGTTAGTCTCCCTTGGAATGTATTTCTCGCGGATATCTGCCTCATCTATTCCGTTTGCTAGATTATGTAATTGGATGCCGATAACCCCGAATTCCTTTTTCAATGTGTTAATGTCTGCCTTGGCCAAGGCCTCGACACTTCTTATGCCAATACGTGAAAGATGTGAGGATATTCCGGTGGATATCCCCCATATTTTGGTAATGGGATGGACTTTCCATAGTTTTTTCTCAACGTCTTCATAATGCCAATAAGCGATATAAGGGGGTTTCTTTTTGGCCTCAATATCAAGGCATGTCTTCGCTAAAAACATGTTTGGGCCTATACCTGCGGTTGCACAAAGGCCAAGCTCGTCTTTTATTGATTTAAGGATCATTGCGCAATATCCTTCGGCGTTTGTTTTGGCCGCTGATAAATATGGGTCGATGCGAATAAATGATTCATCTATCGAATAAACGTGGAGATCTTCTTCTGCGACATAATCCAGGAGGATGGATACAACCCGCGCGGACATTTCTATGTAATAGGCCATGCGAGGAGTTGCGTAGACCATGTTCTCAAGCCTTGGCAAATCGCGTATACGGCATACGTTGGGCACCCCATATTGTTTTTTGAGGAATGGGGTGACCGACATGACAATAGAGTTTTCGGTTCTCTCTTTGTCTGCCACGACAAGAGGAGTAGAGAAAATATCAAGACCCCTTGCGGCGCATTCGCAGGATGCATAAAAGCTTTTGAGGTCAATGACGGCATAGATTTTTTCTTTTCCCTTACCCATACTACCAACATTTTATTAATAAAAAGTTTCATTAAAACGCTTGAAAAGAAAGCGGAATTCCGTTCCGTTTATTCCACATTTATTAACATGGGTTATGAGGCTATTTGGTAATCGTTTGATTTGATTCTTTCCACAAGTCTATCAACCAAAGGGACAGCTGTCCCTAAAAGCATGTCGGAAATCTACGCTTGCACGGGAACGTGTCCTCGCTATAATTATCGGGCTGTGGGTCCGTAGCTCATCTGGGAGAGCGCCTCGTTCGCAACGAGGAGGTAGCCGGTTCGATCCCGGTCGGATCCACCATTTTTTTATTCCTGTTGTCGCTGCACAAACTCGTTTATCCGGTTTTGCACAAACTCGCTTATCCGGGCGACGCAGCAACACCCATAGTAAACGTCGCTGATTAACACCAGTCCATAAAAAGAGGCCAGCTTTTATTTTTCGGTAATGATTTTAACGATGCAATCGTTGTTTGGCCAAAAGCCCCGCTTCGTGAAATCGTTGGTTCGGAAAAGCAGATCGGATAGCGAGAATCCCCTTGCCTAAAGGCATGGTTGTTATACAAAGCGCTTGTCTCCCCCGCCTTCTTTTCCCTATAATTTCGTAAACCTTGAAGGTTTAACTGCACAAGAGGCTTGATAAATGAAGAAAACCATAATCGCTTCGCTTGCCGTCCTCGCAAGCGCAGCGGTACTCACCACCTTCGCCCTCGGCGGGGCGGGTAAATTCGGGGACGTCCAGGTCAATGCGGATCCCGTCGAGCATAGCGTTACCTTCGATTGGAGTCAATCCACGACCGTCGAGGAGGTAGTAGACGTAGAAGGCGACGGCAATTACGCCATCTGCACGACAACCGCCGGCGGCAACAAGGTCGAAGTAGTTGGGTACTACAGCGGCGAGGCGTACTTCACCTTCAAAGGCGCTTCCTTCATGTACCTCCGGCTCTCCTCCACCAAAACATTGGCGGAGGTCGGGGCCTATCAGTTCTCCCACATCACCGGCTTCGCGATTTTTTTCTCGGGTGGATCCGTGAAATTTGATAGCAACGAGACGACGATCGATTCCGTCGAGAGCGGGACACCATACAAAGAGCTATCAATTATGCCTTCTGACGAACCGGCGTTCTTTATGAAAGGAAAAGACCTTTTTTCGTCCTTTGTGTCGCTGCACAAACTCGTTTATCCGGTTTTGCACAAACTCGTTTATCCGGGCGACGCAGCAACACCCATATAGAAATCGACCTGGCTAACCACCGGGTCTTTTCTTTTCGCCCAGCCCCGGCGATTTTTCAACTTTTTTGAAATTCACATCAATTTCCTGATTAAAAACCTCGTATTTTACGATGTGAAAAAAATTGAATTTTGGGTTGCCCGCGCGCCCAGACACGAAAAAACGCCGGGGTACTTGATCTACGAATGGCTCGACGGACTGCCCCCGCCGCCCCTTTGCACACGCGCATTATGCGAAAACTTTTAATATTAGAAAGGATAAAAAATGTTGTTTAAAATATCAATTTTCGAAGAAAACCGGGTCACCTACATGATGGTCACCGAAGACGAACTCGACGTGATCGTCGACCGTTACCCGGACGCAGAAATCTTCATCCTCAACATCCTCGGTTGATCCTAACCGACCAAGTGCCGCCGAACGCGGCCTTTTCTTTATTTCAATGGCTTCCGGGCGGGGCGATTCAGGCGCTCGCGGAAGCTTCCCAGCACGACATAATACGGATGGGCGACCGTGTGCAAAACTGGATAAATCGATTCAGCCGGTCACACCTGTTGTCGTCGTCCAAATCCGCTTATCCAAAGTTGGACAAACGGCGGCATCCAGATAGATAGGGGCTGTTAAGAAACCTATGAGGCAACTCAGCCCCTTTTTATTTGCATTATAAATTTAACAGATAAACTGTTAAGAAACCTTTTTCTTCTTTTTGTG
>ONFU01000118.1 GCA_900317165.1 uncultured Erysipelotrichaceae bacterium
GATTTGCCATCGTTTTTCCTCTTCTCACTAGGAGCCATTATCTTGCGCGATAACCTTTTGCTTTGATTCCCTAACCGATAGAGGGCAAGCAATATGCTTACGTTGCCTCGACTTTCACGAGTGATTTTCCATAGAGCATCTCCATAATCTACGATTATTGTTATAAGGCACCATATCAATACCCCTTTTTTTGTAGTAGTATTGTCTCGGTTGATACGACTATGGCGATTTATTATTATGCGATAATGCTTGGCATATCCATTCTCCTTACGGTGGTATATGCCTTTATTTTCCATAAGCATTTCGACCCGAACATCACCATCATGGTCATTTTGATTCCAATCATCAATTTGGCCTTTGTTTTCATGGCTTTGGCCAAGACCCCGGAAGAAGCGATCATACCTTTGAAAATCTCCTATTTGGGTGGCTGTTATGTTTTGTTATCAACGCTGTTCCTGATTATCAACACGTGCGGAATCAAAACCAAAACCTGGATGAAGGCCGTTTTCTTTGTTATTTCAACCGCGGTTTACGTTACGGCCTTAACTATTGGCTATTCGAATATCTTCATTACGGCTTCATGCACACCATTTTCTATGTCCTCGTCGGGGTTTATTACCTGATCATCGTTGCCGCGATCGTCTATAGCTTCTTCAAAAAGAAGCAGGTTCCAAGAAGCATCTTGATCCTCATTAGCATCGCCGTGACGATCGCGATGATCGGTTTCTTTGGGGCGAGGCTCATAACCAACAAGATCGAATTGCTTCCGATTACCTATAACGTCGGCATGGCGATCTATATCATCATCGTCTCCCGTCTTAGGCTTTATAACCCATCCGATTCCGTTATCGATTCCTTGGTCCAAAAAGGTGACACGGGGTTCATATCTTTTGACAACAAGATGCGTTATCTCGGCAGCAACGAGACCGCGAAGAAGATGATCCCCGAATTGAATGAGCTCATGATCGATAAGCCGATTAACGGGAATCCTTGGTTTTTGGAGAACATCCTCCCCCTTATCAAGGAATTCGAATCTGACGAAGAAAAGAACAAGCATTACCTTGAAAGGGATGGAAAGACCTATTTCATTAACGTCAATCGCCTTGTCTTGACTCATCTTTGGCACGCGCATAAGGGATATCAATTCCTAATCACGGACGATACGGCCAATCAGCAATACATCAAGCTCATCAAAACCTATAACAGCCAACTTGAGGAAGAGGTCATCAAGAAGACTCGTTCGATCCTCGATATGCAGGATAAACTCGTCATGGGTATGGCGAGGATGGTCGAAGGCCGCGATAATTCGACAGGCGGCCACATCAAAAGAACCAGTGACGGGGTTCGTATCCTAATGGGTGAGATTATGAAGGAAAACGAACTCGGCTTAAGCGAGGAATTCTGCAAGGACATCATCAAGGCCGCGCCTATGCATGATTTAGGCAAGATAACGGTCGATGACCAAATCCTTAGGAAACCTGGCCGCTTCACCCCCGAGGAATTCGAGGCGATGAAGACCCACGCCGCAGAAGGCGCGAGGATCGTCGGTCAAATCTTAGAAGGAACCGAAGACAAGGAATTCGCCCGCATCGCCGTCAACGTCGCCCATTACCATCATGAAAGATGGGACGGCTCAGGATATCCATGCAAGCTTAAGGGAGAAGAGATTCCTCTTGAAGCTCGCATCATGGCGATCGCGGACGTCTATGATGCCTTGGTCAGCAAACGCGTCTATAAGGAAAAAATGTCATTTGATGAGGCCCATGACATCATAATGTCAGGAATGGGCAGCCAATTCGATAAGTCGCTTGAGAAATATTATTTGGCCGCTAGACCGGCTTTAGAAGAATACTACAAACACGCAGATTCTTAATTTGCCGCTGCCAGGCTTTTTATAACGGCTGTTATAACGCCCCTGATTCCTTTGCTTTTCCTATATGGAAAATGGTATATTGTCCTTACGCAAGGAGAAGCCTATGAAGTTTGAAGACGTTGTGCATGTTTTGCCGCCCAATTTTGAGGAGATCAAAAAACAGGAAAAAAGGCCTTTGATTTTGGAACTCGGCCAAAAAATTACGGACCGTAAATTCCGGAAAATCAATTACGATGATCCTGAATACTATGGCCTTGCGGCGTTCGTTTCCGATTTGGAAGCCCAAATCGCCTTGACGATGAAACTCCGTCAGGAATATTCCTTTGAGACCATGAAGAAGAAGACCAAAAAGCTTGGTCTAAGCGATAAGGAACTCGAAGACACCCTTTACCATATGGGCTATACGGGCCTTATCGAATGGCATTACCAAAAACAGGAAGATGGCAGCAGAAAACGTTATTACGTCCTTCCCCGTTTCGTCATGGGAAGCGCGGAATTCTCCAACATGCAACGTAAGCAAATCGAAGACCATCCTGAGATTGCCCGTTTCTTCGAACGTATGACCTTCGATCCCCTTAACGGCCTTACAGAGATGATTCCTCCTGGAGGTGCGGGCATCGGCATGCACGTCATCCCAGTCGAAAAGGCCATCGAGCACGAATCTACTTCGATCGATATCGAGCACATCAATTATTGGCTTGATAAATACGAAGGCCATATCGCGGCTTCCGCCTGCTCTTGCACGATGTGCGAAGAGGTCCTTGGCGTCGGCGGGGCTCGCGATGCCGCGGATTGGTGCATCGCCGTCGGCGACATGGCCGATTACTGTGTCGAGACCCAAAAAGCCCATTATATTTCCAAAGAAGAGGCTCTCCGTATCTTCAAGAAAGCCGAAGATAATGGATACGTCCATCAAATTACCAATAACGATGGCAAGGATAAGATCATCGCTATCTGCAACTGCGATCCAAAGGTTTGCCACGCTCTCCGCACATCGCAGTTATTCAATACACCTAACCTTTCCCGTTCCTCTTTCGTTGCCCATGTCGAGAAAGAGAAATGCGTCGCCTGCGGCCGCTGCGTCGAATATTGCCCGGCAGGTGCGGTTAGATTAGGCCAAAAACTATGCAAAAAAGACGGCTCCGAAGTTGAATATCCACGCATGCCCGACCCATTCGTCACCAAATGGGGCAGAGACAAATGGACCGAGGACTATAACGACGCGAACCGCGTCAATTGCTATCCAAGCGGAACCGCCCCTTGCAAAACCGCCTGCCCAGCCCACATTGCCATTCAAGGCTATCTTAAACTCGCCGCCCAAGGCCGTTATGAAGAAGCCCTTGCCCTCATCAAGAAGAACAACCCCTTCCCCGCCGTCTGCGGACGCGTC
>ONFU01000117.1 GCA_900317165.1 uncultured Erysipelotrichaceae bacterium
AACGTCTGGACGCCGTACCTCGACCTGCTTTCCGACGTTACCCTCCCCGAGAGGAGGTCGGAGGTCATCAGGATACAAAGCGGGACGCCGATCAGGGGGTTAAGGATCCAGGCCACATCCGTCCAGGCCCCGACGAGGAACCTCGGCAGGCTCTGCGTCGACGACATCGTCCTCTCGACCGACCAGAACGCCGGCGCCTTCATCACGGGAGGCTACTATCCAGTTGTGGTCAGGGAATCTTTCAGAGCGGAGGTAAACCCATGGTAATGAAAAGAGTTGCGTATTTTAGTTTTGCGTTGTTATTGGCGTGTTTTTCCTGCAATCCATCCACGACAGAGGCGCCTTCCGAATATCATTCCACCGAGGGAAGCGAGATAGATGTTACTTCGTCCGATCCAGACCTCTTTTTGAAGATACCGAGTGGTTTTGAAGTCGCCATCGAGCCCTACCGCGAACACCCCCTCGGCTTCCTTCCGCTTGGTGCGACCGTCGATGTCGAAGTCAGGCCGTTTCTGACCGAGAACGGCCGTACGAGACATTATCTTGCCTTCTATGAGTTTTTCAGGATCGACTTTGGGCCGGAGACGACGGTCGTAAAAGACACCAACGACATCATAGCCACCGTCTTCAGCCCACAATACAAATACCACGACGTCTCTCACTTTTCGTATTCCATCAAGGTTGAGAAAAAGGTCAGTTCCATCAAGGCCCACATAAGCTACATCGAGCCGTTCGAGTGGGATATCGAGATACCTGTCTGTGATGTGGCTTCCAGTATGACCTCCTATTATTTGGACAAGGACGCGAGATATTCTCCACTCAATACAGGCGTTGATTATCCAAGGAACTTCTTCGTCGAGAGAGCCAACAGCCGTTCGGAACTAATTGACATCGCGCGCAAATGGTGCGTCAGTAAACTGCCGAAGTTCGATGATTCCGTCTTCGAGGACAATTACGTAGCCGTGGCTTTCCTCTACGTGGACCCGGACCGCAGCCTACGCTTCGATTCGTCCTACGATTATGATGGGGCCTTCAACGCGGTCTTCATACAAGAAATTCCGCCAAGCTATTTTATTGACGAACTTATGATTATGAGATCAAGAAACATCGGCATCTGCTATTTCACGATTAGAAGGGACCTTGGGTACAACGAATACCTCTTTAAATGTATTGAGGTCCCCCTTCCGGAATAACAAACCAATTGATCGTACTATCCATATATTGTTTATGGATTTGTGGAAGAGCAAGAAGCAAAACAAAAGTCGATTGCGGTTTTATGATGTCCAAAAAGCGTTTTCGCTATGATGCCCCTATCCTTTTATGCCGGCTCGGCCCGTTCCGCGCATGATGTGCTTACGGAAGATGACGTAGATGATTAGGAATGGCACGACGGTCAGAACCGAGGCGGTCATCTGCCAGCTATATTGGGTGATGTAATTCCCGTCAGGCCCTTGCATCGTTAGGGCTCCCTTACGGATGATGACCGATATCAAGGTATCGGAATTGTTATAGACGACCAAAGAAGGCCATATGTATCCGTTCCATGAGGAGATGAAGGAGAGGATGGTGATCGTTATGAGGGTCGGGGAGGCAAGAGGGACCATGACCTTCCATAGGTATCCCCAGTCGGTTTTGCCGTCAATCTTTGCAGCAAGATAGAGTTCGTTTGGAATCTGAAGGAAGCTTTGCCTAAGCAAATAGATATAGAAGGAGCTTGCGATAAGAGGGATTATCATCGCGATAATCGCCTGGAATGTGGTTTGTTCCAAACCAGTCAAACCCAAATTCGATAGGGTAACATAATTGGAAATCGCGAGCAGTTCGCCTGGAATCATCATGGTGGCCAAGAAGGCGATGAAGAGGACGTCCCTTCCTTTGAAGGTAAGCCTAGCGAAGGCAAAGGCCGCGAGGATTGTCGTCAATAACTGCAAAACGGTGATGGAGGTAGCGACCAACAAAGTTATGGCTACATGATGGAAATAGTTGAGACGTGTAAACGTTTCCGAATAGTTGTAAGCGATATTCTCCGCCAAAGAAGCGAATTCAGGGATCATCCTTCCGTTAAGGATTGAGCTTTCGTCCATGAACGAAGCGGCGATCATGTAATAGAAGGGGAAGAAAGCCAAGGCCGCGGCAAGGAAAAGGAAAACATAGGTAATGACTAGACCGACGATTTTCAATACACGGTCTCTCTTTCCTTGCTTGACGCTGTCCTTATCCCTATTAGGAATCACGAGGGACGAGCAAGAGGATGACTGCCGCCGCCGAAGCAAATTGTGAGGAAGTCGTCCAATTGGTTCCCTGCATCATATCGTAGATATAATAGACAATCGTATATAAATCGTTGGAGGAAGCGACCGCGGTTGAGGAATAGGAACGGTTGAGCAAGCCGATGATGGAACTATATTCCTTGAAGGCGGTGATGAAACTCGTCACGGAGATATAGAGGATCTGCGGGGAAAGGAGGGGGATGATAATCCTTCTGCTGGCTTTGCCTTTGCTCGCCCCATCTACTCTAGCCGCGTCGAAATATTGTTGGTCTATGTTTTGTAGTCCCGAGAGGAAAATCAGAATCTTATAGGGAAGTGCGGTCCAAATGATATATATGCATAAGACGGTCATGCAGCTTCCCCACGTGGCATAAACCGGGTTTATCCAAGGGATATTGAGGTGGAAGATTGTGTTGAAGACGCCCCCGTTAGCGAAAATTACCGCGAATACCATGCCGATTGCGATGACGTTCGTGACATAGGGCATGAAGAAAACGGTTTGGAAAAATTTCTTTAAGGGTTTGATGTTATGGATTGCTAAGGCGATCAACAAGGCGATGATAACGGAAATCGGAACCGTCACGAAGGTGATGAACATCGTATTCCAAAAAGCGCTTGGTCCCGAGAAGGAGAAGAAAGTCGTGTTATAAACACCACTCCCTTCATAACGCTCCGCTAAACCTAGGATATAGGCGTAGTTATAAAAGGTGAAACCCTTATGGACGCCCGTTGAGACGTTGTAGTCTTTCAAAAACGAAACATAGATCGTATTAAGGATTGGGAAAAAGGTAAAAATCCCCATCAAGATGAGGACGGGGGCAAGATAGAACCACGCTTTGTAATTATTCCGTTTCTCGTCCATCCTAAATCTCTATTCTTTCTCCACTGACGCTATCGAAGACATAGATTTTGTTTTTCCTTAGGGCGAATTTGATGGTCCCGGTCTTCGCTTCGATATCGGAATCGACGATCAATTTGATGGTCCCCTCCTCGGAATAAGGAGAAGTGCAATAAAGCTGAAGGTCCCTTCCTTGGGTGAGGACATTCGTGCATTCAAGGGTCAAAACCTTTTCCTTTCCTTCGGCCTCTTCCGCCATCAAAAAGCCTTCTGGCCTAATTCCCACCATGACTTTTTGATAAGAAATCGTTGGAGGGACATTCATGATTTTTTCTTCACCGATGAAAAGTCCGCCTTCTTTTATTTCGCCATAGAAGACGTTTATCGGGGGCGTGCCTAGGAATTTGGCGACGAAAAGGCAATTGGGATTACGGTAGACTTCCTGTGGATGGCCGACTTGACGGACGAATCCTTTTTCCATGACGACGATTTGATCGCAGATGGACATGGCCTCTTCTTGGTCGTGGGTGACGAAGATCGTAGTAATGCCGGTTTCCTGCTGAATGCGGCGGATTTCCTCCCTTGTTTGGATGCGGAGTCTAGCATCGAGGTTTGATAACGGCTCATCAAGAAGGAGGACGCTTGGACGTTTGACAAGAGCACGGGCAATCGCGACGCGTTGTTGTTGTCCGCCTGAGAGTTCACTTGGCTTGCGATTGAGGAGGTTTTCGATTTGAACGAGCTTCGAAACAGCCCTAATCCGCGCGTCTTTTTCGGGTTTTGTTAGACTGCGTTCAATCTCCCTTGGGGAACCGTTATGAAGGATTTCATAGGATTCGTTGACCGTTAAACCCTTCATGGCCAGCTTATCGGTTTCCAGCTTCGATTTCTCCTCACTGCTTTTGATGGCTTCCTTGATTCTTTCCAGTCCGTTTTCACCATCAGGATCAATAGAGACGATTTCCTTAGCCATATAGATGGAGGTATCGAATTTCTCCGCGATGGCCCTTAATAAGGAAGTCAAAGTGTAGTCTTCTTTTCGTTTTTCGTTTTGGATAAGCGGCAATAAACCCCTGGAGGAAAGAATCTCCCTCCTTTTGGCCTCGCTTTCAAGGATAAGGTCCTTTTCGTTTTCCTTAACCTTGAGGTTATCGAGAGGGAATTGGACGTTTTGATAAACCGTTAGATGGGGATAAAGCGCGTAATTTTGGAAAACCAAACCAATCCCGCGTTTTTCGGGGGCCAGATCGGTGATGTTCTCATCGTTGAAATAGATGGAGCCGCTTGTTGGGGCCTTCAAGCCGGAAATGAGGTAAAGGGTTGTGGATTTACCGCATCCTGATGGGCCAAGAAGGCCGATGAGTTCTCCGGAAGCAATCGTCAAATCCATGTTGTTGACGGCGATCGTTTCGCTTACTTCTTTGCCTTTGACGTTTTTGAAGGACTTCGTTAATTTGACTAGATTGATTTCCATGGACTTTTCCTAAAAGGAATTATATAGCAAATAAACTTTCAGCGCGCGCGAAAGTATAGAGAAAGAAGCAACCTTTAACGGGCGCCCGTTTTTCTTAGAAGCTCATCTTGGCTTTCGAATACCTCGTCTTGTTTGCCATGCACTTCGTATAAACCGAAGATGAATTCGACGAGGCTTTGCCTTTCCTCTCTAACCGCGATTAACGTTATCGATACGAAATAAGGAACGAGGAGAAGTGGGACGGCAAGAAGAAACATCAACAAATACCTAACGAGGGCAAAAAGCAAATATCGACCCCATGTAGGCGAAATTCCCTTTACGTTAAGCAAATACATGTGGTTTAACTTCATTCCGATCGTTTGTTTTCCTTTATGGAA
>ONFU01000116.1 GCA_900317165.1 uncultured Erysipelotrichaceae bacterium
CCTCCCGTAAGAGTGAAACCATGGACCCCGATTTCATTGGCCTGGTCCAAAATGGAGATGACATCCTCAAAGGAAAGCTCCGTATTCAAGGGGGCGTTATCCTTCGCATTGAAGCAATGGAGGCAATTGAGGTTGCATTTCCCGGTGATCATGAGATTCATCCTCGGGAAATAGAGGTTATCGTATTCCTTTAATCTAGACCATTCCCTAGGGGAATCGCCCTGCTTGCATTCTTTGATGAGCCTTCGTTCTAGAAGATGCTCGATAACGGGGGTCTTTTCCAAATCATGGTTTCCATCGCAAAGAAGGAGGGTTTCGAATTGCTCCTTATCGACTCCGGAAGCGACATCGGAATATTTAAAATAAATCGCCCTATCGACGTAACGCCATCTACGTAAGGCGATGTCGTTAGAAAGAGTATAAAACATCGTTTGACCCTTCTTTAATCAGGAGTCGATTTTCCTCTTTTTGTGGTTATCTCTCTCGTTATCTTCATCAGAGGTGCAGGCCCCACCGTTGACCGCGGCGAGTTGTTCATCGTTAAGCTCAACACCTTCGTCTTTGGCAAGTTGGAGCAAATCGTTGACGTCATCGCAGGCCCTGACCTTCTTGATTTGGTCTTCCGTTAAACCTTTAAGTAATTCTTTTCTCATGCTTCTACTCCTATGGTTGTCATTATTCTATCACCCCATCTGTCACAAAATCGCCACAGATAAGAATTATTTGTTTTAGTTTTTGTTCGCTAAGGAATCTATGGCCTCCTTTTGGTTTCTATAAACCTCGATTATGTTATCGATAAGCTTAGGCGTATAGAAACTGCTCTTGGAGAGGTATTCACGGATTTCGTCCTCGAATCCCTCGAGTTTGGAGGGGTCATACCACGAAAGGTCCCAATTCGGATCGAGGTAGCCATAAAGGAAATAAACGATTAGGTAGGTCCCTTGGTTTAAATTTGAGAGGACTTTTTGGCCATCCATCGTCCCTCCGAAAGACCCTGCCAAATCATAAAATGGGGCCGGATGGATCTCCTTGGTTATGAGGTTTCTGATGATTCCGATGTTATCGAAATGGAGATCGGGGACAAAACAAAGGGCCCTCAAGCAGGAAAGCTTGACGAAGAATTCATAGAGGTCGCCCATGCCAGAACGGTTGATCTCCTCGAAGAATTCCTTCCCAAACCGCTTATTCATGTTCTTGTTACGGTAAAGCTTATACAAACTCCATGGAAGCATCGCGGAAAGATGGACGAGGTCCTCGTCCTTCTTGATCATCGGTTTGGAGACCGAGGCGTATCTGCCATTCCATTCCCTAAGTTCATATTCAAGAACCTCGTTTTCCTTAAATAGCCTCTTTGCTAGCCTTGAGGTCAATACCTCCCCTAAGGATTCCTCGCAATGCCCGTCTTGGATACCTAATTTATATAGCCTAGGGCCGTCTTCCTCGCTTATCCATCCCTTGACCGCCCAACCTTGGGTTAAAGTATCCGGGACATCGAGGTTTACGTTCCTTAGGGCTTCGAAATCATCGTTAAGGAGAGCCCTAGCAAAGCTATCGTCCCAACGGTTATCGAAGAAATTGATGTCCTCATATTTGAGGTTCTCATCCTCTTTCTTGAACCAATAATGGTTGGATAAGGAGAGGCCATGGCCTTTGAAGACCAATTCAAAGGAATCGCGGCAACCCGTCGCTTCCATTATCTTGTCATAGCCATGGCGCGTAACGGGGATCACGCGACGAGCAAAAAAGGTATAGAGGGTCCCATCCAGATTGGCGTTTTCCTTGGTAAGTTGATATGGGGCCATCTCGAAATGCTCCCTCTTCTCGAGTACTTCTATTCCATTTGGGTCGAAGGAGACCGAAAAGAGGAGGACCTCATAATCCTCGAACATCAGGATATAACGTTTTTCGTTGGACTTATTCATAATGCCCTCTTAGTTTAGGTTAGGGCCCGCCACAAAGGTGTCACAAAAAGGGAAGGGATATTATTCCGCGTGGAAGAAGGCCCAATCGTATTGGATCATGTATTCGCCGCGATACATCCTCACCGCATTGGGGTTATCCTTCTTATATTCATAGGCATCGCAATCGACCTTGGTGATATCGATATAGCATTCGTTATGACGCTTGATGAAGATATCGGATGCCCCGACTTTCTTCAAGGTGCTTTGGATATCGGCGATGAGGTTTCTTAGATAAGATTGATGGTCCTCTTCCCAAAGGATCGCGTTAAGCTCATTGACGGAGATCGCGGAACCCTCCCTATCGACAAGATAAGCGAAGGCTTCCTTCGATTTCTTATAGGAGAACCTTAAGGGCTCGCCATCGCAGAAGACCTCGAAATTCCCAAAGCATTTGATTTGGATACGTTTCTCCTTGCCTAGTTCTATGGGGTTACGGAGGTTTTCCATCTCCTCGATGATGCTGGCTTTGCTAACGGGTTTGGTAATATATCCGGAAGCGTGGATCCTATGGGCCTCAAGCGCGTATTGGTCATAGGCGGTGACGAAGATGATATTGATAAGGGGGTAGAGCTCTTTTAGACGCTTGGCGAGCTGGATACCATTGATCTCCGGCATCTCGATATCGAGGAAGGCGAGTTCAAATTGGACGGTCTTGGCCTTCTTATAGGCATCGCGGGGATTGCCAAAGGCATATAGCTCCCCTCCTTTGATGACTTCCTTGACCTCTTTTTCTAGCCTCATCAACTGCAAAGGCTCATCGTCAACTAACAAAATGTTCATATTTACCTTCCTTTCTTCGGAAATGTGGCCACCGCGGTCGTCCCCTTATTGGGTTCGCTTTCTACGTGGAGAGAGCCACCTGACATCTTGGCAATACGATATTCGATGTTGTTGAGCCCAAAATGCTTATTGGAAGCAAAATCGACTCCATCCTTATCAAAACCGATGCCATTATCCTCTATTTTGACGAT
>ONFU01000115.1 GCA_900317165.1 uncultured Erysipelotrichaceae bacterium
TTTTCGCCAAATACGCCGTTACGGTTCAAATCGACGTTATAATGGAATTCCTTGACGATATCCGCGCAGGAATCATAGGTGATGAAGGTCGGGTCATTGGTTCAAGTCGCGGCAAGATAAGGAAGGGTTAAGGCCATTCCCCCGCCGTTGCAGGTAAGGTCAAAGACAACGCGCTTGACTTCGTCATGCTTTTTGATTTCCTCAAAGGAAAGATAGAAGGCATCTGGTGAAGAAAGGTTCATCGCCATGGTGATATCCTTGGTCATCGGCTCACGGCCATCGTTGAAATTGTCAATCGTGCCCGAGGTATGGATGAAGGAATCAAAACGGACAACCGCGGTTTCCTCTTCAAAGAAGAGGCCGACTTGCTGGGAGGCGTCTTCGTATTTCGGGTCGATTTCAACCATCTTTTCCTTGCGTAACTTGGTATAGGCCTCTCGTCTATCGAAGAGGACACCACGACGTTCCCCCTGTTTGGATTTAGCAAGATCCTCGGTTCCGTAATCCTCAGGAAGCCCAGAATATAAGCTACGGGCTGGATATTTGGTATGGCCATCATCGATATAGGTCAACAAGAATTCGCATAAGGCCTCATCGTAATCCATGGAATTAAGGGAAAGAAGGCGTTGCCTAAGATGTTTTTTGTCGATCAATTCATCGAAGGAAGAGATTCCGTAACGGGCATAGAGTTTTTCTTTCAAACCATAGATGTTCTCAAATTGGAAACGGAGGAGATCGAGGGTGAATTCCGCGGTTTCCTTGCTACGGGTCTGCTTCCCGAAATATGTTTCCTCGTTTGGGATTTTGAAGGTGCTGGTCCTTCCTTGCATGGAAGCGATCGTCAAGGTTACGAAGATTCCTTCCTCGCTTTCATTATAGGTCATGTTTAACGCGCCAGAAGTTGGGGTGCCTTTTTCGGTAACCGCACCCGCGGTCCGCAACTCCACTTTGCCATCTTTCCCAAACGAGAAGATGCTGACTAGTTTCTCCCCGCCCTCTTTATCCGAAATATTGGCAAACCGGTATTTTTCTTCACCGACTGGGTCATAACGTTTGAAACGTTTTCCGCCATAGGCGAATTCGCCTTTTTTGGCGTAGCATGAGGAATAGGCTCCCGGAAGCGAAACCGAGGTTTGGGCGGAAAGGGAGCCATTGAAGAAGAAATCGAGCCCGTTATAGACCATTTCGCATCCGCTCACGCGGAAAAGGACGTTCGTGAGGAAATTGAGGGGGAGATAAATCCCATCGCCTTGCTCCACGGCCTCCATATGGTATTTGCCCAAATCGTAGACTTCGTCTTTGAATTCTCCGATATAACGGCTTTTTTCGCTAGAATGGACAGAAGATGTAGGGATGTCGTTAGGAATACAGACATCATTATAGACATCCCTATTTTTCCCACTTTGGAGCATTTCGAAGGCATCGAAACGTTTGATCGTGAGAATCTGCTTTTCGGTATTGAATGTCATTACGACGATGTTATTCGAGGATATTGCGAATAGATGGTCGGCTAGCTTCTCCGCCTTCGCGTTCTTGAATAACCCCACGGTATTCAAAGACTGCAAGAATTCCTGCAATTTCACATAAGGAACATCTCCTTTGTCCTTATGATGGTAAGTTGGCAATAGGACGGACCCATCGTCTAAAATCGAGCTAACGACAAAACGGGAATTCTGACGGTAAAGGGAGATGACGTCCTTTTCCGAAGGATCTTCTGATGTGACGGTAGAAGTGGCTGGAGCGGTCTCGGTGGCGCTATCGCTAGAAGTAGCAGGGGCTTGGCCTCCGCAAGACATCAATGCCATGGCCATCAAGGCGGATATTAAGAGGGTCGACTTTTTCATTTAGTTTCTCCTTTTTGGCATTAAGCCAAACTAACTTAGACAAGCAAATGATAAAGGAGAGCAGCCAAAAGACAAACAAAAACCATGTTTTAAGGGAAACAAAAAAACGTCGCTTGTCAAAAACAAACAACGTTTCCTCATATTTTGGATTAAAGTCCGTTTTCGGAAAGGTAATCCTCGAGCTCCGCGATCGCGGCATCCCCATCGATATTCCGAAAGATTTTCCTCATGCAACCCGTGATCATTGGGTTGAGGTCAAGGCTCATTTCCACCGTGCGGGTATCGGTTTTGAAGCCATAGCAACGCTTGTTATAGGCATAGGCCATCCCAAGCTCCACGCATCCGCCTTCATCGGGGGCTCTGCCATCAAGAAGGAAGAAAACGATATCCGCCTTTTTGACTTCCTCGAGATCCTTCTCGAAAATCATCTCCACGAGTTGCTCTTCGGTTTTGCCTTCGAACTGGGCCGCTTCATAACCATCGCGAAAAGGAACGAAGACATCATATCCGTATTTTTCGAGGATAGAGGTTAGTTTGAGGCCGTATTCCTTTTCCATGGCCGCGAACATCGGACAAGCGAAATAGACACGTTTTCCTTTATTAGAATTCATAGAGATCTCCTTAACAATGTAACCAAAAGCTTCTTTCGCCTAATCTTAGGAGTGATGACCCCTACCGTCAACATCCCAATCGACCATTTTTCTTTAAAGAAACCTTGTATTAAATGCCATAATGCCTATATTTTTAACCCAGCGAAGATAATCAAATATATAAAATCAAAAACCGATACACGTCCCCCGCGGATTTATGCAATTAGGGCTTTTTTAAAAGCCTTCGTGTTCGATATTAGCCTTATCGTGAAATTCGATTTCTTCATCGAAAGAAGAATAGGTGGCAGTTTATTGTTAACTACAAAAATCATTGGAGGGGGCTTATTGACTTTTAGCAATAAAAACAAATACTATATCTCAACTTGTTAGGAAGTATTCTATGGGCGTTAAGAAAATCAAAAAAGATGATATGAGGTTAATTCATTCCGGGATTTTCGGAATCATCACCACCCTCATTTTGGTTTTCGCCCTTTTAAGCGTCGCC
>ONFU01000114.1:0-3000 GCA_900317165.1 uncultured Erysipelotrichaceae bacterium
CTTGTGTAGTTCTTATCAAATTCGGTCGCGAAAGCGGAGGTTTCGTAATTGATATATTCAACCGCCCTTTCATAGATCGAGGAACTCGCGAAGACCGAATAATATTTCGGGAATGTCTCCGCGAAGAAATCGGTCTGGGAAAGAAGGAAGAGCCAAGGATTGAATAACATGTGGCTACCGGAATTGCAGAAGCTTCCGGTGGATTTATTAACCGAGGAACTATTGGGATTGCCACTGCTCCAATCGAAATCCCACGGAGCCCCAAAGGTCAATTTCTTATGGGTGCTGGTCTCGGAGAAATCGACGAAGAAATAGAAACTTCCCCAGCCGACGTCATAATTACGCATATATTCCTGCAGGACATAAGTCTTGAAGAAGGATTCCATGTCGATGACGGAATCCAAGGTCTCATAGGCCGTCTTATATGGGCTATCGATAAGGTCGTTATTCTCGTCGAGGGTCTGCATCTTTTCTCCCTTGACGATGTTTTTGAGAATGGTGAAGACGTTATTCATGTATTTCTTGATGAAAGGAAGCTGTTGATCCCCGAACACATCGGTTTTGATCGCATAATCCTTTGATGGGATGTTGGTCCCGTTGATGGATTCTCCGCCTCCCCAAGGGAAGCCTCCGCCACTGCCACTACCAATCGTGAAGTAATAGTCTTCCTTATTGGCTAGGCCATCAAGTTCGACGAGATAGCCGACGTCCGTGCCTTCATAATCTTCGGCTTCGTTGATAGGAACGCGTGTTGGTTTAGCTTGCTGCTGCTCCGCAAGAAGATAGACGCCACGGTAATCATCATTCATGTAGAAATTGACGTGCTTGAAGTCGGTGCAATAATTTCCGGAATGGTTGAATAAGGAATTACCAAAGGTAAAGGCGGTCGCATTGCGCATCATCGATTGGTCGAAATAATCGGCGAGAAGGACCCAACTCTTTTCCTTTGTCCCGCCATTTAGGCCAAGCATGTTGCGTTTTTTGTCGAGTTTTAATCTCCAAGCCCTCTTGGTGACTTCGTCTTGGTTGGTGCTATTCCCGCGGATCCTAATCCCGCCTGCAACATCCTTAAAGGCGTAATCGTCCGCGCAATTATCCATCGAGACGGTCATGTTCGTATAAAGGTCGCGTTCTTTGTAATCTGGGTCTTCGCCGGTCTCGGTAGTCAGCCTCAAATTGGCAAAGCCAACGTTTTCGACAATCGCGATGTTGGCTTTCTTGGTTTCGATGAGGTTACCTTTATCATCAAGAATCTTCGCGGTTGCTTCCTGGGTGCCGATTTCGGTTAGGACGTTATTCTCATATTCGACATGGAGACCATAAGGAAGCATACCTTCGATTAGGATTTGATGGGGTTTGCCATCATAGCTATAGGTCATATTCTCGAAGGAATATTCGTCTAAATCATAATATTCCTCATCATAATGACGTCCGCAATTCTTGCAGGTAAAACGCTTAATGCCCTTTTCGACGATCGTGGCCTTCTTATAGATGCTTTCCTCATATTCATGTTCATCGCAAGGAGGATATTCGCTTGATTCCTCCTCGCTAGAAGAAATGGTGGATGTCTCAATTGGTGGCTCTTCGCTAGAGGAGCTTTCTTTTGTTTCGCTTGTTTGGATAGTCTGGCTTGAAGTCACTTCCGGCTCGGAAGAGGAGGAAGAAGCCGGGCTTATGGTTGAGGAAGAAGAGGAAATAGGTTCGCTCTCCTTGCTTTGCGAAGCGCTGCTACTTCCAGGGTTACCGCCTTGGCAAGCGGAAAGGAGTGCGACCGAGAGAACGCAAAGAAATCCCTTTTTGAATCTGTTTTCCATTTTTGATACCCCCTTGTCTGAATCAAAATATGAAAAGATGCTTTTTCTGCCTTTAGTCTAAACGCTAAAAAATGTTCTCCTATGTCAATCTTAAGAAAACAAAGTGAATAAAAATGTTTTTATCGAGGTTTATAAATTAGGGTTTCAGGATGGGAAAAGGCAAAACGTATGTTCTTTTTGGGATTGATTAGGAGGTTCAATTCACCTGGTTCCTTCGTGCCTAAAGCCGTATCGAAGACTAATTTACGGTAAGGGAGGAAACCGCATTTCTCCTGCACCCTCGCAGAGGCTTTGTTCTTATCGAAATGTCCGCAGAGAAGGAAATCAAAATCCATTTCATCGAAAAGGTAGGCAATAACCCTTTTAACGGCCTCACTCATTAAGCCTCTTCCCCAATAGTCTTTGCTTAAGACATAGCCAATTTCACGGCCGCGGTAATCAAAAAATTCGCTGAGCTCCTCTTCCATCCCATATTCTTCAATACCTAAAGAGCCAATTACCTTGTTGTTTTCTTTATAGACAAGCGCGAATGTTTTCCTTCCTTCGATAAAGTGGTTGACCCTCCAAAGTGATTCCGCCTTATCTTTATGATGGGGCCAGCCGGCTCTTTCCCCGACATCCGGAACGCTCGCGTATTCATATAAATCATCCACGTCGCTAGGATACCATTCACGGAGGATCAACCTATCCGTTTCAAGCCTAACGCCCCGAATATCAATATCCGCGTTCATAGGTCTCCCCTTCTTATTATTTTGTGTTTGAAATAACGTTCCTGAAAATTTATAAGCTTCTCTATTTCTTCGACGGAATAATCGTTGCCATTAAGAGAGACGACAAGTTTATCTTCAATATCATCTTCTCTTTCGATAATCGCTATCACGGTTCCCTTAAATCGCTGCATGGGTTTATTGGTTCCTATTACATAGGCATCTTGTTCCATGCCATCAGGAGCCATAAAGCCATCGATATACCCGTAATTTATTGGATAAACCATCTCATGGTATTTTGGATGCCTTGATCCTAAAGGCCTATCGATAGATCCCTCGACCTCTTTTCCTAATAAGGCTTGTAGTTTTCTTTGATAGGTAATGTCTTTCATCGTTTACCTCTTTGGGAAGATTTTACGATAAAGACAGAAAATATAAATATAGAGACTATTCGTTCCAAGGTCCTTGGAGGAGAAGTT
>ONFU01000114.1:3014-3393 GCA_900317165.1 uncultured Erysipelotrichaceae bacterium
AGAAGTTTCTTGAATCCCGAGAAAGGAAGATCGCGGGAATAAGATGAACCTTCTGCATAATTGGAAGTAAAGGCTCTTTCCGTTTCATCCAATTCATATGGTGACTTTTCAATTTGGCCTTCGCTGATTGATTTTTGTTTTCCGAACATGGGTCTTGCCTCCGGTTATGCCTTTATTTTCCTTAAATCCAAAAACCGTTCTAGCAACTCCAGTTTGAAAGCTCGACGCATCTAGTTTGCAAAAGAGAAAATGGCGGTTGCAATTGGCCCGCAACCGCCATTTTTAAGGAAGAATTGAATAATGCCTCTCTTTATTTATTGAAGAAATCCAACATGTCCTTATAGACTAGGGCATTGTCTTTTTCGTTAAGGATTTCGTG
>ONFU01000112.1 GCA_900317165.1 uncultured Erysipelotrichaceae bacterium
GATAAGTCTCCATAGAAGAGGGCGTTTTCCCCTTCTTCCTCTCCTCTTCTTACTTCTTGGGCCGGAGATGGCGCCTTAGCGATCGCGTAGCTTTCCTTTCGCCCTGTTTCATAGAATCTGATGGCGGTTGGGGATATAAATTCCAATTGGAATGTTTTGTCTCCCCTGCGGAATGTAGTAATTCCGTTTTCAAGTTGAACGATCGCACTCATATAAGGCTCCCTCCTATAATTCGACGATGTCTCCTGGCATTACCAGCATGGTGTTTTCGTAAGTAACCCGCTTATCCATATTGATGTCGAATAGCATTCCTACATGCATATGGTAGGGAATCAAATGTTTTGGTTTGATGATGTTTGCTACTTTGGTCGCTTCTTCAGGAGACATGGTATAGACCCCAACCAACGCATTCGCGAATATCGTGGTTCTTGTTTCCGGCTGGAACGGCCTTAATATGAACCCCGAAATAGGAGAAATCGTAATACACGCCCTCGATTAATGCGTTTTTGCTTCTGATGATAATGGTCCTATCCGTTAAAGGAACCTTGTCGATGACGTTATGGTCAAAATGCTCATGGGTAATCAAAACCAAATCGGGTTTTGCCCTCATTGGTCTGAAGTCTAAGGGACGCGTGTCCCTGATATAAGAGTTTTGCCATGCTTTTTCTCCCTTAAAAAATTATAGCGCGTCCAAGCTCTTCCTTAATAGTTTTTCTTATAAAGAAAAGGGAAGGGGAAAATACTTAAAACCCGAAATGCCAAAGATAGTCAGCGCGGAAGACAACTAAAAGTTGTTGCGCAATTAGCGTCTTCCGTCATACTTATGTCCGCAACAAAGGGCAATAGCCCAGAAAAGGAGGCAATAAACGTGTTATCAAAATCACTTGCTCTAAAAGTGTTAAACGCGGCGTTAGCCACGGGCGGCGACTACGCGGAAATCTATGTAGAGCAAACGGAAAGAAGTTCAACGCTTCTTGAAAACGGACGCGTTGAAGGCGTCAGCGGAACCCTCTCCTATGGAGCGGGCGTCCGTATTCTCAAAGGCTTTTCTTCCGTCTACGGTTATGCAAGCGACCTCTCGCAGAAAAGTCTTTTATCCCTCGCGGAGAAGCTATCCGCTTCATTCGAGGGAGAACGCATAATAACCGTCAAATCGCTAAAGAAACAAAGGGTCAAGAAGATCAATCCCATCAAGGATTCGGTCATGGACGTTCCCCCAGAAGAGAAAATAGCTTATCTCAAAGAATGCTATGAGGCTGTCCATGAGGTCGATCCTGCTAAACTTGCCCGTATCCAAAATTCCCTTGGTTCCACTCGCACGAAGATCGAGATCTTCAACGCCGAAGGAGAGGAAGGAAAAATCTTCGAGGATTTAGAAGAGAGAACCCGTGTAGCGTTTATCGCATTCGCGGTAGGCGAAAACAACGCCATCGAAACAGCCTTTAAGGGCCCGGGAAGATGTGCTGGTTGGAGTTATTTCAAAAACGAACTCGACTATAAGGCCAAAGGCCGTGAAGTCGGTGAAAAGGCCATTATGATGCTAGGCGCCAAGGAATGCCCCTCGGGCAGGTTCCCGGTTGTCATAGGCAACGGTTGGGGAGGCGTTCTCTTCCATGAAGCCTGTGGTCATCCACTCGAATCCTCGGCGACCGCAAAAGGCCTCTCGGTTTTCTCTAATTCCATCGGTAAGCAAATCGCGAGCACTATCGTATCCGCTTATGATGACGGAACCATTGAGAACGAATGGGGTTCTTCGAATATCGATTCTGAAGGTATCCCAACCTCCAAAGTCGAATTAATCAAGGACGGAATCTGCACCGGATTCCTTGTTGATAGGTCCAACGGAAGAAGGCTCAATATGCCGCCAACTGGCTGCTGCCGTAGACAAAGCTACAAGAACGATCCGACTTCCCGTATGTCCAACACATATATCGAATCCGGCAAAGATGATCCTGAGCAAATCATCAAAGACACCAAACTTGGCATATATGTCGTTGATTTCGGTGGAGGTTCCGTCGAACCGACAACCGGCGAATTCAACTTCTCGGCCTCCGAAGCCTATATCATCAGGGACGGCAAGGTCTGCGAACCGGTTAAGGGCTGTACCCTTATTGGAACGGGGCAAGAGATCCTCATGAATATCGATAGGGTTGGAAACGACCGCGCCTTAGGACAAGGCATGTGTGGCGCTTCGAGCGGCTCAATCCCCGTTAACGTTGGCCAGCCGACGATTCGCTTAACGGAAATCACCGTCGGTGGAAGAGGAGGAAAATTAGAATGAACTTCAAGAAATTCTTTGATTTAGCCGCGGAAAAGGGCATCAGCGAATCCCAAATCTTCGTTAGCAGATCCGTTTCTACCTCCATCACTCTCTTCCATCATGAAATCGATGCCTATCACATCAATAGTGCTCAATCGGTAGTCGCTATTGGTATCTATAACGGCAAATTGGGTTCCGGTGCGACCGAAAAACTAGGGCCAGACACCTTTGAATTCCTCGTTAACCAAATCATCTTAACCGCGACATATTCCGAAAAGCCAAACGAAATCGGTCTATTCAAAGGCGTAGACAAATACGCGAGCAGGAAAACGTTTGATAAGACGTTAGCCCTTGTCCCAATCGAGAAGAAGATCGCGGACCTCCGCGAGCTCGAAAACGAGATATACGCCTTCGATAAACGTATTACCGACGCAGACCACGTCACCTATTCAGAGAGGGAAAGTTCTCAAGACTTCTATAACTCCCATGGCCTCAAGCTCTCCCGCAAGAGCAATTACTACTATTTCCTTGCTGGAGCGGTCGCCAGGGACAAAGACGAGACCAAGACTTTCTATGAAATCCATTTCGATACCGATTATTCAACCTTCAAGCCAAAGGAACTTGCGAAGAAAGCTTGCGAGAAGGCATTGAAGAAATTCGGGGGCAAACCCTGCAAGGCCGGCAAATACCCAACCGTTCTTCATAAAGACATCATGGGCAGTTTGCTTGGCTACTTCATGCATTCGTGCGTAGCAGACGAGGTCCAACGTCATTCCTCCTTCTTGGAAGGAAAGCTTCACACCAAAGTCGCCTCTTCCAAATTGACCATCGAGGAAAAGCCTTTGGCCAAGAGTTTCTATTTCCGTGGCTTCGACGATGAAGGCGTCCCCTGCAAGAACAAATTCATTGTTAGGAAAGGCGTCCTCGAGAATTATTTCTATAACCGCGAAACCGCTCATAAAGATGGTGTCGAATCAACCGGGAACGGTTCTTGGGGAGGCTCGAAATTCGTCACCGATGTAGGGCCTCTATATGTCAAAGGCACCAAGAAAACCTTTGAGCAGATGATCGCTCCTATCAAAAAAGGCGTTTATATCACCGAGATAGCTGGATTAGGTACCGGCATGAACGCCAATTCCGGCGATTTCTCCTGCCAAGCCGAAGGCTATATGATCGAAGACGGAAAAGTCACTACCCCTCTTAACCTCATCACCCTTTCCGGAAACCTCTTCAAGATGCTGAACGATATACGCGATCTTGATAACGAAGCGAAGATGGACCCATACATCAAAAAAAGCCAGATTGTAAGGTCTGGCTTTTCTCTTATTCTTCGTCTTTGTTTTCTTTGTTTTCTTCCTCGTTTTCGTTTTCGTCTTCGTCCTCTATTTCTTTCCAAGGAAGTTCGGAGACGGTCCAACCAGGATGCATCTTTCTGACGTTTTCGACGTCTTCTTCAGCAAGACGCCTTTC
>ONFU01000110.1 GCA_900317165.1 uncultured Erysipelotrichaceae bacterium
CAAGAACATCGAATTCCAGATGGATGTCCGCGGTGAATGCCGTTCGATGGCTTCCTTCGCGATTGACCTAAAGAAAAGGGAAATCATCGTCCTTAACATTAAGACAAATGGAGGGGCGGTCGTCTCCAAAAACGAGCTTAACGCCGCCTCAATCTACCTAGATGAACGATTCTTAAGTGTGAACATGTATGATGTCCTCTCCTTAAAAGGAGAGAGAGTCGATAACAAAGAGGATGCGGATATCGTTTTCGATGCCGAATACCAACCAAAGGAAGGCCAAATCGTCGTTAGGCCTTACGATATCTCCAAACTCATCGAGTTATCTAAGTAAAGAAAAAGAGAACCTAGTTTCGATACATGGGTTCCCTTTTTTTGTTATTTGTTTTTGTTCATCAAGGCGAATGAATCCTTTAAGGCCGGATAGAGGGAACGGAATATTTCGTATTTCCTCTTGTAAGCCTCGCGGAGTTTGTCGTCAGGAGAAGCGACGAGGTTCTTCCTGATGATCGCCTTGCTAGCTTCATCGAAGTCCTTGTAATCGCCACGTCCAACCATCGCGAGGATCGCCGCTCCATAAGCGGGTCCTTGCTCGTTTTCGAGGCAATAGACATCGACATCGAGGATGTTCGCGAGAAGTTCCATCCAAAGGTGGTTCTTCGCTCCGCCTCCGCAGACGGTCGCCTTCTTTATCTCAATGCCGTTATCCCTAGCAATCTCCAGACAATCCTTCAAGGCAAAGGAGACACCTTCAAGAATCGCTAGGCTCATGTCCTTAGCGGAGGTATCGGGACGCATGCCGATGAAGGCGCTGCGGGCAAAGGGATCGTTATGAGGTGACCTCTCTCCCATCATATATGGAAGGAAGAAGACGGGGTTTTCGCCAAGTTTTAGTCCGGCATAGGCCTCTTTGTAATCGGTCGTCTGCAAGACTTTCTCAAGCCACCATTTATTGCAGCTGGCCGCGGCAAGGATGCAACCCATGAGGTGGTATTTGCCGTTAGCGTGATCAAAGGAATGGAGGGCGTTATTCTTATCGACGGAGAATTTGTCGCTAGCGATGAAGACGGTTCCGCTAGTTCCCAAGGAAACGTTGCATTCGCCGTTATGGATGCAGCCTGTGCCGATTGCGGCCGCCGCATTATCGCCAGCACCCGCGGTGACAACCGCGTTTGGAAGTCCGTATTCCGGCTTTGGTTTACCGACTACCTCATAGCTTTCGAAGAGCTTTGGTAGCCAGGATTCCTTGACGGAGCAGACCTCGCACATCCTCTTCGACCATTTTTTGTTTTTGACGTCGAGGAGGAGCATTCCGCTAGCGTCGCTATAATCGGTCGCGTGCACGCCGGTCAAACGATAGATCGCATAATCCTTTGGAAGCATGATCTTGGCGATACGGGCGAAGTTCTCCGGCTCGTTTTTCTTCATCCAAAGGAGTTTTGGGGCGGTGAAACCGGCGAAAGCGATGTTCGCGGTTTCCGCGGACAATACGTCCTTGCCAATCTTCTCGTTTAGATAACGGGTTTCCTCCTCGGTTCTAGCGTCGTTCCAAAGGATGCAGGGACGGATGACCTTATCGTTTTCGTCAAGGGCCACCAAACCGTGCATCTGTCCCCCAAAGGAGATACCAAGGATTTGGTCCTTGATGCCTTCGGAGAGCTTATCGAGGATCTCGTCGACTGCGTCGATCCATTGTTTCGGATCTTGTTCGCTATAGCCGTCTTTTGGATAGCTAACATCGTAAGGCACGGCATGGATGCGCAGAATCTTCCCTTGTTTGTCGACGAGCAACCCTTTGCAGGAAGAAGTGCCTAAATCAATACCGATATACATATAAGGCTCCTTAATTAACGGAAGAGGATATCGTTAAGGAGGGCTTCAAGGTATTCTTGACGTCCGCTATCGACCTTGATGTTCTCAAGCTTCGCGCCATAGGCGGCGAGGGATTCAAGGTTCTCTTTGCCTTCGACGATTCTCTTGCCGATGCCGTCTTTATAGGAGGCATAACGGTCTTCAACGAATTTGTCGAATCTGCCATCACGGATAAGTTCGTCGGCCTTGATTAAGCCAAGGGCGAAGCTATCCATGCCGGCGATATAAGCAAGGAGCATATCCTCGTAGGTGTTGGATTGACGACGGGTCTTCGCGTCGAAGTTGAGACCGCCGTTTTTGAATCCGCCCTCTTTGAGGATTTCATACATCGCGAGGGTGGTGTCATAGATGTTGGTCGGGAATTGGTCGGTATCCCAGCCAAGGAGCATATCGCCTTGGTTGGCGTCGATGCTGCCGAAGACTCCGTTGATGCGGGCAACGCGGATTTCGTGTTGGAAGGTATGCATCGCAAGGGTCGCGTGGTTGGCTTCGATATTCATACGGAAATCCTTGAGGAGATCGTATTTGCGAAGGAAGTTAACGCAGGTGGCGACATCGAAATCATATTGATGTTTGGTCGGTTCCTTTGGTTTTGGTTCAATGAGGAAGTCGCCTTTGAAACCATGGGCACGGCCATAATCGCGGGCCATGGTGAGGAGTCTAGCGAGGTTATCGACCTCGAGCCCCATATTGGTGTTAAGAAGGGTGTCATAACCTTCACGGCCACCCCAGAAGACATAGTTGGTGGCGCCTAATTTGATGGCGGCGTCGATCGCGGCTTTGACTTTGCCGGCGGCAACGGCGAAGACATCGGCGTTAGGAGAAGTGGCGGCACCGGCCATGAACTTCTTGTCGGAGAACATGTTGGCGGTGGACCAAAGCAACTTGATGCCAGTCTCTTTTTGCTTCTTGGCGAAATAATCGGTGATGACTTCGAGGTTACGGACGCTCTCTTCAAGGTTCTTTCCTTCCGGAGCGACGTCAACATCATGGAAGCAATAGTATTCGATTCCGAGTTTCTGCATGAAGTCGAAGGCGAAGTCCGCTTTCTTCATGTAGCGTTCCATGCCGTAAGGCTCACCGAAGTTCTTATCCGCGGTATCGCCGCCGAACATATCGGTGCCAGAGGCGTTGATGGTGTGCCAATAGCTCATCGCGAATTTAAGATGATCTTTCATCTTGCGTCCGGCGACGACGCGTTCTGGGTCATAATAATGGAAGGCGAATGGGTTTTTGCTGTCTTTTCCTTCAAAGACGATTTTCTTTCCGTTGTAATCAAACATGGTTTTTTCCTCCTGGGGCTCCGCTTCCTTCATAACGGAAGTAGAGACTACCGACCCCTTCTTTGGGAGCGATCTTCCCTTGGAATGGAAGGCGGGCTTTCCCGGTTGAATTGATTTCGACCGAGCCGATCTCGTTGCCCTTAGGGCCATCGAGGATGACCATTTTGCCTTTGCCTTTACCGGAGACCACGACCTCGATCTTGGATTCATCCCCTGCAAAGAGGAAGTATTTGAATCCGGCGGTCGCCCCATCGCAGAAGTTCGCGATGTATTGGTCTGGGTTATCTTCCCTATCTTTGCCGGATTGGGTGAAGAAGGGGTGGATTCCCTTGCGGGCTTTGGCGCGGTAGAAGGTAACGCCGTTTTTGGAATAGAGATGGCAGGCGATGCGGGCCTCGTGTTCGCCTTTAGCGATGAGTGGTCCGCCGTTAAGTCCGCAGGAAGTGACTTCCGCTTGGAGGAACCTTCCGTCCGCGTCCATCTTAATCTCTTCGGCGCAGGCCTGACGGGAATGGCAGTGACGGTTGGTTTGGCGGTGGTAGAAGACGTAATACTTGCCGTTGATGAACTCGACGCTTCCATGGGTGTTGCCGAGATAATTCATCGGCTTTTCGGCTAGGCCGACGTCTCCAATGGAGACAAGCGTCCCGCCGAATTTGAATTCTCCTAATGGGGAATCGCCAATCGCATAGCAGAGTTCATGTCCTAGTAATGAGGAATAGATGAAGTAGTATTTGCCATTGAATTTACGCATTGAGGAGGCTTCAAAGAATTCGTGTCCTTCATAGCCGGTTCCCTTCGCGCAATGCTGTGTCTTCGCTATGCGGGCCATCGTTTCTTCCTTGATGGTCAGCATATCGTCTTCGAGCTCGACGCCCATGGCCCCGTTATAGTTGACCGGTCCGAAATGGGTGAAGATGTTCGGTCCCTTTTCACCGAATCCGGTGTAGAGGTAGATCTTGCCATCGTCGTCGCGGAAGACGCCTGGGTCGAATTGGGCTAGGTCCTTTTCCTTCTTTTGACCTAGGAGGGTGCCGTCCTTATAACGGACGTGTCCATAATATTTATATTCGCCCGCGGGCTTATCACACACGGCGACGCCGATGACTCCCGCGCTGCCCCTGAAATAATAGAGGTAATAACGCCCGTCCTTACCTTGGACGACGTCTGGTGCGTAATATTGCTTCAATAACCATGGCTTCTTGCCCTGATCGTCTTTCTTTCTCCAAATGACCCCTTCATAACGCCAGGACTTCAAATCATCCACGGGGGCTGAATAGGAGACATAGTCGTTCATACAGAAGAAACGGCCATTGAACTTGTCGTGAGAGCCATAGATATAGACTCTGCCATCGAAGACATGAGGTTCCCCGTCGGGGATGTACTCATAACTCGGGAGGTAGGGGTTTACGGCTTCTTTCATCGTATAGTTCCTCCGGTTTCAAAAACCTAGGCTTGCTCGATATTTGCGTTTTGTCCGCATTATCGGACCACCTTATGTCATGATTCTATTTGCAGGCCAGTTGGCTCAAATTGACAATCTTGCGTTTCTTTCTAAGTGAAATCAACGGAAAGAGACTAATTACTTATTTGAATAAGAATGCAATAGAGACAATTTTAAGCCTTTTTCGTTTTGATCTCCTCTGTTATGGCTGACATTTATACGAATGATATTTTTGTGCAAAAAGAGTAGAGAATTAGGCATAAAAGTAGAGGCCAACTTAAAGATAGTCTAAGGATTAGCGCAAGAAAATCATATTTGACACTAGTTAGAGATTTTACGATTAATGCACCAAGTAAAACATTTGACCCGTTATTTGCGCTTTGTGCTAGTTATTTGGGAGGACTATCGCAAAGGGGTCAAGACAATACTCCCAAGGAAAGGATAGTTCCGCGCAAAATATATGCGGAACAAAAAAAGGCTAATATGAAAAAAATCGTCTGCATTTTGTCGATGTTGGCTGCCCTTGGACTAGCTAGCTGCGGCGGCGCACCAGAGTCATCGAGCTCCAGCACGCCGACTCCAAGTTCCTCCAGCAGCAGCTCCAGCTCCAGCACCCGCCCATCGAGCTCCAGCACACCGGCACCGAGCTCCTCCAGCTCCCAAGGACCAGTCGAACCGACCCGTCCAGCCACCTACGCCGGATTCGCCTACTGGGCCTACGAAGGCAGCACCCGCGGAGAGGATTTCCACGAGGACGTCAAGTGGGATAAAGGCGCGACCTGGACCTGGACCTTCACCGCGAACAAGGCCGTCGAGAACGCCTGGCTCACCATCGGCGCGAAGATGACCAGCTCCTCCCACGCGGACCGCACCCTCTTCACCAACAGCAACGGCGCCTCCAGCTCCGACGCGTTCGAGTCGAACCCAGAGA
>ONFU01000109.1 GCA_900317165.1 uncultured Erysipelotrichaceae bacterium
GAAGTTCCAAAGACTTTCAAAGTCACCCTTGACGATGGCTCCTATGCCGAAGTCGTCTATGAGGACCTTCTCCTTACCCCAATGGATAAATACGCAAAGAGTGAGAAAGAACTTCCTAAGGGAAGAACGATTGTTTCGGTTTTCAGGGACGATTCCTTGCGGATTGATGATTCCTTCAAAACCTTTGAGCCTTCTAAAGGAGAAAGCGGAGAAGGAGAAGATATTTCTTCCATCAGCGAGCCATCTGACTCCGATTCTGAACCAAACCAGCTTCTTGAAGGAAATGAAGAAGGGGATAACGAAGGACCGGTCGAGCTCTTTGAACAGTTGTCAATCTTCGGAGACGACGGTTTCTAAACTAAGGGAACGGCTTGTCCGTTCCTTTTTTTAAGTTAGATTCCCTTTATATATATATGTATGCGCGTGCGCGTATAAGTGAATGAAGCATTGTGGAAAAAGATATGTGGAAAAAGCGGTAGTTTTCCACAAAATACGGCATACATGCATAGGTTATTTGAGGCCATGAAAGAAACCCTTAATTTATTACTTTTGAAATCTAGTATCTTTTTAGTAGTTTTATAGTAGTGAGGAAAACTCGATGCTTTCGAAGCAATTTGGCAATAGAAAATCAAAATAAGAAGGGACATGCATCGTTTTTTGATTTGTTTTGTTTCCTTCTTGCCTATAACGCGTGCGCGCTTTACAATTTCCCCATGAGGAAAAACGAGATTCCGAGCGCCTACTACGAATGCTCGAGGGATATCGACCCGAACATGCTCGCAAGGCACGGCTATAAGCTCATTCTCTTCGATTTGGATAACACCCTCGACCCTTATGCGGTCAAGGAACCGACCGAAGAAGCCAAAGCCATGAAGGAAAGATTCGTCTCCGCCTCGCTCCGCTTGATGATCGCCTCCAACAACAAAGGCAAGAGGGTCGGCCATTACGCAGATCTCCTTGGCATCGAATATCGTTGTTGGATGCTTAAGCCCTTTGCCTTTAGGCTAAGGAAGCTCATCAAAAAGCTCGGCTACAAAAAGGAGGAGGTCGTCTTGATCGGCGATCAGATCCAAACTGATGTAAAAGCCGGGAATAGGGCGGGGATAACGACGATTCTCGTTGAGCCCCTCGACCCTTCCATCGAACCTCCATGGACCAGATGGAATCGTAGATTCGATAAGCCCAAAAGGGCCAAGTTAAAAGAACAAGGGCTTCTAAAACCCTTAGAATAAAGAAGGAGTAAAGAAATGAGCCGTATCCAGGTAATCAGGCGTTGCTTCAATTGCGGAACGCCCCTCCAAACCGATGACCCCGAAGCTTTGGGCTACATCAACAAGGAAACGTTCGAGAAATACGGGCCTTCCTCCGTTTTGCTTTGCGACAAATGCTTCCATGAAGCCCGTTATAACATCGCCCCAAGGGCCCCGGAGATCGATGATGACTTCCTTTCGATCGTCCAAGACGCCAAAGCTAGCGATTCCTTAATCGTCTATTTCGTCGATGTCTTCTCTTTCGAAGCCTCCTTCGCCCCTGAACTCGTCGATGAACTTGAGGGCGCGAAGGTGCTCGTCTGCGCGAATAAACGCGACCTCCTTCCCCCAAAGGAATCCGATGATGCCTTAAGGGAATACGTCGCCCACCGTTTCCGCGCCGCGAAAGTCTCGGTCAAAGCCGATGACGTCATCCTCACCTCCTTGAATTCCTTATCTAACGTCTCCGCGCTGGTCGAGGAAATCCAACGCCGCAGGGAATTCCATGACGTCTATCTCCTCGGTTCCAAAAACGCCGGAAAAAGCGCCTTCCGCGACGCTTTCTTAAGGACCTATAACAATTCCTTCGACCGTCCTGTCGAGACGGTTCTATATCCGCGCACGGAAATACCCGTGATGCAGATCCCTTTAGACGCCTCGACCTATCTTTACGATTTCCCAGGCTTCCCGATAACCAACGATATCCGCGGAGTCTGCGAAGGCTTGGTCCGTAAAATCACGCCGCTTAAGCACGTTAACGGCCGCAAGCTCACCCTTGCTAAAGGCGGGGCCTTCTCTTTGGAAGGCTTGCTCTATGTGGCCCTAACATCCGGAAGGAAAACCAATATGAACCTCTATTTCAAAAACGAACTCGCCGTTCGCCATGGTTCATCCAAGGCCCTCGAAGGCTCTTTCTTCCGTAGACTTAAAGACGGCAAGGTCGGGGTTTATGACCCATCTTATGACGAACCCGCGGATTTCGATGCCTTCGATATCGAGGTCACCGAGACCGGAAAGAGGGATATCGGCATCGAAGGTTTGGGCTGGTTCAGCTTTGAAGCAGATAAGCAAACCTTCCGCATTATGGTCCCTAAGGGCGTCTCCGTTTACACATCAAGGACTAAGATCAAGAGAAAATGACTTTAAAAGGCAAGCAGAAGGCCTATCTGCGCGGTTTGGCCAACCGCATCGACCATCGTTACCTCCTCGGGAAGAACGAGCCTGACGAGGGCTTTTATGAGATCCTCGATAAGGCTTTGGAAGCCAAGGAACTCATAAAGGTCGGTATATTACAAAATAGCGATCAGGAGAAAGAGGAGCTTTGCGACCTCTTGAAGAAGCATTTAGACTGCGAAATCGTCCAGCTTCTCGGCAGGGTCATCACGATTTACCGTCCGAGCAAGAAAGATCCAAAGATCGTCCTTCCTAAATGAATAATAACCTCGAAGCCATCATCAACGGGGTTTGCCCGAATCTAGAAAACGTCGATAGGAACATGTTTCTTACCGGCTTTTCCTTTTTGGATAAAGACGGCTTTGAGAAGGAGGAGCTTAGCGAGGATCTCGATGAACGGGCCTTGCTTGGCTTCATGGTCAGCAAGAAGCGTTATAGGCATTCCCTTTCGGTGGCGGCCTTATGCCGTAAAATCGCCTTAATCCATGGTTTGGACGGGCGCAAGGCCTATATCGCCGGGATGCTCCATGATTGTGGGAAGAGGAAGGTTGACGGCACGCTCAGGCCCTTAATCGAGGAATATATGCCAGAATACCTCGATTTCCCCGAATGGGCTTATCACCAATTCGCCGGGGCTTTCCTCGCCAAGGAGGCCTTTAAGATAGAGGATGAGGATATCCTTGAGGCCATAAGGTTCCATGCGACGGGGAAGAAGGAGAGCGGAACCTACGCGAAGCTCGTCTACGCCTGCG
>ONFU01000108.1 GCA_900317165.1 uncultured Erysipelotrichaceae bacterium
TAATCAAACTACGAAAAGAGGGCTTTCCCATGAAAAGAAAACCGGTTGTATTGTCTTCCCTGTTGTTGACTTCCTTACTTTTTTCCTGTGGGGGAGTTCTAAATAGCAATAGTTTATCTACTAGCAAGACCGAAACCAGCAGCGAGACGACGGAAAGCCAAGAGACTTCCGAAAGTGAAACCATCTCCACTCCTTCTTCCGAGAGTTCGGAAAGCGAATCCTCCTCTACCATTAGCCCAATAATTTCTTCCTCATCTTCGAGCGAAATCGAGGAATCTTCCACGGAAGAGAAATCGTCCATGGAGGAAGAATCTTCTCTTTCAAGTGAAGAGAGTCTAACGGAGCCCCCGATTGAGGAATCCTCAGAAGAATCTTCCATAGAGGAAAGCTCTAGCGAAGAAATCAAACCCCTAAACCTCGAATTCCCCGCGGTTGAAATCCCCCTCGTGAAGGAAGGGAATTACGATTATGAACATCCAGTCACCGCGGAAATGCCGACGATTTCCATTGTCTCCGAAGACGGCGACTTCGATTTCGTCACGATTCCAGATCGCCTTAACAAGATGGATTACACCTCCTGCAAGGTTAGCGTCTCTGGATGCGATGAAAAATATGCTCTTACCGAAATAGACGCCGGGGTGAAGGTTAGAGGCAATTACACCGCGAATTACGATAAGAAGCCCCTGCGCATCAAATTCAACAAAAAGCAGGGTATGCTTGGGTTGAATAACAATTTAAAGGCCAAATCATGGGTTCTTCTCGCCGATGTCAAGGACAGTTCCTTGTTGCGTAACGCGAGCGCCTTCTATTTAGGAAAGAGGATCCTTGGAAGCGATGGCTATTACGTCTCGGACTTCACTCCCGTCAAAGTCAACATCAACGGGGAGTATTGGGGAGTCTATCTCCTTGTTGAGCAACAGCAAACCGGAACAGGGAGAATCGAGATCACCGAACCAGAAGACGACCAAATCGATAACGGGATCGGTTATCTTGTCGAATACGACGGCTATTACACCGAGGAAGGGCCCGATGGAGACCCAACCTTCACCATCAACTATAACAATGGGGCCGCCTTACAGGGCCCGAACGGAAGAAGCGTATGGGCCTCGCAACATGGTTATACCATCAAAAGCGATATCATCGCCGATTCCCAAAGGAAATTCGCTTCCACCTATTTGGAAAAAATCTATCGCATCGCCTATAAGGCCGCCTATAACGGGGAATATTACGATTTGAGCAGCGATGGGACGACCTTGGTTAGGACCGAGGCTTCCGATCCCCGTTCCCATATCGGAAGGTATATCGATCTCCATTCCCTAGTCGATACCTATATCCTCCAGGAAATCACCTGCGACCCAGATATCGGCTGGAGCTCCTTCTATATGGATTTCGATTTAGGGGAAAACAAAGACCATCGCCTCCGTTTCGAGGCTCCTTGGGATTATGATTCCGCGATTGGAAATAGGGCGGGCTACTGCGAAGACGGGAAGGGCTATTATGCTTTCGGTTCAGGAAATCCATGGCTCAACCTCCTTACCGGAAAGGCTTTCTTCAAGGAGATGATCAAAGCCAAATGGAATCAGCTCGTCGAAAGCGATTCCTTCGGCGATATGCTTAACGCCATGTACGCCTTCTCAAGCGAATATGAAGAAGAATACGCGGAGAATTTCCAAAGGTGGCACCATCTTGGCGGATCCTATTCAGGAACCGCGGGCGAGCTTCGCGATGAGACCTCTTCGGTAAAATCGGAGAAAGACGCCTTCCGCTTCGCCGCGGATTGGTATGGCGATAGGTTGACTTCCCTCTCCTCAATCTATGGTGATGGCCGTGATTTGCACGCCCCCTTCATTGAAGAGGCGGTTTTCCCCACTGAATATGAGGCCACTCGTTATGAAGCGGAGAACTGTTCCCTCATCTCGAGCCCAAAGATATCTACCGACGATACCGCTTCGGGCGGGAAATACGTCGGTAACCTAGATGGCGGCGAAGGAAGGGGATTCGGTTTCTCTATCCAAGTCGAAGAGGATACGACCGCTTATATCGCTTACGGCTTAGCCAAGCAGATCAATTCCCGTGATCCCGCTGGCATGTTTTTCCTCAAAATCAACGGGAAGGACATCGATTTCCCGCCGATTAGATATAATCCCGCCGCGAAAAACCCCGATAGGAAATTCCATGAATGGGGCGAAGTAAAAATGGGGGAAATCAAACTTTACCAAGGGGATAACATAATCAAGGTTATTTCCAAAGGTTCGGCGACCAATTTCGATTATGTCGATATTTACCTACCCAAAAAGTAGGGAAACGGTATCTGTTTTAGAATAGATTATACGTAATCTTCCATTTCGTCTTTTTTGAGTTTCTTCCTCACGAAGAAGGCATAGACCCCCAAAGAAGGAACGAGGATGCAATCAAGGACGATAAGGATTGGCTTCCAAATAGGCTGGATGTCGTTTTTGGCTCCCGTGTGGTGATCGAAGGGAAGGGATTGGGCCGTATTGGCCGCATGCATCGTTTCGGCATAACAATAGATCGCGTTTCTAGCCGCTCTAGCGATACCCTTGAAGAAAGTTGCCGAGGACGTGTCATCGAAATTGACCGTTCCGCCTTCAAGGATCAAGTCGACTCCGCTTCTAATGGCTTCATCCGCGTCCATGACGTGGCCCGAGACATAATAATCGGTGATGACCGCTCCTTTAAAGCCCCATTCGTTACGGAGCAAATCGATATTTAACGCGGTCGAACCGGCGGAACGGACACTGCCGATGCGGTTTTTCGATAACATCACCCCATTGGCTTGGCCAAGTTTTACGGCTAATTCGAAGGGACGTGCATAGATTTCCCTAAACGCCTGTTCAGTTAACCATTGGTACTGACCGTTTTGGCCGCTTTCTTGTTCATCGCAGGCAAAATGCTTGAGATAACAATAAAGACCGCCGGCTTTAGCGCCTCTAATTAGGTAGGCCGCAGAATTGCCGGCCACAAGGGGATCTTCGGAGAAATATTCGAAATTCCTTCCTCCTAGAGGGGAACGGTGGATATTGGCGCCTGGAGCATACCAGCCATTGACGCCAAGGGCTTCTGCTTCCTTAGCGATCGCCCTTCCGTAGGAATAGCATAGCTCAATATCAAAGGATTGGGCTAAGGTCGCAGTCGAAGGATATGAGGTGGCGTTACCAGGATTGGAGGAA
>ONFU01000107.1 GCA_900317165.1 uncultured Erysipelotrichaceae bacterium
ACCGATTCCCGCGGCAATCAGGAAGCCTAATGCTATTAAGGCAAAATCCTTTATCCCAAGCGTGTGCGAGCGAACTTCCTTTAAGATGACGGGTAATCCACCAACGGTAAAACCAGCGCAGACCAAAACGATGATGAAGGGAACCTTATCCCAAGCCAAATGTTCCAAATAAAGCAAGGCAACGCCAGCGATTAACCACCCAAGCATAATTGGAAGGAGAATCAAAATGGATTTCCAAAATTGCTTTCTTAAGGTGCTGACTCCCCCAATCAATTTGTCGTAAATGCCAACCGTAATTCCGATTGTTCCAGCGCTAACACCAGGCAATAATCCTATTCCTAGCGCCCCGCCTTTAATAAAATCTAATAACCAATTCTTAATTTTCATGGCAGGAAGCATAACACTAAAAGCCATAAAGCGGTAGTTTGTGATACACTTTCCACGCTATGAAAACAATTGTCCTTTATGAATCAAAATATGGCTCAACCGAGCAATACGCCAAAGACATCGCCAAAGCCGTGAACGCGGAATGTATGCCTTTGAAGAAATTCCGTTTCAAAAACATCGAAGATTACGACACCATCGTTTTTGGTGGATGGGTTAGAGGCGGGGTAATCCGCGGGATCGATCAATTCCTCTCCCATTATGGCGAGATGGAGAATAAAAACGTTATCGTTTTCGCGGCTGGCATGGCTATGTCCAATCCAGATACCCGTGCTTTATTGATTTCATCTAACCTTCTCGATATGTACCACATCAGGTTCTATCAGATGCAGGGCAAGTTTGATTATAACAAGCTCAACCCTATTGAGAAGATGATGATCAAGGCCTCCATCACCCGTATGGAAAACGATCCAAACCTCGGTGATTTCGAAAAGGCAAACCTAAGCAGGATAATGGACACCCCAATCACCGGTTACGATGAGGCTTCGGTTCAAAAAGTGATACGTGTCCTCAATAAAATTTCGTTAGAAACCCCTCAAGCATGAAATTAATCGTCGGTTTAGGAAACATAGGTAAGAAATATGAGCACACCCGTCATAATATGGGTTTTGATGCTCTAGATGCCTTTGCCGAAATGGCAGGCGTCGATTTCGATCGCGAAAATTTCAAAGGAACCTACGGCATATTGAAAAAGGAGCCGTTCCCAGAACCCGTTATGCTTCTTAAACCATCGACTCTGATGAATTTGTCTGGCGAATCCGTCAGGGCCGCGGTCGATTATTTCAAAATCGACATTGCCGACATTCTTGTTATCTATGATGACATGGATATCCCCGAAGGGAAAATCAGGCTTCGCCCAGATGGATCTGCCGGTTCCCATAATGGCATGAAAAACATCATCTTGCACCTTGGGACCGATGCTTTCAAACGATTGAGGATCGGAATCGGGGAACCCGCCTTTTCAGGAATCGATTATGTGTTAGGGAAGCCTACCAAAGAAGGACAAGAGAAGATAGATGAAGCAATAAAAGAAGCGACCCATGCTATCAAAGATTACCTTCTTAACGGTTGGGATTACGCGATGAATCACCACAACAAGAAATAGGAGGAGAAAACCAACGGACTTACTTGGAGAGATAATTAGACTTCCAATTACCTCCCCCTATCGAGAAGGAAAGGGGCGTTTTCTCGTGGAGGAAAACCTCGGATGCCCCCTTCTTGTGGCCTCATTATTCGCCAAAAGAAAAGAAAATTTCGCGATTGTCTCCAATAACCAGTATTCTGCCCAGAGGACGTATGAATTTCTTTTGAATTTCTTTTCGGAAGACGAAGTCGTTTTCTTCCCTTCGGATGAACTGCTAAGAGCGGAATCTTTAGCTTCTTCTAGAGAACTTCTTTCACAAAGGCTTTATGCGATGGGAAAACTCGTATCTGAAGGGCCACATATTTTGGTTACCCATCCTTCCGCTTTGTTAAGGTTCCTGCCGGAGAAGAAAAGATTCATTGAGGAATGCCGTCAAATCCATGTGGGGGACGAAATAGATTTAAAAGCGATTAAATCCCAACTCGTGGAGATGGGGTACGAGTCAGTCAATAAAATCGAGCACTCTCTCCAATTTGCTTCCAGGGGCGATATTCTTGATATCTATTCCGTTAACTACCTCTCGCCGATAAGAATCGAGTTTTTTGGCGATGAAGTTGAATCGATCCGTCTTTTCGATGTTTCCACCCAGGAATCCAAATCGACTTTAAAGGAATGCTTGGTTCTCCCAGCGACCGATATATTCCTCAATGACGACGAAACGACAAATTTTGCTATTAAATTAAAGAAGCAAATCGATTTGGATAGCGAAAGGTTAGGTCCCGCTTTGGGCGAGAAGGAAAGAGAATCCTGCATGGCGGATCTCGAGTATTTCATCTCCAAAAACTATAAGCAAAACCTATACAAGTACTTTGGGTTCGCCTTAGGAAAATCTAATTCGATCATCTCTTATTTCGACCCCGAGGTCATATATGTTGCTAACGGCGACCAATTTAAAGAATCGACAACGAACCTGAATTTCGAAGCCCACAGTTATCTTGGGGAATACCATGAAGAAGGCTTAACTTGTTCGGGCCTTGAGCAATACATGTCCCCTGCAGAAGCTTTTGGGAGCAGGAAGGTCGTGGTATCAAGACCGTTTTCCGCTTCTGCCGATACCCAAATATTCAATGTGCACAAGATTGCGATCGTTGGAAGAAACATGGCTTCGATCGTCCCCACGATCCAAAGTTATCTTAGACAAAACGACCATGTGGTTTTGGCTCTTTCCGAACCCCAGCAAAGAAAGACAATCATCTCTTTTTTGAACGATGCATCCATACCCTTTGAGGAAGTGAAAAACCTTGCAATTCCAAAAGAAAAACTTGGGATTTGCACGGTTTCTTTATCTGAGGGGTTTGAAATTCCTGCGTTAAAATTAGCCTACCTTTCCTCTAACGAATTGTTTGGTAAAAGGAGTGTCAGCTCACGTTTTACGACGAGGTTCAAAGAGGCCACGATCCTTAAATCATACGAAGACTTGAAACCCGGCGATTACGTTGTCCACGAATATAACGGCATCGGTCAGTTCATTGATGTAACGACCATTCTCGATGAAGGTATCCATAGGGACTTCCTCCAAATTGCCTATGCCGGAGGAGAATACCTTTACGTTCCCTTAGAACAATTTAGGTTGGTTCGTAAATATTCCGGTAGGGAAGGGGCTGCCCCTAAGCTTTCCCGTCTTTCGGGATCCGATTGGAAGAAACGCAAAGAAGGAATTAAAAAGAAAATCGATGATTTGGCCGATAGGTTGATAGCTTTGTATGGAACTAGGGCCAAAGAAGGCGGATTTGCCTTCCCTAAAGACGATGAATTCCAACGCCAATTCGAGGAA
>ONFU01000106.1 GCA_900317165.1 uncultured Erysipelotrichaceae bacterium
TAACGCGATTAATGGTGGATGTGGCAAATCAAAAGAATGGTACGAAATCGATAACATGCAATGTCCTGAATGCCTTAATAGCCACTGCATGGAAAAAGTTAGTGACGCATGGTATCGCTGCAAGTACTGCAACAAAATTACCGTTAACAAAAACCTCCAATAAATTAATAACCGTATTCAAGCGGTTGACATACCCCGGATCCTCTGTTTCAGGAGAAGAGGTGTTTTCCATTTGCCTTAGCGGTTATTCAATCCGTTTTAAGACCCGCCCATATTTCCGTCATTGCTAACATAGACGCCTTTTTGTCGCACATATTGTAATCCGCTGGGGGGTGGGTTATAGTTTTCGTAGTCGTCAAAGAATGAAATATGCGAAGGTCAATTTCATTCCCAATACCTATCATCAAATTAGTTTTAATTGTCTCTGACACTTGGGTTTATGACCCTTAAGAACAATAATTGGTTCTCGATCGTTTATCTACGTAAAAGGAGATGGAATTCATGAAAAAACATAGACTGATTGTCGCTGCATCGTTATGTTTGTCTTTTCTTGTTGGCTGCGGACAAGGCTCAGGAGGAGGGCTGCCTAGCAGCAAATACGAAAAAGTGCAATATGCCTTAAACGGGGTTGAGAAATCCTTAAAGAATCAAAAAGCCGCGAATAGGAACGCGTTAGGCTTGTTGCCAAGAGAAAAAAGAAGTGAGGGGGAGGCAATTGAGTCCATCTACAGCCTTTTCCAAGACGGGGTTACCAGCGAGCCCGACTTCAAATACGATGAGCCCCCGATGATCCAATTCCAATATATCAAGAAGGCTTTGGAGAAAATCGGGAACGGGTTTAGTTTTGGCGTTAAATACCAAGAAACCATCACGGGCGAAATCTATTATGATTTCTCGACTGGCAAAGACACCCAAAGCCCCCAGTTCAAACAGATTTATTCCCTCGACTTTTCCTTATATATCAATATCGATGATAGCGATTTGATCAATTGCAAGGCCTTATTCGACGTCAATTACACCCACGAAAACGACGTCCATCACCAGTCCATGTACGCGGAGATGTTCCTCGATTACGACATGAATAAAACCGACGCGAACTATAAGCTGAAGCTTTTCGCTTTGGACGATTGCTCGGATTTCAAAATCCCCGAAGAAAAATATTTCTCCGCTGAATTCGATTATGTCGATGTCACCAATGACGCGATTAAAGAATGGGGCAAGATCGGCTATAGCACGAACAAAGCCATCGTTTTAGACAATACCCATGCCTCTTTCGCGGATTATCTATCCGAAAGCGATTTGGCATATAAGCCATACCTCCAATTGTATAAAAACGGCAAAAAATACCAACGTAACCAACTAGATGATGCCAAAACAAATCAGGCCATCACCATCGCTTGCGATGATTTAGGGGTAAACGGCGCCGATATAAAGTGCAAGGAATACATCAATCAACCATCCACTCCTCAGCCAATTTTGAAGACATGCTATAACGATTTCTCCAATATCTTTGGACGCGATTTGCTCTATAACATCGTCTATACCGGGGCGAAAGAAGATAGTCACGGAGGAGAAGGAGAAGGAGAACAGGAACGTGTGGATCCTTCTTGGCCGACCCAAGACCTTATAGATGATGGATATGGTGATGTCCCTGGTTTCCTCAGCAAAACCGCCACATTCAATGTCGTCCGCGATTATTCCAGTGATACCGAATCCTATTTCTATGTCATCACCGTCATCAATTATCAAAACGATGACTTCTCCAAATTCCAAAGATCCTTAGTCGAAAAGGGGTTTAGTGAAGGAAAAGACGGGAATGCCGCGGTTTATCTCCATAGGGATAGCGACGGAAAAACCGATTACGCCGTATCGGTATTAAGAGGAGACGAAGCCGCTCTTGATACGATCGTCATCAGCAAAGTCGTTAACCAAGATGAAAAAGAAAGCATCACTATCAAAAATGGCAACGATTATTCCGGCGATTATTCTTCCTATGAAGAGATAACCTACAAAGGCGCAGAGCAAATCGCCAGCATCGTCGAGCGGATTAGTGGCGGCCAAGTCAGCGCCTCCGTCATCGCTCCATATGTTATTTTCGGCTCATCTAGGACCTACGAAATCAAATTGGATAAATCCGAATTCACTTCAGAAGACCTAAATAACAATTACAACGCATACGTCAAATCCTATTCGGGATGGACCACTATCGCCGAGAATAGCGCCTTCTATAAAACCGTTAACGGGGTCGACGTTTTGATAATCACCGATAAGGATTCTTCTTCCGGAACTATCATCATCCATTCCTTCACCTTCCTTAGCGGCAGTATCCAAGAGATCATGTCAGGACAAGGCGGAGGCGGCGGCCAAGGAGGCGGAGGCAGTAGCCAAGAAACCCCAAAAGCCACTGTATATTTATATGAAGTTCAAGAAGGTAGCGCCCCCGAATTCGTTACTTTCTATATATTTGACGAAGGGCAGCTTATCAACGTCATAGAAGTCTTCGGACCTGGCGAGTATTTCGAAGACCCAGGCTGCGTGATTGCTATCCGCGATGAAATAAGGGTTAGTGATGGCTTAATAATTTACCGTCGCATCAATTCCGAAACCCAAACAAGTGGCAGCATCGTCATAATGGACGCGAACACCCAACAGGAACTAGTCTCCTATACAGACGTTATTGGTGCGAAGGTCAAAGGCGGCCAAATCTTTAACTATGTTCTTTATTATGATTCAACCTGCGGCAACATGGTTGGTTTAAACGATGAGATCACCATCGAAGCCGAACCGATAACCCTCTATTGCGAGGATTATTCGCGCACTGACTATGTCACTTTGACGGTCAATACCTACATCAACGGCATTTTGTCTCCATCTCGCACCAGGGAATTTGGAATTAGAAGAGGGGAAATCCTCAATAACTACAGTTCCTACTCGTTCCCGGTTTATTATTCTGAGGCCAGTTATTTCGATTCCGAATTCACCATGACTTTAGATGGCAAGGAATTAGGCCGATACACCGAGGACCTAATCGCCTTCACCATGAGTGGGGAACTAAACATTTATTGCAACAACGATTGGTGCAAGGTCTACCACATGAACGGGGCGAGTGAAGCCTCGCAATTCGATTTCATTTGGGAAGATGGTGGAATAAGCGAAGGCGACGTCGTTTTGCATGGATCCAAGTACTACCATATCTCCAGAGTGAATGGTAGCAACGTCTATTATGACAAAACCGAAACCGCGTATACCTATTCCTTATGTAAGGTTTATAACGGCAAGGTCATAACCACCGACAAAGATTATTTCTCCGTTATTGATGGGGTGGGTATGTCCTTTATGGTCAATCCAGACCAAGAACCGGTTTTCTTCCTCGACATTGAATTAACAACCCCCTTGATGCCAGAAGA
>ONFU01000105.1 GCA_900317165.1 uncultured Erysipelotrichaceae bacterium
GAAGGTTCTTTCGTTGAAGCCGATAACCACACTGATACGACGGATGCTCGTTCCGAACCAAGAGCAATCGCCGGCAAACCGCGTCTATTCGTCCATACCTTCAAACTCCCTGCCGGTCGTTATGCCATTGGTGGCGCAACAGGTCTTGAACGTGAAAAAAATGGCGATAATAGTTTAATGTGCGCGCCGAAAATCTATTATGTCGCCGCGCAAGGACAAAGCGAAGGTGATCTCGACTTCAACACCAATACCTTCTCTAGCGATGACGTAGTTGAGGATATCGATTTCCTTAAGGTTCCGCGTTATTCCTATACGCCAGGTAGCGAAGGCAACCCCGGAACGACGACCACAAATTTCCTCGTTAATCAGACGGTAACGGCCTATAGTCCATCCTCTAATTTGCTTGAGCACAAACGTTGCTATGTCCTTTTCTCCAAAGACCCATTGAAGAGCTCGTTTGCTTCGGCCTCTTCGGATTTAACGATTGCCTACAATACCTTGACTTCGACTTTGAATGCGACCTCCACTACGGTATCGGCGATTAATAGGCTTGCCTTTACCAACTATGGAACAACGGTGGTCTATGGGGCACCGCCAATAAATATGGGGGCCCCAAATACCTTCATATCGTTCAATAACGGAACCAGAAAAGACGATGATAAAATCATCTACCCAGATTCATAAAGAAAGGAGCGACAACGATGAAAACAAAATCCACAATTAAACTAGTCACATTCGGTATTCTCGCGTTTTTGTTCCCTTTCACCGCGGGTGGATGTTCCATTGAAGATTTCACTATCACCCCTAATTTTTTCTACAAAAGGCTTCTTTTCGGAGATGAAGTAGGAACTAGTGGAGACTTCGTCTATTACACCATCGACGGAGAGACTGGTTATGCCGTTGGTCTATCCGAAGCCGGAAAAGCCAAAACCTCGATTAACCTTAATGATGCCGCCACAGACGGAAACGATGACGACGGTTGGACATATAATGGGCACACCATCACCGGCATTTGGCATGACGCCTTCCGCGGTTCTAACGCCACCAGCGTCGTCATTTCGGACACCATCGATACCATCGATTATGAAGCCTTCATGGGCAGCAAGATTACATCTATCACCATCCCGAATACGGTTAAGAAAATCGGTGAAGGAGCTTTCTATTCCTGCGCCGATTTAACCTCCGCCACATTTGGCGCAAGCGCTGCCGAAGGTGGGGCCGACGATTGCAATTGTTCCACCGCGGGCGAAGCCACCACCCCGTTATTAACCAAGATTCCCGCCTTCTGCTTTTTCCAGTGCAAGAGCCTTGAGGAGGTCTTCCTTCCTTCAACCATTACGGAAATCGCGGAAGAAGCTTTCAATGGATGCAAGAATTTATCGAATAACATCTATTTGAATAGCATCAAAACCATCCGTTCCCGTGCTTTCCAAAGCTGTGGAAGCTTATCTAACGTCTTCATTTCCAGCACGATGTTTGAAGACGATAACAAACCGAGTTCCGCGGTAGGCATTGCAACCAAGGCCTTCCTTTATTGCTCTTCCAGCCTTAACGTCACCTTCTTTGGCGATACGGCGGATATCGGCGATTCCTCCACATCCGGAACCTGGATTTACAATCACCCTAATTGGGGCGTTTATAACGATGCCGGCGCTTCCTATACCCCAACCATCAAAGATGGATCCGCCTACGCGACCGCCTTATGGAATTTCACGGTCGATGGGAATAACGAGGTCACCTTGACCAAATATCTAGGCGCGACCCCGACGGCCTTTATTACGATTCCTAGCACCATGGCTACCGCCCCAACAGGCAACAAGGTCACGAGAATCGCGACCGATGCCTTTGAACCGGCCGTCAAAACGGCTATCCGTCGTCTTTATCTTCCAACTTCCCTAAAAGCCATCGAAAATTCGATGTTTGATAGCGGTTATACCAATCTAACGGTTATCGCGAGTAGCAAAGAATGTGAAGGCGATCGTGTACAAGCCGCAAGCAATGCTTCCTATTTCAACACAAACGGAAAAATCGATCTCCATAATTTAAAAGAACTCCAGTTCATTGGCGATAATGCCTTTAGCGGCATGAGTCAGCGCGATAACGTCAAGAAGGTTCACCTCCCCGCAAGACTTATCGCCGTTGGTTCAAATCTTTTCTCTGTTTGGAATAGCAACCGCTTCAAATATGTCAACGAATTCATCTGGGATTACGTCGACCCTGATATTGATCCAGCAAACGGTTCCCGTCTAGAAGTAGTCGGAAAACAGGCCTTCCATCTTTTGGGAGAAAATGAGGGCACCACCAAAGACGAGTTCTCCGCAGATGCAAAATATAATGCCTCGCGTTCCTTAACCACCTTGGTTTTCCCACGCACTTTTAAGCATTTTGGTTTAACTCCAAATGACAAGACGCGTTATACGAACGATTATGGTTTCACTTTTTCGATCAATCTCGACACCAATTCCAACAAGCGTCCTGACCTAATCTTCGCCGGAAGCCCGCTTCTAAGGAAAGTAATTTTCAAAGGTTCCAGCGATTCTTCGAAAACCTCTGATTTGTTCATCCCTGTCCAAACCTTCACCTGCAATCATAATCTCCAGACCATTATTTTTGAGGAAAGACAAGGCAAAACCATAACTTTCTCCAATGTTAAATATGCGGATCAAAACAATTGGAACAGTTGGGGTGGAGACCAAGCGATTGGCGCTGCTGCTAGCAACAGTTCCGGAAACGTCGATTTCCGCAGCACCCCAATGATCCAAACCATTATTTTGCCAACGCAAAACACTTCTATTCGTCTACGCGAATACGCTCTTGGCGGAAACGCCCGTGCAGCGCTTTATCTTAGCGGTTCCGAAACTTTCATCGCCAACACAGAAAAGAAGGAGCCTGTCACCCAAATTGATTCAGGTTTCTCTGACTCTGGTACGATATCCCATTACAAAGTCATTGGTAAGGAAGCCAGCATTGGAAACGGTAGAGGCACCAGAGGCTATGACCTTGTTACCAATGGTGGCGATTATAACGGCAAAAATACCTTCAATATCGATCAACAAATGCCGGTTTACACAAATATCCATTATAAGGAGACCATAAAAGACGCCTTAAATCATGATGTCACCGTTGAACTTGGTTCCACCAACACCAAGGAACTCGTTTTGGACGCGGCTAGTCAATGTGCTTTTGTTTGCGATTCCTCAACCAGCAAGGCGACAATGTCCAATTTCCTTTACGATTTGCATAAGAATGGCGCTTCGGATACAAACTTTAGTGGAACCGCCACCGTTCCTCAAGAAATCACCGTTACCGGAACTAACGCCGGCACCTATACCGTCAATAAAATCGGAAAATCCGCCTTCTCCGCTTGCTATTGTGACAATAAAGATGGTGGAAAAACTACTATGTTTAA
>ONFU01000101.1 GCA_900317165.1 uncultured Erysipelotrichaceae bacterium
TGATTTTATCTCCAATGTCTGAAACAACACTGCAGGCACCGCCACCATTAATAGCGGTGAGTTGTTCGTCGGTGAGTTCAATTCCTTCTGCTTTAGCCAGCGCTAATAGTTCTTCGTGGTTTTTGCAGGCTTTGACTTTTGCGATCTGCTCTTCGGTTAATCCTTTAAATAATTCTTGTTTCATATTAGGTTTCTCCTTTGTTAGTTTTATTAATTATTCCCACTCCGCACCGCAGTCTTTGCACACAAAGTAACTGCATTCATTTAGAAGTTGGTAATATGTAACTTGTTTGTGATTTGTCGAGCCACATTTTGGACAATGAATTGATGAGAACGAAATACAAGCGCCGCCATTAATCGACGCTAATTGTTCATCGGTAAGTTCAATACCTTCTTGTTTTGCTAATGCCAAAAGTTCATCACTGTTTTTGCAGGCTTTGACTTTCGCAATTTGTTCTTCATTTAATCCTTTTAACGATTCATGTTTCATATTAGGTTTCTCCTTTGACAATAATACCCTATCACATCATTTGTCACAAAAATGCCACAAAGAAAATAGACCCCCAAAGAGGCCTAATCTATGCTGGATAAATCTTTTTGACAGTATTTTATTAATTCACTTATCGTGTTTATATTATAAAGACCACTCGTAACCACATTGATTACATTGATAGGCTGAGCATCCACTTACTTGATAAATCGGCAATTTTCTATAATCTTTTGAACCACAATTTGGGCATTTAAAACTTGAGAAGCATCCACCACCACTGACGGCTTCAATTTGTTCACTAGTTAATTCAACGCCTTCCTCTTTAGCGAGTTTTAATAATTCTTCTTGGTTTTTACATTCTTTAACTTTAGCGATTTGTTCTTCGCTTAAACCTTTTAGTAATTCTTTTCTCATATTCGAGGCTCTCCTTTATCAATATTATGCTATCACATCATCTGTCACAGAAACGCCACAAAGAAAATAGACCCCAAAGACGTCTAATCTATGCTGGATAAGTCATTTTGTCCAACTTCGGATAAGTGACTTCGGACTACGACACTAATTAATTATAGAGAAACTTATTGCCGCAATGACGACACTTTAGCGTGTATTTATAATCACTTTTTCCGCCGTTTCCAACGATATCACAATAGTCTGTCCATCCACATTGTCTACAATAGGCAGGTTGAGCAGTAGGGCGTGTGCAAGTGCCACCACCGGAAATGGCCTCTAATTGCTCATCGGTAAGCTCGATGCCTTCTTCTTTGGCGAGCGCTAATATTTCTTCTTGGCTCTTGCACGCCTCGATTTTAGCAATCTGCTCCTCGGTCAGGCCCTTGAGTAGTTCTTGTCTCATGTTCGGTTACCCCTTTAATTTATTTCATTATATACAACGGCTTGTCACAACAGTGTCACAAAAAGAAAGGCCGCCCTGGATCTGAGGCAGCCCCGAAAGAAAACGTTTATAAATCCTCTCCCTCGATTATATATATGGATACAAGCACAAAAATGGCCAAAATTGCGCAAGAGTCGCTTCGTTTTCTGGTCTGCCGTTATACCGAAATAAAGGCGCGGTTGGTATAATGTGAGAAGACGTTGCCTAATGGGAGGACCGCTAAATGGACGAACTAGAAAGGATGCTAAGAGGAGAGGAATACTTCGGCAGCGACGAAAAACTCATGAAAATGAAGGCGGATACCCGCCGCTTTTGCGAATTGTACAACTCCTCCGAAGAAGACCAAGCCCGCCGAGCAGAACTCCTTTCCGCTCTTTTTGGCGAGGTTGGCGAAGGCGTCTTCATCAAGCCGCCCTTCCATTGCGATTACGGGACCAACATCTATATCGGCAAGAACTTCTTCGCCAATTTCGACTGCGTCTTCCTTGACGCAGGCAAAATCACGATCGGGGATAATTGCAAGTTCGGCCCAAAAGTCATGATCCTTTCCGTCACTCACCCCGTAGAACCAGATGCCCGTAGAGATGGGATCAACATCCCCATTGACGTCACGATCGGCGATGACGTTTGGATCGGCGCCGGAGCGATCATCTTGCCAGGGGTCACCATCGGCAATAAGGCGGTGATAGGCGCGGGGTCGGTCGTCACGAAAGACGTTCCCGAAAGTTGCGTCGTGGGAGGCAATCCCGCAAGGATCATCCGCTATTTGGCGTCATTGGAATAGGCGCTATCCTAAGCTTAACGATAACCAAGGGGCGTGCTCAATGGCGGTCTTCTTGAGGGCCGACCAAGACATATTTCAAAACCTGTTAAGGAAGAGGAATCGGCATAAACGGAACCGAAAACGGATTACAGATTTAGAGTAAAAAAAGAGCAAAAATCTTGATGGTTGATGACGAAGTTGAAGCCACGCTTAATGGTCAAAACGTTATTCTCAGCTTAGTTGATTTAGTGGATAATTCAACGAGGCTCCAAGGTGATATAAAGACTTGCCGTCTATGACGATAAAGCGGTCGTGGAACGAATCGTCACTCTTAACGGTTAACGCTTCATACTGAAGGACAAATGCATCAACATCGCCCTGCGTAAGTTTGGTCTTGGAAGAAACGATTATTTTTGCCGGAATCGCGTTGTCTTTGCTCGAAAGAAAACCAAGCGCCTTTGCGTCGGCATAAGGGTCAACGACCACAATGCTTGTTTTTGCCTTAGAAAACAGTTCTTTTATAAATACTCTAGCGTCTAAATATTCGCCGTCGAAGAAAACCTTTTCTAAGTCCGGGATATGTTCTTCCTCGATTTTGGTCAACCTCGAGTCGATACTTTCAACCTTATTTAGAAGGTTAATGTAATTCTCGTTGGTCACAAGAGCGCGGCTACCATCTACCACATATCCACGTAACAAATACTCTTTTAGGACAGAGTTTGCCCATTTTCGAAAAGCCACCCCGTTTTTAGATTTCACGCGGTAGCCAACCGAAATGATTACATCCAGGTTATAAAACTCAGTGGTTCTTCTAACCATTTTGTTCCCTTCTGCTTGAACCATTGCATTTTTTGCAACAGTTTGATTTGGGTCCAACTCTCCTTCTTTAAATACATTCTTGATATGTCTTGAAATAACCGATTTGTCGCGCCCGAACAAAAGGCACATCTCATTCAAAGAAAGCCATACAGTGTCCTCGCTTGGAGACACATTAACGTCAAGAATCAGACCGTCTTTTTCGAATCGAACCAATTCATATTTATCACTCATCCGAATGCCCTCCCATTAAACTCCGCTTAAGAACAATTTCTCCATCGATCTTTTCGCCCGTGATTTCAAAACCAGCCGCCTGATATAGGGATATCGCCCCCTCGTTTTTGCCATCGCAGCTTGTGTATATGGTATCGGCCTCGCCTAGGGGCTTTGTCTCGCACCACCCAATGACGGTGGTAAGCAGTTCCTTGCCAAAACCTTTGCCTTGATAGTTCATATCTATTTGTCCAATTTTGAATAAGTGACTTTGGACAACGACAAAAAGAAATGGGGCCGTCGTTCACCTATTAGGTTTTCGAACAGCCCCTTTGATGATTGAAC
>ONFU01000100.1 GCA_900317165.1 uncultured Erysipelotrichaceae bacterium
AATATCTATAATACCGCAGATTCCATCGCAACTTTAGACAAATACAAATCCACGCATAAAGACGTTTTCGAGAAGTAGTCCCTTCCGCCTTTCGTCATGTCTTTTCCGCAAGATTGTCAATGTTGAAATAACCTCGTTATTTGAATATTAGGGCGAATTACGACGCCCTTTATTTTTTAGGTTATTTGTCGTGCGTTCAATACCTCATCATCGTTCCTAGTGAATAAGAACCAAACCGAGCGAAGGGTTTGGTTTATCTCCTTCCAAGCCCTTCGCAATTCAATGAAAGGAAAAGAAATGAAAAAACAATTCACAATCTTGGCAGCGGCGATCATGTGCATGTCGTTAGCCTCCTGCGGTGGAAGCCCAGCTTCAACGGAAAGCGGAACCACTCCATCGTCCTCTTCCTCCAGCTCTTCTAGTTCCTCTTCGAGCAGGCCATCCAGCTCCTCTTCGAGCAGACCCATCCAAACCGCGACCCAGGAAGACAAGGAAACCTACTACGCCCTCCCATTTGGCGCTTACAAAGGCTCCAGCAACCCAACTTCCCAGGCCACCGATAAATGGACCAAGGGATTCACCTATGAATGGACCTTCAAAGTCGCTGACGACTATCCCATGGGCGCCTTCGCCTTCGGTGCGCAGATGTCCAATAGCTCCCACTCCGATCGTACCCTCTTCACCAACCATAACGGTGCTGATAGCAGCGATACCTTTGAGTCTGACGCCAGTAACGATGGCACGCCACGTTTAGCGATCAACGTCAACGGCAAAGACGTCGCCATCAATAACGATAAGACCTATGGCGAGAACGGCCTTAACACCAGCGACATCAACTACATGGTCGTCGCGGCCTTCCCAATCGTCAAAGGCGATAACGTCATCAAGATGACCACCCACGCGACCGCCGGTTACCGTCTTATGGTCGGTGGCGAAGTCCGTCTATACTTCGCTGGACCAGAAGTCCCAGAACCATTCGTTCCTGGCGACGGCGTCTTCTCCGAACTCACCACCTTCTCCGAGGCCTTCAATACCCTCACCGATAAGCAAGCTCAACTCGTTAACTACGATAAGAGCTATGCCGTGATGACCAGAGACGAAATCACCGCTATCGCCGATGGAAGCTCCAATGCCTCCGCTCCAAAGCCAGTCCATATCACCTGGAAGCACGCTCCAAAATATGAAGGCTGCGTCTACAATGTCGAAGTCTCCAAGAACGCGGAATTCCCAGAAGGCGAGACCTTCGTCTATACCAGCAAGGTCAAAGAGGCCGACCTCTATAACTTCGAACTTGGCGCGACCTATAACTACCGTGTAAAAGCGGTCTATCCGGAAAACGATCCAGAGTATTCCTCTGTTGGAACCGTCACAATTGCCAATGCTCCAATCCGCAACGTCCACATCGATGGCATGACCAACTGCCGTGACCTCGGTGGCAAAGTCCTTGAAAACGGCTCCACCTTCAAGCAGGGCGTCATCTATCGTACCAGCGCCTGCGTCGATAGGCAGTCTGGCTGCAACGTTACCGCGACCGGTAAATATGAAATGACCAAGATCCTCGGCGTCAAAGCCGAAATCGATCTCCGCGGCGGCGCTAACGGCACCGGCGGCGAAGGCGGCAGCAGCACCGCTTCCGAACTTGATAGCTCCATCAAGTATAACTTCGGTCCGATGGCTTATGATGGTGGCAGAAGCGTCCTCTTCCGCAACGTCGAGCCAATCCGCAAGATCTTCAAAGTCCTTGGCGATGAATCCAACTACCCAGTCTTCTTCCATTGCCGTATCGGTACCGACCGTACCGGCGCCCTCGCCGTCTTGATCAACGGCTTGGTCGGTCTCTCCGAAGAAGAAATCTACCTCGATTACCTCTTCTCCAACTTCGGCAACATCGGTGATACCCGTATCGTCGATAACGGCAACAGAGACTCCATCAAGGGTTATGTTGAGGAAATCAAGGCTTATCCTGGTGCGACCCTTGCCGATAAGTTCTATAACTTCCTCCTCTCCATCGGCGTTCCAGCCGATAACCTCGACACCGTTATCAGAATGGCTACCGAAGGCGATGAAAAGACCGTCAATACCGGTGACGTCAAAGTCTTCGACCTTGATGACGCTGAAATGGTTGGCGGAGCGACAAAGCAAACCTCCAATGCCTTCCGCAGCGCGCCAGAATACGTTGCCCTTGCCGCCGCTGACCAAGGCGTTAGCTTCGCGGCCGATGTGGAAGACGCCAACTATAAGGTTATTGCCTACATCAATTCCACTGATGGCGAAGCTTCCTTACAAAACGCCCTCAAGCTTGAAATCGATGGCAAAGTCGTCAATATGCCAGCCGCTTCCTTCGCCCCAGCCGAACTTGGCCTTGGCGGAGACTTCTGGATCCCAGTCGAGATTGCTTCCGTTGCCCTCAAGCAAGGAAAGCACGCCATCGACATCACCTCTCTTGGCACCGCCGTTAACGTTGGCCACCTCGCCCTCGTTTGCACCGGTAAATAATTTAAGCCAAAGCAACAAAACGGCCGTTAACCCTTCTTCAATTAGAAGCGGCACGGCCGTTTTCTTTTATTCTTTTATTAATGGAGACCCTTCAACCTATATAGATAATAGGTATCATCGACAAGGCGGATTTTATATTGCTCGGTGGAGACCAATTCATAATGGTTATAGATATTCATTGGTTCTTTGTTCACCGATACGACAAAGGTCGTTAGACCGTTATCGATGGAATTCTGTTGTCCTTCCTCGATCTTGGGGTCAACGGAATTGAGCCCGGTGAAGTATTTGCAGGTTGGGGGAACCTGACAAATGTAATATAGGCCCATATCGAGGAAGCCATAATTGAGGATTGTGGGATTCTCTTCCTCCATAATGATCTTCTTGAATCTAAATGGAACGAGGTCCTCTTCGCGTTTAAAGACCTCTGGCATCGCGCCTGCGAAGGAGATGACAGCCATAAGGGCAAAGGAAACCGCGGAGATGGGCTTTTTGAATTTGCTAAGGAAAGCCCCGATCTTTTCTTTTTTAATCGAAAGGTCATTAAGGCAAAGGATTCCCGTGAAGCCATAAATCGCGAAGGGGATCCCGTAATATGAATAATGGACCCTGCCGATTATCATCAATAAGGAAATCGAGGCGAAAGTCGCGATGATTCCAGAAAAGACGCGGTTGCCTTTGATCTTTTTGGTGATAATCACGTAAACAAGCGCGAAAATCATCGAAACAAAATAGGGCCATCCAAACCCCGTATGCATGAAATAGGTGCCTAAGGAAGCAAGAAGCTGCAGGAATATATTCATATTCGAACGGTTGGAATAGAAGAAGATGTTGTCATAGAAATAAACGGTCCATAAATCGTTTAAAGCCCCGTTGCTTGCAAAATAGATTAGGCAAGGGACGGAAGCTAAGATGAATCCCGCGATAAAGAAACCCGCGGCTATAAAGGCTTGGCCAACCTCTTTATCCTTTATTTTCCAAATGAAATAGATAATGCCAAAGCCGACGTAGAAGGAAATGAGGGTGAATTTAATAAGGAAGAGGATGCCCGCGAGAACGCCGGAGATTACCAATGAATAATATGGTATGTCCTCGTTTTTTTTGGCTTTCTTTAGTAAGGTGTATAAAGAGAAAGCATACATCGGAACGGCGAGTTCCTCTGCGGAATCCCCTAGATAGAAAGCAAAGGAGATATAAAGGAAAAGAACAACCGCCATCGTGGAAAGAGCGGCCTTCCTTTTGGAGAAATCGAATAAGCGGAAGGTTTTATAGGAAAAATAAGCGAAGATGAATCCGCAGATGAGCTCGATGAAATACATCCCTATGTAAGAACCGGCTGGGGCCATATAAATCGCAAGAATATGGATTGCATAAAGATAAAGTCCCTTTTGTTCGTAGATATCTCTATAGAGGACGGCCCCGTTTTTCATCGCGTAGGCAACCGTGTAGAAGCAATTGACATCGTTCCAGACATTCATCCTAAAGGCAAAGGAACATTCGGTGGCGAAGGTGACCGCGAGGAAAACAATCAGTCCAATCAGGAAATAGGGAAGAATCCTTAATAGTCTTTCTTTGATCGTTTGGCCCATAGACGGACAAATTATAGGCTCTTGAATCTCCTATTCAAGGAAAGAAGGGCTGTCATAATGGACAAATTGACCATGAAAATAACTACCGTTTTGCCACATTTGCCTTAAAACGTATATACATTTTGCCTATTTTTGATGGGGTTAGACCACATATAAGAGTTTGCTTCTTTTCGCTAAGTATGCGCCTATGCGGTTGTTTTCGCGGGCCTTTGCACGTAAAATGCATGCACAATGAAAAACGTTACGATTGAAAAACGTGTCGGAGCTTTAGGCTGTTCTTCCGATATTGTCATCCTTTTTGATGAACGCCCCAAAGCCGTCTTGAAGAAAGAGGAAAACGAGATCTCGATTCCTATTTCGGCGACGGAAGCCACCATCCAAGCGGAAGTTGAGATTAACGGAAGGGCATATCGTTCTAATGCCTATTTCGTTTTAAATGGGAAATGCCCAAAACTCTATCTTTCCGTTTCGGGAAGCAAAATGGTTATTTCCGTTAACTAAGGAGAAGCAGTTATGAAATCCGGTGAAAATATAATCCTTTGGGAAGGAAAACCCGTTGCCGATGGCGATAAGCCATTAAGAAAGAAAATCGTTAAGGTAGCCCGTATGATCGGCGGCCCAAGCGGATTGCTCAACAAAATCGATGCGAATGCGCCTGAATATTATGCTTTGGCAGGTTCCGTTTCCGATGAAGAATGCGATTTCCTCCTTTCTTTGGGTCTACGCAAAATCAGGACCGATGAATATGTTTCCAAGAAACTTGGCTGGACAATGGAAAAAGTCCATGAAGTCGGTGCACATCTTGGCTATTTAGGCGTTATCCGCGAGGACCTTATCGAATCAGATGGGCATTATGAATATTTCTGCCCGATCTTCGCTCCAGGCTTATTGGAAATCATGGTCGTCTCTCCAAACGCCGAAGAACACCCCGAAATCCGTCGCGCCTTCAACCAATATACCCATGACCGTCTTTCCACCATGGGACCAATGCTTCCAAATGGTTATGGCCTAATGCGCGTTATTCCAATCGAACGTGCCCTTCCAAAGGGCGAGAAACCAGATGAACGCGATACCCTCTCGTTCTATCTCGATAAATACGATTATTATTCAGTAGGCGAATGCTCTTGCCGTACCTGCCGTACCGAAATGGGCGAAGGATGCGGACACCTTGCCCATGATCGCTGCTTAAAGCTAGGTAAAGCCGCGAAATTCTTCGTCCGCACTGGAAAAGATAGGGAAATCTCCCGTAAGGAAATCGAGGAGATCCTCCATAACTGCGAAGAAGAAGGATTGATGCATTGCATCCCCTCAATCGAAGGTCTTGGCGAAGGAAACACCACCGCGATTTGTGATTGCTGCGGATGCGCTTGCTTTGGTCTTCGCCCCGTCGAGGAATTCAAAACCAATGAGGCCGTGGCATCGAATTACCGTTGCGAAGTCACCGCCGAGAATTGCGTCGCCTGCGGAAAGTGCGTCGAGTATTGCCCGGTCAACGCGATCAAACTCGGTACCAAACTTCCTCAGAAAGTCGAACCGAAGATTCAAATGCAGAAGGCCCTTGGCTCCCATACCGTGGCCGCGGCCGAACGCAACGCCGATTATCGTTTCACCCGTAGCGACGTCGTCCAAGAAACGGGTACTGCCCCCTGCAAAACCTGGTGCCCAGCCCATATTGGCGTCCAGGGTTATATCAAGATGGCCGCTAACGGAAGATACCGTGAGGCCCTTGCCTTAATCAAACACGAGAACCCCTTCCCAGCAGTCTGCGGACGCGTTTGCTATCACCCATGCGAATTGCATTGCACCCGCGGTTCCATTGATAGCGCGGTCGCGATTGATGACATCAAGAAATTCGTCGCGGAGCAAGAACTCCACTCCGAATCGCGTTTCATCCCATGGAAGAGGCACGATTATTCCGATAAGAAGATCGCCATCATCGGTGGTGGCCCAGCTGGCTTAAGCTGTGCTTATTATCTTGCCCAAGATGGTTATGACATCACCGTATTCGAGAAAGAAGACAAGGTTGGCGGCATGATGACCTTCGGAATTCCAGGCTTCCGTTTACAAAAAGACGTCGTCGATGCGGAAATCGATATCATCCGTGAACTTGGCGTCAAATTCAAAACCGGTTGCGAAGTCGGGAAAGACGTCACCATCAACGAATTACGCGAACAAGGGTATAAAGGATTCTTCGTCGCTATCGGCGCCCAGAAATCCCGCAAACTTGGTCTTCCTAACGAAGATCACCCAGATATCGTCGGAGGCATCGATTTCCTCCGTGACGCC
>ONFU01000099.1 GCA_900317165.1 uncultured Erysipelotrichaceae bacterium
ATGCCCGCGCCTGCACCCGCGTTATATATTAATGTTCCTATTGGGGCACAAAGGAGGAACCCAAGGCCTATCCCTAAGGCGACTGAAAGGATTGTGAAAAGCAGTTTTACCCCGCCGTTCATGAAACCCATGAACATGCGGTAGGCGATAAAAAGCCAGAAGAGTATAGATATTAAGTCGAATCCTCTTAAAAAATCCATGCCTAGATATTAGCAAAGGAATATCAATATGGAAGGAAAAAAATGTCGGTTTTCGCACTATCAATATGCTAAAACCGCTTTCTTTAAAGAAAACGGTCATCGAAAAAGGTCGCAAATTGCGTATTTTGCCCCTTTGTTTTCTTTCACCTTAGGGAATAAAATTAAGGCATAGGAGGTCATTTTTAAATGGCAAAACTTACAAAAGAAGAAAAAGCAGCCAGAAGGAAAGAAAGAAAGGCTGCTGGTAAAGGCCTTTGGGACGAATTTAAGGCCTTCATCAACAAAGGCAACGCGTTCATGCTTGCGGTTGGCGTCGTTATCGGCGGTGCCTTCTCCGCGATCGTCACGGCGTTCGTCAACATTTTAACATCCCTAGCGACCTGGCCAGTCCCAGGAGGCTTGAAGGGCTTAGTCACCGTCCTTCCAGCGGTCACCGATCCACAAAAAGGCGCCGCGATGCAAATTGGTGGCGAAACCGTCTATAAGCAGTTCTTCTCCACTGCCGAAGTCAACGACATGGTCATCGCCTTTGCGAAGGCTCAAGGCGTTGATATCACCACCCAAAGCGATACCTTCGTTCAATGGAAGAACTCCCTCCTCGGTCTTTATACCCTCCATGGAACCACCTGGACCTACAACATGTCCGCCATCATCGACTGGGGTTCATTGATCAATGCGATTATCGCCTTCATCATCATCGCCCTCGTTCTCTTCGCTATCGTCAAGGCCATGGCTGCTGCTAACGAAAAGAAAGCCGAACTCGAAGCCAAGAGGCTCGAGCTCTACTATCAGAAGCACCCAGAAGAAAGACCGGCACCTGTTGAAGAAGAAGCACCAAAGCCAACCACCGAAGAACTCCTTACTGCTATCCTTGCTGAGATGAGAGCCAACAAGAAGGGCGGAAAGAAAGAAGCCCCTGCTAAAGTTGAAGCTCCGGCCAAAGCTGAAGAACCAGCAAAGGAATAATCCTTAATTAATCAAATGCGGACCTCACGGGGTTCGCATTTTTCTTTTCTTTTTGTTAGAGTATTGTCCATGGCAAGAAGTCATTTTTTTGAAGGAATTGAAAACTTCCGCGATCTCGGCGGATATGGATGTGATTACGGAACGACCGAATTTGGGGTCGTTTTCAGAAGCGCAACCCCGATAAACGCCACAAAGGAGGACCTTGATAAAGTCGCCTCCATTGGCATTAAGACCATCGTTGATCTCCGTGGCGAGGAATACCAAAAAGAACAAATCAACCCCTTTGCCAAAGATGGGAGATTCAAGGTCATTAATCTTGAGGTTAACGGCAACGGACGCATCGCCAAGGATAGGGACGATTACATCGCTTCCTATATGGAAATGGTGGAAGATCCAAGTTCCGCTAGGAAAATCCTCTTATCGATTCTCCACGCCCCAAAGCCCGTCCTTTTCCATTGCAACGCCGGGAAAGACCGCACGGGTGTCTTTTCTTTGCTTCTTTTGGGATTCGCCGGAGTCCATGTCGATGATATCAACGCGGATTATATGCTCTCCTTCCCACATCTTAGGAAGATGACCAGGGAAACACGCGCGAACCGTCCATTCGTTCCGGAATTGTTGTTAGTCCCCGATATTGAGTTTATCCCAGATTTCTATGATGCCTTCATAAAACGTTACGGTTCTTTTAGAAATTATGGCGAAGTCATTGGATTAAGCGAAGACGAAATAGAGGCTCTCGCCAATTTACTAGGCAAACAGGAAAAATCCTGCGGGGCCGTATGCTTTAAGGAAAATAAGGTCCTCATTGAGCATTCCGCGCTTGGGCATTATTCCTTCCCAAGGGGGCACGTCGAAGAATATGACGAAGACGATTACGCGACGGCCATAAGGGAAATAAAAGAGGAAACGGGATTTGACGCCCAAATAATCCCGGGCTTTGAAGAAACGATTGTCTATTCCCCATATAAAGGGATCATCAAATACGTCCGTATTTTCCTCGCTGAGATTATCGGAGGGGAAAGAGCCATCCAAAAAGAAGAGGTCAGCGACATCTATTTCCTAACTCCGGAAGAAGCGATGTATGTCCTAAGCCACGATAACGACAGGAAGGCCGTCGCGAAAGCCGCGAAGCATTACGCCATTAATTAATATCGATACACGTATCAGCTAAATTAAAAATGGACCGCCGTAATCGACGGTCCATTCTTTGGTGTTGGAGAATTATTAGAAGGTGAATAATGTATTCATTTGACCGCTTCCGTCAACGTTCTCCAATAGGTTGCCGGTTTCATTCCAAACATAGCTATTGACGGTCGCGTCCCACGTAGATGGGAATTCCTCGAGCTCAGTGATGCTCGGGTTTAGACGAACGATTTTGAGTCCTTCCGCATTGCTGAATGCCTCAAAGGTGAACTCTGCATTGCGATGCCTATCGTTACCTTGAACGTTGACATCGAGCCATTCGCCCTCGCCATATTCTCCGCCCCAGGCCCAGACTTTGAAGACGGCTCCGCTATCTAGAACGTCCCAATCATTGTTGTCCCTGAGGTCATAATTGACGAATATTGGGGAATTTTCGTCAAATCTGAAGGTTGCGGCGCCGCCTTCTGCGACTTCGATATCGAGGAGGTTGCCGGATTCATTGAGGACATATTCATTCAAGGAAGAATCCCAATCTTTCGGGAATTCCTCGAGGTTAGCGACGCTAGCTTTGAAACGGACGATTATGAAGCCATCCGCATCGTTCCAAGCGTTGAAGACGAAGAGTTTGGATTCGGTGAGTTGGACATCGACCCAAGCGCCTTCTTCATAATGGCCGCCCCAGGCCCAGACCTTGAAGGTCGCGCCTTTATAGGTAAGCCAGCGATAGTCGTCTTCGACGGAATACTCGAATTGGATTACCTCTGGTTCAGGTTCGACGACCTCAATCGTGCCATCGACCGTAAAGAAGTTTCCTTCTCCGACCATATAGGTAATGGTGAAGGTCTTTTCGCCCACGGAAGAGGTATCGGCGGGATTGACGCTATATTGATCCGCGGCAAGTAAGGTCTCGGATTCATCGTCATAGACGAGGTAAACGTTTCCGTCGAAAGCGAATTGCTCACCGACCGAATACACGTTCTTGTATCCATCGATGCGGAGTCCGGTGATAGTTGGCTCCACCTCGATTGTCTCGCCCTCAAAGAGGATTTGATCATAAACCGTGAGATTATAGATCCTCACCAAGTAATAAGATGGGCTACTCTGGTATTTGTCATCTCCGGTGATGTAGATGGCGATTTCCCTATTTGCCGAAACGAAGACATCATCCGCGGTCGAAACGATTTCGCCGCCCCTAACCATGGAGATATTGTGCTTTGTATATCCGTTTTTGCCGATTTGGTTGAAGGC
>ONFU01000097.1 GCA_900317165.1 uncultured Erysipelotrichaceae bacterium
TTTAAATCTTTTTGCTATATCAAAAGCGTAATCACTAGACCAAATATTATTGTGGGCGATTACTCTTATTATGATGATAGTGAGGATGGACCAGAATCGTTTGAAAAACATGTTACCCATCATTATGACTTTATGGGTGATAAGCTCATCATTGGCAAGTTTGTTGCTATAGCAAGAGGCGTGGAATTCGTGATGAATGGTGCCAATCATATGTTAGATTGTTTGACCACATATCCTTTTGAAATTATTGATGAATTCAAAGGTTTATCTAGACCGTTCGGAGATAGAGGAAATCGCGGTGATACAGTGGTGGGAAACGATGTTTGGATTGGACAAAAAGCCACAATTCTTCCAGGAGTTCATATTGGTGACGGTGCAGTTATTGGCGCTAATACTGTAGTGGCAAAAGATGTTCCTCCTTATGCGGTTATCGTAGGTAATCCCGCAGTTGTTAAAAAATATAGATTTGATAAAGAAACAATTGATCTTCTTTTGGAACTCAAGTGGTGGGACAAAGATATTGAAAAAATCAAAAAACTAATCCCATTACTTACTGGGGATATAGAACAAAGCAAAAAAGAATTAAGAGCCTTACTTAAAAAGTAGTGTTCAGCCTGTGATTGTTGGTGTTCGGTTGTATCAAAACACTGAAACCCTGCCAGTTTGAAAACCTAGGATTGACGCGAAACGTCAGTCCTTTTTCTTTTTTAGAAAAACAGTGGCATTTTTGTGACACTTGCAGTGCTAAGATTTCCCTAGTTTAGGACAAGCGAGTTTTAATTTTGTAGATAATAAAGTCCGAAAAAAGGGGGGAAAAGCCATGAAAAACAAGGGTTTAATTCTTCTAGCGTTAAGCGTCACTACTTTCGGTTTGGTATCAAGCGGTTTGATTTTTAACGTCAAGCCAAACGAAGCTCACCAAAAGCAACGCGATATACCGCAGCGTAAACTAGAACTTCCTCCAGGCGTTGTTGGGGTATCAAACTATGGAGAACTTAGGAGCACCCTAGCCACTTATTCAGATGCAGGAACTCTTAACATCATGCTTACCGCGGATTGTATCGCGGATGCAAGCGAAGATAGGGCCGTGGCCAAATTTTACAATTTCAACATCGATTTAAATGGCCATAAAATCGGACGCGCCTCGACCGCAGAGCTCAAAAACGATGGACACGTCCTCGATATTAGGGGTGGTGCGAACGTTTCGATTACCGATTCCGAAGGCATGGGAAACGGTGAAATATATGGTGGTTACGCTTATCATGGCGGAACTATCTACGTTACAGATCAATCTACGTTATACCTTAACGGAATTACAGTTAGGAACGGAAAGGCCTTTGTCGATGGCGGCGGAATCTATCTTGATGGCCATCTTGAAGCCCATAACGTAACAATCAAGGATTGCGTTTCCCAGTCTTGGGGCGGAGGAATCTCGGTTGGTGGAGGCGGAAGCTTTGCTCTTTATAACTCCACGATCGATAACAACAGATCAAACGATGACGGAGCTGGAATAGAAGTCCATGATGCAGGGTTGCAAGACCTCGATTTATTGATAGATGGGTGCACTATTTCCAACAATAAAATCGCTCCAACTAGAGGTGAAGGCGCTGGCATTTGCGTTAATAACGACGAGCGTACTTTCACACTCAAGGATTCAACCATTGAAAACAATAGCGGCGCCGTGACAGGCGGTGGTCTCTATATTGGGGGATATCGTAACGATGAATGCCTTATCGACGATTGCACCTTTATTGGCAATAGTGCCATTCATGGCGGAGGCATGGCGACCGACGGGGACGTAACCATCGTCAGCGATGGCGACGAAGACGTCACCACTTTCACCAAAAACAAAGCCGAACACGCAGGCGGAATCAGCGCCGATGGCGATATCTTGACGATCAATGAATGCAGCATCTTAGCCAATTCCGCGACAGAAAGCGGCGGAGGAATGATGACTAGGGGCGGAGAGATTTTCGTTAACGACATCACCATAAAATATAATTCCGCCAAATACGGTTCGGCGATTGAAGTCGGCATGGATTCCTACTATAGCGGTTCCGGCGATTCTAGACTTTATCTTTATGGCGGGCTCATCACCGAGAACAGCGCTTCCGAAGAAGGCGCGGTCAGGACAAACGAGAACAATTGGAATTTCTTCATCCACGGTTCGCCGAAGATTTATAACAACTATGCGCCAAATCGTCCCGACATCCTTCTTTGCGACAATAAACTCCTAACCGTCGACGGTAATCTCGGCAATGATGCGAACCTCTATGTTTCCTTAGAAAACGATGCCCTTGGGCAATTCGCGAACAAATTCCGTGGAGAAGGCGGAGATGAATATAACCAAGAAATATATCCAGATGACGTTTTCCATAACTACAAAGGCCAGATTCCTTATCTATCCGATGAGACCAATGCCTCATTAAAGGAAAAAGGCACATATCCGAAAGCCCTCGTCCTCGAATATCAAAACGCCCCAACGAATTTCCGTTCCCTTAAGGGCTCTAACTGGATGAGCGGCATCCCCGGTTCCCGGAAACTCCACGAGATCAACATTCCCGGCACCCATGACTCCAGCATGAGGAAAACAGAATCCCATTGGACCAATTCAATTGGTGGTGCGCTAAGCTTCGATGAAAACGCGGTCACCCAACGTAGATACATCGATGAGCTTCTTGATGAAGGCGCCCGTATCTTGGATATCCGCGTCAATTCCACCCACGAAGTCAAACATAAATTTCTCGGCGTCGTTCCTTATTACACCGAGGAAAGGAACCTTCCAGAACTCTATATCTGCCATGGCAAAACCTATATCGGCGGAACCTTCTGGGCACTCGATAGGCAAGGACATGACCTTACACTTACCCAGGTTTTGAATTGGGTTAAGGCCTTCCTTATCAAAAACCCATCTGAAACGGTTATCTGCGAATTCGCCCCTGAGCATAGGGCAAACCTAGCAGTTGGCGATGAAACGGAGATCATCCTCAATACCCTTTATGGACGATTGAAGGATTTCTCGACCGAAATCAACCCATCTACCCAAAAGCCCTTCCTTTATATGGAAAAAGGCATATTCGGAAGCCCATACAGCGATTATCCTGAACTCGATGACGTAAGAGGGCAGATTTTCCTTATTGCCCCAGAAGAAAGATTCGGCGGGATGTCGGGCGGGAATTATGAATTTGGTTCCGTCAACACCAGTTACAGTCCTTCTTTAGGATATGATTGCCAAGTAGACGAAAAGATTGAGGACACCAAAGCCTTCATCAATGACCGTAAGATCAACACCAATGAGGCGGTCATGATTCCTGAACCAGGGGAACACCTCGACATAATGTACAAGATGGGCTTCAACGTGGTCCCAACCATTGCCAGCGTTCCGACCGCTACCCCTCTTGAATGCGCGGATAAAGTAAATCCCAAATTCTTCAGTGAGAATTCGCCGAATAGCTTCGGCCAGTATTCGGGGAAATACCTCGGATGGCTTCGTCTTGACGGAGGCACCGCCAGCGAATTCAGGACAATTTGGCAAACGAATTATCCAAATAACGAACTGCAAGTCAGGAACGTCACCGTCGTCAAAGACGATACAGGCGAGAATCCAGAAGAAA
>ONFU01000043.1 GCA_900317165.1 uncultured Erysipelotrichaceae bacterium
AGGATATCCATTTTGGCTAGATCGCTCTTCCTATATTCCTTGAATTCGTAGTCCAAAGAGGCATACCCCTTCGTATAACTCTTCAATTTATCGAAAAAATTGTAGATTATCTCAGATAACGGCAAATCGTATTTGACAATAACCCTCGTATCGTCGAAATACTCCAAATCGACATAGACCCCGCGGCGTTCTTGGCACAATTCCATAATCGGGCCAACATATTCTTTTGGGGCCATGATGGAAGCTGAAACAAATGGTTCCTGAATCTCGGAAACAGTCGATAAATCCGGGAGTTTCGATGGATTATCGATTTCAAGGACGCTCCTATCGGTTTTGGTTACGCGATAGACGACGCTTGGGGCGGTAAGAATCAAGTCGAGGTTATATTCCCTTTCAAGCCTTTCCTGCACGACATCCATATGGAGCAATCCGAGGAAACCGCAGCGGAAGCCAAAGCCAAGGGCTTGGGAAGTTTCCGGTTCATAGACAAGGGAGGAATCGTTGAGGGAAAGCTTTTCCAAAGCATCCTTCAAATCACCATATTTCTTGCTATCTACCGGATAAAGTCCGCAATAAACCATCGGATTGATGCGACGGTAGCCAGGGAGAGGATCCTTGGCGGGATTATCCTTTAATGTAATCGTTTCGCCCGGGAAAACGTCGTGGATATCCTTGATTTGGGCCGTTAGATAGCCGACTTCACCTGCTTCAAGGGCAGAGGTTTTCATTTCCTGAGGAGTTCTAATCCCAACTTCGGTGACAAGATAGGTCTTTCCAGAATGCATCAATGAGATCGTATCCCCGACTTTCACGGAACCGTCTTTTATGCGGATGTTGACAACGACCCCACGGTAAGAATCGTAATATGAATCGAATATCAATGCCTTAAGGGGGGCGTTAAGGTCACCGCTTGGGGCTGGAATCTCGGTCACGATGCGCTCGAGCACTTCATCGACTCCTAAACCCGTCTTCGCGGATATTTCGCAGGCGGAGGAACAATCGATGCCGATGCGGGTTTCGACTTCTTCTTTGACGAGTTCAGGCATCGCGGAAGGCAAATCTATCTTGTTGATGACGGGAACGATAGCCAAGTCATTATCGACTGCCAAATAGACGTTAGCGAGCGTTTGCGCTTGGACGCCTTGGGTGGCGTCGATAACCAAAAGCGCTCCTTCGCAAGCGGCAAGGGAGCGGCTGACTTCGTAAGCGAAGTCGACGTGCCCCGGAGTATCGATGAGGTTATAGATATAGGTTTCGCCGTCTTTGGCCTTATAGGTGACCGTGACGGCGTTTAGCTTAATCGTGATGCCCCTTTTCCTTTCGAGGTCCATCGAATCGAGCAATTGCTCCTTCATAAGGCGTTTCTCGACCGTTCCAGTCAATTCCAAAATACGGTCAGCCAAGGTTGACTTACCGTGATCGATATGGGCGATTATCGAGAAGTTTCTAATGTTTTTCTGGGAAAATGGCATGGCGTTTTTCTCACGCAGGAAATAATACCAACTTCGAGGTCTTTCTTATACAAGAAATTTTCAAACCCTATTTATCTTTGTAGAAGGTTTTGAGGGATTCCCTTATTTCCTTTGGTTCCATGATGACCTCATATTCACTCCAAAGGCGCTCAAATAGCCTTCGGTACTCTTCCTTCATATAACGGTCATCAAGGAGCAAGGCCGCCCCAACGTCACTTGGGCTTCTAATCAATCTTCCGACCGCCTGCATGACTTTGTTCATGCCAGGATTCTTGTAGGCGACCTCGAATCCATCCTCGCCTTTTCCCGAATAATAATCGCGGATTAGGTTATTCTCGGTGCCGATGCCTGGAAGACCGATACCTACGATTGCCACCCCGATAAGGCGGTCATCAACCATGTCGATGCCTTCGGAGAAGCTTCCTCCAAGAATCATCAAGCCGACGTTGGTACCTTCTGGGGAAGGTGGGAAATTCGCGAGGAATTCTTCCTTTTCCAAAGCATTCATCGAACGGTCCTGAACGAAAATAGAGGCATCCTTGATATCGATAAGGGAACGGATGTTCCTCAGATATTCATAGGAAGGGAAATAAATGAAATAATTGCCCTTTTTGGCTTTGACGAATTCCTCAAGGTATTTGGCGACCTCTACGTAAGTCGATTCCCTATCCTTATAACGGACACTGACTTTGGGGGCTAGAAGCAACTTGAAGTTTTCCTTCGGGAATGGGGAAGGCAAAAGAAGATAAGGATAATCGTCCCTCCCTAGAATCGACTGCATGAAATATCTGATGGGGGAAAGGGTGGCGGAGAAAAGAATCGCGGAGCGGACGCGGCTAAGCTGTTGCCTTAAAAATGGCGAAGCATCGAGGCAAAGCAATTTGAAATGGACTTCCTTTCCCTCTTCATAGCAATAGAGTTTGCTGTTGCCCTTGAAATAGTTCTCGTAAAGCGTTTTGAAGCGATATGTCTCCCTCATCAGTTCCTTGGTTTCTGAAGGGAGAGTCATTTTCCCCTTCTTCTTATGACGAATATTCGCGTTAATCAAGGATTCGATGGCTTTCTCTAATTCCTCAGGGACTTTTTGGTAGACTTGCTCCTTCTCGTCTATCTTCAGACAGGAAAGAATCGCGTTTTCGAGTTTTCCGATGCCTTTCTTCAAGGATAAGGCCTCCTTGGATTTGCCGAGTGCTTTCTTGGCATAGAAGCAAAGTTCCGTCGAAAGCTCCGCGGAGAACATGCTCCTTCCCCTTTCGACAAGGTTATGGGCCTCGTCAATTAGGACGATATCACGCGATGTATCGACGCTTTCGTCGAAATAACGTTCCAAATGGACGAGAGGATCGAAGAAATAATTGTAATCGCATATGACGATATCCGCCCATAAACTGAGGTCGAGTTGGAACTCAAAAGGGCATATGGTCTTTTCCATGCAGGTCTCGATGATCGTCTCCCTTGAGAACCTCTTTCCGCTTTTAGCGACTTCAAGCATCGCCTCTTTGAGTTTGCCGTAATAGTTTTTGGTGAAAGGGCAATCATCGGGGTTGCAGGCGTGGCCTGGCAAAAAGCAGATCTTATCGCGAGAATGGAGGAAAGAATCGTTGCCAACTAGCCCTTTTTCATACATTTCGGTCAAGGCGTCATAGGCAGCGATTCCGCCTAAAGTTTTCGCGGTAAGGTAAAACAGTTTTTCGTTTCTTCCTTCCTTAAAGGATTTGACGAAGGGATAAAGGGTCGACATGGTTTTCCCAATGCCGGTTGGGGCTTCTGCGAAAAACACCCCTCCTTTTATCGCGGTCCCATAGGAATATTTGGCAAGCTCTCTTTGGCCAGGCCTGAAATCCCCATAAGGAAAAGGCAGGTTAACGACCGATTCGTCGCGTTTTTTACGGTGTTCGTAGACGATGCTTTCGAGCTCAAAGTATTCCTTTATATATTTATATACCCGTTTCTCCACTTCGCTTAAGGTAAAGGGGAATTCCTTGATAAGCTTGTCGCTTGATTCTTGGGAAAGGTAGGTGAGCCTAACGATGCACTCATCCTTTTTCTCTTGATGCAGATACATGAAGGCATAACAAAGGGCTTGGCCTAGATGCCATTCCTTTTGCTGCTCGAAGAATTCCTCGAGGCCCATAACGGTGGATTTCAATTCATCGATAATGGGAGGTTTTCCTGGGATATCGATGATTCCATCGGCCCTTCCTTGTAAAACGATTGTCCCTTCTTTCGTCTCGATAGTCTCCTGCAAGAAGACTTCTGATAGGTAGTCATCGCCTTGCTTTTTTTGATAGGAGGAATGAAGACGGGTGCCTTCTTCCATGGTGTCTTGGTTATAGACGCGATCATCGATATCGCCGGAACGTAAAAGAAAATCCACCAATCCGTGGACGGAAAGGCGAATAAAGGGCTTCTTGTCTTCTTTTTTCGCCATTTTATTCCAATTTGCTTCCTAAGAGATTATGCATCCCATTAGCAAATGAGGCGGCATCCATCGCTTTCTTGCCTTCGAGTTGGACTTCCTCAAGGCGGATAACCCCGCCTTTGACGGAGACGAAAATCCCTTTCTTAACGCCGACAATCTCGCCGATTTCACCTTTTTGCTCATTCGAAGCGATCGAGGCTTTGAATACCTTTAGCTTCAATCCATTCAGAATAAAATGTCCACCTGGAGTAAGGGATAGACCCCTAATCCTCGCGTAAAGTTCATTGAGGGGGAGATTAAGATCAAGCCTTTCCTCATCAACGCCGATTTTGGCGGCAAAGGTAACGAGGTTTTCGTCTTGCTCTTCCCCTAGATTAACCTTGTTAACAACATCTAAAAGAGAGGATAAAGCCAGATCGGCCGCGGCCTTTGAGATCTTTTTGCATAACGAGGAATAATTGTCGTTTTCCCCGATTTCCACTACTTTTTTGGCAAACATCTTCCCGGCATCCATCTTCGCGACCATCTCCATCAAGGTAACGCCGGTTTCCTTTTTGTTATCCATGATGGCCCTTTGGATTGGGGCGGCTCCACGATATTCGGGAAGTAAGGATCCATGGAGGTTATACGCGCCCAAAGGAGCTTTATTCAAAATCTCCACGGGGAGGATTTGCCCATAGGCCATGGTGAGGAGAATATCGAAATCGATATCGTCCAAAAAGGCGTAATCATCACGGATTCTTGCCTTTTGATAGACGGGTATCCCTTTTGATAAAGCGAGGGATTTAACAGGAGGTGGCACTTCCATTCCCTTTCTTCCTTGGGGCTTATCGGGATTAGTGATAACCGCGACTATATTGGCCCCGCCTTCGAGAAGATAGGAAAGGGTATCCGCGGAAATCTCGGGGGTTCCGAGATAGAGAATTTTCAGGTTTTTCAATTCGTTGATCATGATAATGCTAGATAATTCACTTCGTTTACTTTACTATGTTAGCACATCCGAAACGTAAAGGCTTTAGCCTTAAGCGAAAACGAATGCCGGAAAAAGTCAAAATGAACAAAGATATAAAAGAAGAGGGCCGTCCAGTCTTCAAAGATAGACTTGATGCCGTCGCATAAAAATCAATTTTGTTCTTTTGGTTTGCCCCTAGATTATTACCCGCAAGAAATGAAAGGAAACTTGCATCTATGAAGAAATACAAACAATCTGAAGTTGCTTCGTTTATGATTCCGACCAAGGATTTGCTCGCAACGAGACAATCCATGGAGGATATATTCAACGTCATCGTCAAGAGGAATCCTCGCGACGATATCTCTATATCCTTCGATGAAAACGGAAAAATCCAGCGCGCTTCCTATGAAGAATTCCGCAATCAGGTCTTCTTAACCGCCGGGAAGTTAAGCCGCTTGCTCTCATCGACAAGAGCAGGATGCGTCATCGGTTTAAAACTCAAGAATTCCCCACGCTGGGTCGTCATCTTTTGGGCCCTTCTCATGAGTGGACATTCCCCGCTTCTAATCGACGCGAAACTCGCTAAGGAGAATACCGATAACCTCTTAGTCCAAGCCAAGGCGCAAGCCATCATTACCAATGACGAGGAAGAATTCACCGTCAGGAGATTAAGGCTTCCGGAAATCTTCAATGAGCCTGATGACTATGACTTCCAACCAGATTGGGCGAACCACGTTATCTTCTGCTCCTCTGGAACGACGGGAGCAGCCAAAATGATGGTTTATAACGGAGCTAACCTCGCCAATCAAATCGTTTCATCAATCTCAATGCCAGAGAAAACAACGACCCTCATGCATCCTGGAAAAATCCGCATCCTCGCAATGCTACCCTTCCACCATATCTTTGGCTTCGTCGCGGTACTCCTTTGGTATACCTATTACGGAAAGACGCTCGTTTACCCAACCTCCATTGCTACGAGCGACCTCCTTTATGCCATTAGGAAAGCAAAATGCACCCATATTTATAGCGTTCCAATGCTTTGGGACGGCGTTGCCCAGAACATTCACCGCACCGTCGCTTCTTTAGGTGGAAACAAAGCCGACTTATTCTCCAAAATGGTCGCTTTCAATACTGGCCGCATCTCCAAAAAGGAAGCCGGCTTCGGCGCTAGCAATACCGTTAGAAAAGCCTTTCAGAAGAAACTTTTCGGAACGGAAGTCGAATACTGCATCTCCGGCGGAGGCTATCTCTCCCCGAAGACCGCGGCGACCATCAACGGTCTTGGGTATCCTTTATATAACGGTTTCGGTATGACCGAAGTCGGCGTTACCTCCGTTGAAATGTCGACCGATGTCGCCCAAAGGCTAAAAGGCGCGATTGGAAAGCCATTCCATGGCATCGAATACCGCATCGGCGATGGCAATGTCGCCCGCAACGAAAACGGGGAAAGGCAAGGCGAGCTCTTTATCCGCTCCCCAATCACCCATACCCGTGAAATCGTCGGAGGCATGCTCAAACGCGTTAGCTGGGAGGACGATTTCTTCCCAACCGGCGATATCGTCATGGAGGATAGTCAGGGCTACTTCTATATCAAAGGACGTATCAAAGACACGATCATCCTTTCTAATGGCGAAAACGTTTTCCCCGATGAAATCGAATATTATTTCAAGGATATCAAGAACGTTAACAACGTCGTCTGCTTAGGCGCCAAGATTCCAGGGCACGCTGACGAAAGCATCGTCCTCGTCGTCGAAGTCGATAACACCGTCGACGAAAAGAAGATGAAGAAAATCAACGAGGACATCAAAGCCATCAACGATACGCTTCCTAACGAAAAGAAAGTTATGGATGTCCTCGTTGACAAACGTCCTCTTCCCGTCTCTGGATCAATGAAGGTCAAGCGCTTCGAACTCAAGAAGGCGATTGAAGCTGGAAGTGACGATTTCGTCGATACTTCTGGACCAAAGAAAGTCGTTGTCTCCTTTGAAGGGTACGACCAAAAAGAGGTTGATGAAGTCGCAAAGCGCATCACCAAGATCTTCTCCAAAGTCCTTCTTCTTCCGGAATTCAAAATCGGCCCAACCGCGATTTGGACCACGGATTTAGGTGGTGACTCCATGAGCTACATCGAGATGTGCCAACTTCTCAATAAGGAATTCGACGTTGAGATTCCCGAAGAGAAATATGGCGCGCTTGCCCATGTCTACGATTTCACCAAGTGCATCATCGACCTCAAGAAAAACAAATAACAAATAGACTTATTCCCGTTAAAAAGTCTTGATTACTCTTAGCCTCAAGGCTAATATATGCGGGCAAATATCGATAAGGAACAATAAAAATGGCAAATATCAAATCCGCTGTGAAACGCGACCTCAATTCCAAGAAGACCAACGTTGCGAACAATTCCCGCAAGAACGAAATCCGCACCGCCACCAAGAAGCTTGAAGCTCTTGTTGCCGAAGGGAAAAAGGACGAAGCGCTCAAGGCTCTTCCAGAGGTTATCTCCCTCATTGATAGGGCCGCTGGCGATAAGATCTTCGCAAGGAACACCGCTTCCCGCAAGAAAGCTCGCCTCCAGCGTCTCGTCGCTAGCTTAGCCTAAGCAATCAATCCAATAAAAAGCGCCGAGCAATCGGCGTTTTTCTTTAATCCAAACTGAAATTTGCCAAGAATCTAGTGAAGGCGAATTCGGGATTCGCGGATCCCGTCAATATCATTTTATCCGCTTCATATAGTTGTTCGATTATCCTGGCTATTGTTTCACGTTTAACTCCATATAGGGTTTGCAACGTTTTTCCAACGCGCCATTCATTAGCGGAAAGAATCGAGGCTATTTCCCTTTTTGTTCGACCCATTGAATCAAGATAGGAAACTTGATCTGCGAAGCGGAATTGCGTCGCCAAAATCGAAATCAGGGAAACCTCATCGGTATTCAAAACCTTCAAGTCGTAATAGGCCGATAATGCTTTTTTGACGTTATCGTTTAGAAGGGCTTCGCTTATTTGGAAAACGTTGTCCTCAAGTCTGGCATTAACCAACAGCTTAACGGCTTCGAGGCGGATATCCTCCCCATCGACGTAAATGTCGAGCTTGCGCAGTTCATTGGAAAGCCTTGCGTAATCATTGCCGACCCTAGATAAAAGTTCTCTGGCGGCCGCTTCTTCTATTTTGATTCCTCTTTTGGCGAGAAAAGTATTCATGACCTTCCTCAAGAAGGCCTCGTCCGGGGCTTTCTCGATCTGAATATGCCCATTTTTCTTGATGGCCTCATAAAGAGGGGACTTTTCATCGAGCTTATCGCTATATACAAGCAAATATAAATCGGTGAAATCCGCGGGATGCTCCAAATAGGCCTTAAGGTCATCGAGGCCGTCCATCATCTTCTTCGAACCTTTCCCTTGCTTCTCAAGGAAATAGCAATTTTGGGCGATAATCGCTTTCTTATCATAACCAAGCGGGAGAAAACCTGCTTCTTGGGATAGTTCCAATAAAGGGGTGTCGGCCATATTGAAAGAAACGAAATTGAACTCGTCACGGACGGGCAATTCCTTTTTGATGGCGTTTCTTGCCAAGGAGATCGCAAGGGTCGAATCTGGGCAGGCGATAAGGTAAATCATCTCGGGGTTATTATACCCCGATAAAAGAGAAACTCCGATAGGTTATCGTACCTTCTTGATCGGTTCTTCGGATTTCGATTCCTCTTTTCTCACATTCCTGGATTACCTCCTTATGTGGATGCCCATATTTGTTGTTCCGCCCGCAAGAGACGATGACGGTCTCGGGGGTCAGGACATCAAGCCATTCCGGGCAAGTCGAAGTGTTTGATCCATGATGGCCGAGTTTAAGGATATCGCAATCAATTTCAGGGTGGTCCTTAATGATGTTTTTCTCCACCTTTTTCGGTGCATCACCAGTAAATAACCATTTCTTACCCATTAAAGAAACGCTTAAAACAAGGGATAAATCATTTTCTTCATTACCACCATATATATTGTAAGACGTAAAAGTAAGTCCGCCTATTTTTATGGGGAAATCTACATGGGAATCTATACAGTGTATAACATCGAAATTACGCATTAAAGAGTCTTTGGCCCCATCATGGTCGAAGTCCCCGTGGGTGATGAAAAGATAATCGATATGGTCGATTCTCTCCTTCCGGAAAAATGGTATTAACACTTCTTCTGCCATATCGAATGATATGTTTCCACCCGTGTCGATTAAAACCGTATTGAAGTTATCCCTAATAAGAATCGAATCCCCTTGTCCGACGTTTATGAAGCTGACTTGATCGGTGAAGGCAAGCGGGAGCGGAGTGCATGATAAGGCATAGATCGAAAGGCTCGAGATCGTAATGATCCCCGCCAATCGATGGGCTTTTATCTCTAACAAAAGGATTAACAGGGCTTGGAGGCGGCAATCTTATCGAAGGATCAAGATAAGAGAAGCCTTTGAGGACGTAATAATAGCCTTCCCCTAAAGGATTGAGGATTCCTTTTATATAGGGAATAAGAAACGTAGCGCCTGAAATTAGGGTATAAAGAATCGATAAAGGAAGAAGGATCTGACTATATATTCCGGATAACAAATGGAGTTTTCCGCTAGATGAAGAAAGGGTAAATGGGAGGATAAGCAAGCGGAGGAAGACAATTCTTATTAGATAGGGCAGAAAAACCCCGAAATCCTTGATTCTTCTTTCGCTTAGGAGAAAGGCCATCGAGATACCAAAGCCAAGCTGAAAGCCACTTTGCAAGGCATCGAAAGGATTCAAGGCAAACATGATTATCCCCGCGAAGGAGATTGTCTCGATCCTGCTAAATCTCTTGTTTAAGAATCTGACGTTGATGAAGCGCAGCAACCTAGTTAGAAATACACGTCTAATGCCAATTTTATGAATTCCTAAAGGCAAAACGACAAATGAAATCAATAACGTTATCAAAGCGGCTTTGCCTTCATCTATCTTCCAGGATAACCGCTTCTCCAGTTCCCTAAGGAAGAATCCATATATTAAGCCTGAAGAGGATATTACAAATACCAAATTCATCGAATCCGCCAAAGAGGTTATTTCCGTTTCGTAATCCTTTCTTCCAAAAAGGAGGCTTGAGGTCAACCCTTTCGCGGATGGAACA
>ONFU01000041.1:0-8567 GCA_900317165.1 uncultured Erysipelotrichaceae bacterium
ATGGGCGTCGACGAGATGCGCATCATCCGCACGACCGAAGCCCCTAGATGGGAGAAGAATTCCCCTCAGTCTAGCCTTACCATCCAAGAATATTACGACAACATGCTGCTATTCGCGAAGGAATATATGGAAAGCGGGATGGAGATGGATATCGATATCTGGCAGTTCCTCCGCCTCAATCCGTGTTACCAAACATACCAATTGGTTCCTATTTCCTGCAGCAAGGACGAATTCAATATCCGTATCCCGATGTGCAAGGGCAATAGGGGTATGATCGCCGTCTCAAGCCATGGCGAAGTCGTCCCCTGTTTACAGATGTCAGGCTATTTCCTTGAAAAGGGCATCAGCTTAGGCAATTGCCTTAAGACCCCTTTGAAGGAACTCGTCAAAAATAGCGAATACGTCAATTTGGCAACCGCGCCCATCCTCACCCAGATCCTCCGTAACGAAAAATGCGCGAACTGCAAATATTACAAGGCCTGCACGGGTGGCTGCCCTGCCCTTGGGCTCCTTTATTCCAAAGATAGCGATTTCTTCCATGAAGACATCACCAAATGCTATTTCTTTGAAAACGGCTATTACGAGAAGGTCAAGGATACCCTCCCTTGGCATCTAACCAATCCTTTGGATATCGATTAAAATCCTTGGTTGAGTTATATTTATATCATCAATAACCTAGAGATTGTTTTTAAGCGAGCCTTCCGCTCCCTTGACGATAATCTATAGCCGGAGCCCTAACATGAACTTTAACCTAGAAGAAAAGACCCTCACTCTCTTCCTTGAAGGGGAACTCAATTCTTATAACGCGGAAGAAATCGAGAAGGAAATCGATTCCATCCTCGAAGGGAAGGAAATCGAGAGAGTCGTTTTGGATATGGAGAAACTCCGTTATATCTCTTCCGCGGGGCTAAGGATCGTCGTTAGGTTAAAGAAATTATATGATGATACGAGGATCATCAAGGCCCAGGAGGCGGTCTATGAGGTCTTCGATATGGTTGGTTTTACCGATCTCATGAGCGTCGAGAAGCTTTCATAAGGATAAGTAGGGGAGATAGTATGGAAAACAATAACGAACCTCTTAATCCTCTTACGGATAGCTTGCATTGCTTGGAGAAGGACTTCGAAGCCAAGAAGGAAAATGTCCCCAAGATGCTTGGGATGATCGGCGATTTCTCCGATGAACATGGTTTACCCATGGATTTCTCCACCAAACTCGTAATCGTTGGGGATGAACTTATCTCCAATATCATTAAACACGGTTATGAAGAAGGGGAAGGGATTATCAAATTACGCCTTCTATTCGACGGGGATACCCGTGATTTCACGATCGTCGTCATCGATAAGGCCAAACCCTTCAATCAATTAGGCGTCGAGAACCCCGACATCGGGACTGCGGAGACCTTAAATAGAATCGGGGGCTTAGGCATTCATATCGTCAAAAAGATCATGGATGAATGCTCCTATGAAAGAAAAGAGGATATGAACATCCTCACCCTCAAGAAGAAATTCTAACCAAAAACAAATACACGTATCTCTTATTTTATAAAGAACCATTAACAATAAAACCATCGCCTCGTCGCGATGGTTTTATGTTTTAGGGGTTCTTTGCAATTGTGGTGGATTAAAACCCAATTTTTTTGGTGGACAAAAAATATCAGAGACTATCCCTCCGTGGATTCCTATCCCTACGTAGTGAGTCATCGAATTGATTTGATCGTTTAGGCGAATTTTTGTAAAAACAGCGAATGACATTATGCCAACTATATTGCATATATTTCCCCGTAACTATATAATTTCATCGACTTAAGGGGAAATAAACTATGGAAATTGTAGCTAGGAAAAACGAAATAGAATTATTGGATTCCATTGTGGACAGCGGTTTGCCAGAGTTTGTTGCGATCTATGGCAGAAGACGTGTTGGAAAGACTTTTTTGATCAGGAACTATTTCAAAGAACGGTTCTCATTTTATGCCTCAGGCGTCAATAACAGGCCCAAAAAGGATCAACTCAAGAGCTTTCAAAACAAACTGCTGGAGTACGGTTGCGAGAAAAAGTCTGTCCCGTCTGACTGGTTTGATGCATTCGATCGGCTCCGGGCTATCCTAGAGTCGGACAGCGTCTACAAAGACCCCGCCACAAATAGACGCGTTGTGTTTTTGGACGAGGTTCCCTGGATGGATGGCAAGCGGTCCGACTTTCGCGCTGCGTTAGATTTGTTTTGGAACACTTGGGCATCGACGCAGGAGGACCTATTGCTCATCATTTGTGGTTCCGCCACGTCTTGGATTATCAAGTACGTCATCAAGGACACCGGGGGGTTCTATAACCGGGTGACCAATCAGATCCATCTATTGCCTTTTAGCCTCGGTGAATGCGAGGTCTTTGCTTCTAAGAGGAAATTGAACCTGACGCGCAGACAGATTATGGAGTATTACATGGTTTTTGGTGGCATCCCATATTATTGGAGCCTCCTTTTTCGAAACCAAAGCCCCATGCAGAACGTGCAACGCCTGCTATTTGAAGATAACGGCGCGTTGCATAACGAATATCCGTCTTTGTTCCGATCGCTTTTCAGCGTCAAAGGCCCGCATCGGCAGATTGTCGAAATTCTAGGCAAAAGGGCGGGCGGAATGGTTCGGAAAGAGATCATCGATTCCGGGGTGCAGGCCGGGAAATCGCTTTCCTCCGCTTTGGAGGAGCTCGTCGAGTGCGGCTTCCTGCGTCGCTTCTACCACATAGGCAAAAAGGAGCGCGATTCCGCATACCAGCTCATCGATCCCTTTGTTTTGTTCGCCTTGAACTTCTTAGGCGGAAAGGTGACTGAGTGGAGTGCCTTTTACGGGACACCTGCTTATTTTTCGTGGACGGGACATGCTTTTGAAACCCTTTGTCTCAACAACATTAAGGCTATAAAGAGATCGTTGGGCATTTCCGGGGTGGTGACGAACGAGTATTCGTGGAGGAGCTCAAAATCCGTTCCCGGAGCCCAAATTGACCTCGTGATCGAAAGACGCGACGGCGTCATCAACGTTTGCGAGATGAAATATGCCGAGGGTAGTTTTGCGATTTCCCCCAAATACGAGACCGACTTGCGAAACAAACTTAACGCCTTTCGCCTTGAGACCGGAACCAAAGATGCATTGCATCTGACCTTGGTCGTTTCAGGTGAGTTCGCCAGGAACGCAAACGCGGATATCGTCATAAGCTTTGTTGTAGGCGAAGAGCTTTTCGCCTAGATTCTATTCCATCCAAAATAAGGGCCGAGGCGATAGAAAAAGCCTTTTTAAAGAACGCCGCATTTATGGCTTGACCTTGTACCCGCATCGTGATTCTTCGTTTCCATATTATTTCGATGGCATCGCAATAATCATGCGACAATGACAATTACCCGTGCCACCATCATACACCCTTTTAGATGGCAAACTTGGTTGGTGGACGAGAATTAGAAAGCCACCAATGCAGTTCGGAAGCACGATGACTATGTAGTGCTCCGATGTTATTCGCCAAGGACGTTCCGCACAAATGAAGCTGTGCGGGGAAAAATTGACGCATGTACTGGATACATAATGACATAAGTAGACGCATTGGAACCACATGATGCAATTTTGCACCGGGCCCCTTGTTTATATAGCATTAATGCGATATAATTCTTTCATGGAATTCAAAGAAAAACTTATCGCGGTCCGCAGGGCGCTCGGACTGTCGCAAACCGATATGGCAAAGCGTCTGGGCGTCAGCTTCTCCACGGTCAACAGATTGGAGAATGGGCATTTCGGTCCCAATTACGAAACGGCGGCGAAGGTCAACGCGCTTTATGAGGAAATCGTCGCCGGCAATCAAATGAACGCTATGCCCGCTTTCTCGGTGGCCAAGTCCGGGGACGTCTCCGCCGATGTTTCTGCCATCGTCGAGGCATCGAAGCGAGACGCGGTGCGTGCTATCAATATCGCACTATTGCGACGAAACCATCTAATCGGCAAGCGCATCGATGAGGAGATCCTCTCGACGAGAGCCAACGATTACGGGAAGTCGATTATCAAGAAGCTATCGGCGTTTTTGACCGAAAGATTTGGAAGCGGATTCGACGAATCGAATCTCTATTCGTTTGTGAGGTTCTATCGCTATTTCCCAAACATTTTCGACTCGCTGAGTCCAAAATCCTTTCTATCGTGGACCCATTATCGCGTGTTGATTCGCGTCGATAGCGATGTGGCAAGGCCCTATTACGAAAAGGAGGCGCTTGCCTCTGGCTGGAGCGTCCGCGACCTGCAGCGGGCGATCCATAGCCAATACTACGAAAGACTGCTCTCCACCCAAAGTGGCGGCCTGCCTGCGCTGCCTCAGGGAATCGCTCCCTCCAAGGATCCGCTTGAGTACGTGAAGAACCCTTTCGTGGCGGAATTCCTCGGTTTGCCAAATCCGGAACGGCCCGACGAGACGGAACTCGAGCAGGCCATCATCGACCATCTGGCGCAGTTCCTGCTCGAAATGGGCAAGGGCTATGCCTTCGTTGCAAGACAAAAGAGGATCCACACGGAGAAGAAGGACTACTACGTCGACCTCGTTTTCTACAATTACTTCCTCCGCTGCTTCGTGCTCGTCGACCTCAAGGCCAAGAAGATCGAACACCAGGACGTCGGGCAGATGGATATGTACGTCCGCATGTACGACGAGAGGATCAAGGGCGCGGATGACAATCCTACGCTCGGCATCCTTTTGTGCGCGGAGACCGATGAGGACATTGCCCGTTATAGTGTGCTTAAGGGAAACGAGCAGATCTTCGCGGCGAAATACAAAACATACATGCCGGACGAGACGGAACTTAGAAACGAGATTGAGCGCCAAAAGGCCATTTTCCTGCTGACGAGGAAAGACGAAAACGATTGAGTGCTGGCTTCGTAAACGATGAGGCGGGGCTTCCTTCAGCACATAAAATGACTGTCGAAAACTGCGGAAGAGCCAGGGGAATGGGTGCGGTCCAAAAAAACGTATCGCCCTGTTGGATACCTCCCCGCATCGTGAACCAGAGTGTCAAAAAGCGTATACGGCATAGAATAAATCCGAAAACGGCTAACCACTATATCACCACTCAAATCGGGACGATTTTTTTGGAGCAAGACTTTTCTCAGCCTCCAAAACGCTGTTTTCCTGGAGCGTTTTGGAATCCTGCTCCAAAGCCATTCGCGCATATTGTTTTTTTGTTTGGGCAAAGGGTATATTATGGATGGTCGCAGGAGCAATTCCTGGGGATCACCGAAGTGCGGGAAATTAATCCCGCTTTTCTATACTAAAGATTATGAAGCGCCTCGACATCTACCTTGGCGAAAGCGGGGACCTCTACGACGAGGAGGCCTTCACCGAGGCCTGGAAGAACGCGATCCTCCACAATTGTTAGGGATTAGATAAAAATAACCAATTCGGATGAAGTGGATTTCACCAGAATTGGTAAAAGTTATTTCATCCGTTTTGGTGAAAATTATCTTGCACTTAACAACAATTCCTACCACACCGGCCAGTTCCCGCAGATCTACCTATATGACGACCATCTCGAGATCATGAGCCACGGCAATCCTTTGGACCGGATGGGCAAGGATGAGTTCCTGCGCGGGAAGAGCAAACCGTTGAACGAGGCGCTGATGAAAATTGCCATCAACGTCGAGCTGACGGACCAGACGGGGAAGGGCAACAAGGACATCGTGAGGGCATATGGGCCCGAGGCATTCGAGTTTTCCGACACCTTTCTCACCGTCAAACTCCCTTATAACCCGCTGGCCATGGACGGCAATGAAGGCACTGGTGAAAGGGATGTCCCTGTAAATGTCCCTGTAAATGTCCCTGTAAATGCGGATGCGTTGAGCGAGAGTGAAACCGCGGTCCTAAGCGCTTTGGCTATGAATCCCAATCTTGTCCGAGAGCAGCTCGCGGAGATGCTTGGGAAGAGCGTGAAGACGGTGGCGCGGGCTTTGGATTCCTTGAAGAAGAAAGGGAGAATCGTCCGCGTAGGCGCGGATAAAAACGGGCATTGGAACTTCCGGGAGGAAGCGGCGATGGCGAGTGAGGCGAGATCGTTTGACCCGACTGTCCTTTGCAAAAACCTCCGTTGGCTTCGAGCGAACGCCTCTTTGTCCCAAGCCGCCGTCGCAAGGGAACTCGGCGTCTCGCAGAATTCCGTATGGAAATACGAATCAGGCCAGGCCGAGCCATCGATCCGCGTGCTCGTGTGGTATTCGGATCGATTTAGCGTCAGCCTGGACCAACTTTTATATGAGGATTTGGCGTCTAGAATATCGAAGAAGAAGTAAAGATTATCGGTCGAAATAAATATAAATTTCTGTTTTTTCGACTAAAAATAAACATATGCGAACAAGAAAACCCGCATCGTGCTCCAAGGGTCTGGCGCACGATATGAATCGCGAAATCAAGCAAGAAAACAAGCGTGCGACATTGTCTATATTCTGCTCCAACGCTTGAATACACAGCAATTAGTACACGATATAGCTAAAGTGGGTATCTCCTAGTTAACAAAAAAACGCCAGTCGCCGCATTTCTACGGGGCTTGGCGTTTTTCCATTGAGTCACCACTGACGAACGGGCGAAATGCCGCAATACAGAGAAAGCGATGCGCCTATGGTGTTTATGACATAGCGGTTATTGGCTAGCCAAGGTGCGCCGCTGAATTCAGGAGGCGGCAGCCCAGGTGACCTTGAGCAGACTCGTCGGAACGGTGAAGACGCCGATCGTCTCGTCCTCGCCATCGAAGAATTCGACTTCGGCGTGGGGTCCTGGATAGACGAGGACGACGGTGCCTTTGGCTCCGGCGGGCAAACCTTCGAACGGCTGCGTTAATTCGACGCAATCTAATTCTTTCATGTTATTTGTCCTTCTTTCCGGGATAGAGGGTGATAAGCCTCCATGTCGTTTTCCCGTTGTCGTTTTGCACTATAACGACAACTTTCGCGTCATGGAAGGTCCCGTCCTTCCCTTTGATTGTAGTGTGGAATTCGGCTTTGATTCCATACGGAGTTTTTTCGGTGGACACAGGTTTTGTGCCGTTAATGGCCTCCCCTATGGCGTTGTGCAGGGCGGTCATTTGTGGTTTTTCAGGTAATCCTTGAGGAGAAAGGAAAGGAAATAGGGGAACGTCTTTATCGTTCCGGAATCGCCGATGTTGGTGTCGCCGAGCTTGATGCCCCAGGAGACGTCGGGATATTTGTCGCCTTCGATTAAGGCTTTAAGGGACTTGCTGTGACCATTCCGCGATTTCGCTTCGACCGGGATGAGATTATGGGCGTCCCGCACGAAGAAATCCTCCTCTAAGGTTCCGTCCTCCCTTTTGTAGAAAAAGAGCTCGAGGCCTTGTTTGGTGAAAGAATCCGCAATCATGTTCTCGGTGATGGCGCCCCGATAAACGCCTAGGTTTTTGTTCGCCCTCAGATCCTCCTGCGTCTCCTCGTCAAGGGAGGCGATGAGCAGGCCGGTGTCGGAGAGGTAAAGCCGGAAATTGTCGGGTTGGTAGTTGCCTTTAAGTGGCAATTCCGGGAAGTTCAGATTATACGAAATCAAAACGATTCCGGAGTCCTTGAGCCATTCCTTGACGCCTTCGTACTCGCGTGTTCTAGCCCCATGAGCGACCTTGGTGAGCTGGAACTTGGGGTTGTCTTTGCCGAGTTGGACGGGGATTCGGTCATAGACGGCCTCGATTTTCACCTTATCGAGCCCGCCGGCGTATTGCTTCATGTCATCGCGATAGTCGAGTATGATTTGGCGTTGGGTGCTTAGAGAACCGCTGAACGTGCCGGTGGCTATGAAATCCTTCACCACCGCGGGCATACCCCCCAAGACCGAGAAGTCGAAGAAGTGTGAGCGCAGCGCGCTAAAGAGTGACTCGGAAAGTGGGATGCCTTCGACCATGGATTTCAAAAGTTCGCTCCGAAGCGACTTCGGATAACCTTTGGCCCAGAGGAATTCCTCGAAGTCGAGCCCGTGCATCGTGACGTCCTCTTTGTAGCCTACGGCGATGGATGAGATGGCTTCGTAATTGATACCAAGCAGGGATCCGGAGCAAATCAGGTCGTAATCCCCTTTCTCGCAGAAGGATTTCAGCGCTGTGCACACCTGCGGACATGCCTGTATCTCATCGAATAAGATCAGTGTCTTGCCAGGCACGAACACCTTGCTCGGGTCGATGGCGGTGATTTCCTTGATGACCGACTCCTGCGTATTGGAACGGGTGTCGTGGGGAATTGGGTTCTTCGGGTCTGGCACGATGGTACGGTATTGCGGCTGCAGTTTGAAATCGATTTCTACGAAGTGTTCGTAAAACTTCGCCAGGCGGCGGATGCAATCCGTCTTGCCTATTTGTCTGGCGCCCTTGATGATCAGGGGTTTCCTGTTTTTCTTTGCCTTCCAATCCAGGAGGAAGGCATCCATTTTTCGTTCTAATCTGATTTCCATGGCCATATTCTAAACTCAAATTGAGCGAAAAAATAGATGAATATCACATTTTTAGAGCCAAATAAGTAAAAGAAATCACATAAATAATAGAGCAGCGCCCGCATCGTGCTCCA
>ONFU01000041.1:8595-18861 GCA_900317165.1 uncultured Erysipelotrichaceae bacterium
CTATTTCGATATTTATCATTTGGATGGCATTGCATATTTCGCGTTCAAAACAAAGCGACATTCCAGATTTCGCTTGGGTTTTAGAGAGACAAATAGAGAGACTCCAAACGTCGAGATTCGCATTTTCTCTTTTTGCTTCTGGAACAATTAAAACGGGAATCTATTTGCAGATAATTTGTGGCGAAAGGTAATTTGTGATGTCTCACCACAAAATATGTGCAAAAGAATTATGAAATTGGTAGGTAGGAAAAAGGAAATCGGCGAACTCGAGGATCTCTATCGATCTGGACAGGCGGAGCTCGTAAGCGCGACCGGCATCACCCAGACGACCCTTAGCCATTGGGAGAGGGCCTACAAACTCCCGGATTCCGCGAAGCCATTCCTCCTCATGTCGATGGCGTTGGGGGTCTCGGTCGACTGCCTCTTCTACAACGACGACATGCCGTCCGCGCTGTCGGCCAACGAAAAGAAGACGCTTGAGGAAGCGGCGGAGATACTGGGCCGCGTCTATGCCAAAAAATAAGACTGCTGCACGAAAAAACGCCGAGACCTATTCCGGGCCTTGGCGTTTTCCTAATGGCTTTTGCTTTGGATGATTAGTCGCTCGATTGCGCGTCTTCCGCCTTTTTCTTCACCGCCCACGAGAAGCCGAAGAGAGAATCCTCGCCGCCTCCGAGACTCAGACGCGAGGCTTGTAAGATTGTCGCTTTAGTAGCTTCGTTGAACGTTTCGATGCCGTCGATCGCGAGAAACGACTGCTTCTCGATTCGGGCGTATTCCACGAAGAGGTTCGAGACGGGTTCTTTCCAGATGTCGGAGAAAAGGAGGGAGTCGTGGATCAAAACGGGCAAAGCGGAGAGCTTCAGTAGTGCTAAGTCCAAGATTATGAGGCTCTTGTATGTCGTTCCCGTCCCCGTGTCGTTCGGGGTGCGATATTCGTATTTTGAAAGTGTCGGGAAGGTGAGGATCGGGGCCATCCTCTTCACGGTGTAAAGACGGTCGTTGATGCTTTCCAATTCCGTGTTGATGGATTCTGAAATGCCTTGAAGGATGTTTGGCTCAAGCCCTTTCAATTCTTGGTTAAGGGCTTTTCTCGTTTCCATGGAGGCGGCGTTTTTCTCGTAAAACTCGACTTGTTTCTTCAATCTGCGCAGTTCGTCGCTCATTGCGTTGTAGCGCTCGAGGAGGGATTTGGAGGCGTTTGGGTCGATACCGAGAGCCTCAAGCCTTTTCTTGATCGCAGCGATCCTTTCCTCGGCCTGCTGCAATTCGTCCTGGATGGTGGTTTTCTCGGATTCGATTTCCGCGTTGACGTTCTCCGCCAATTGGGCTCGGAAAGTGGCGATTTCCTGCAACGGCCTGAGGTCAACGCCTGGGAAGAGCGTCTGCAGGGTCTTAAGATCGGATTCGGTCATCGATTCCCCCTCGAGGAACGACGACAGCTTCTTGATCTTGGCCTGAAGCCTGCTCTTTCTTCGTGTCTCAAAGCTGAGATCAGCGCGGATTTGGACGATTTCTGGGGATATTTCCGGATCGTCCTGATTGTCGCCGGCCTCAATCCTCGCCTTGATTTGGGCGATCTGAGGTTCGAGTTCGGCGATTGTCTTTAAAGCGCTTTTGTAATCGGATTTCTTCGTGAACTGGACGCGGATCCAGCTTCCGGATTGGGCGCTTTTGAAGGAAGAGATGGATTTCTTCGCCTCCTCCAGCCTTCTTTTCTTGTCTTCGAGCCCTTCCAGTTCCCCGAAGAGGTCTTCTAACGAAGAGATCGCTTCCGAGTCGTCCGGTTTGTTGGCATGGGCGCGGAGCGGCTTTATCACATCGTAGTTGCTTTTCCCGTTGATGCGCATGAAACGGGAAGCAATCATGCGGAACGAGCGAAGCGTATTGGGGAGATACTGGGTTTTCAGGAAATCGGTCAGCTCCTTGATTGGCTTAGGATCTCCGAGGCGATTGAAATCCGCGTCGCATTCCCAATAGGAGTCAGGCTTTTCCGTGCCCCTTGCGAAATGGTAGTCCTGCCCATTGAAGCGGAAGGTGAAGTAGATGATGTGGTGGCCGACGTTGGCTATGACGTCGTCCTGCTTTGGGTAAGTGTTCCCGCCGAAGCAGAAGTCAATAATCAAAAGGGCGGTGGACTTGCCGATGGAGTTCGTGTTGCCGTCCGCGCCAAGAACGATGTTTAGGCCCTTCTCAAAGCGAATCGTCTTCCCGGGGACGGTCTCGCCGAATTTCTCGCAGTATATCCTTGTCAGCATCTCCTTACCTCCTGTTTTTCTTGATCGAATTCAACCTTCCTCGCCGCGTATAGGCATAAAAGGGAATCCATGACGTCCTTTCCGTCCATGCCGGATTTCTTCGCCTTTTTCAAAAGGGCTGTCAATGGGCAGGGGTCCTTCAGGATGGAATAGAGCTTCCCCATGCCGTAAACAACGGTCGACCGATATGCGTTGATCTTATTCGGGAATCTCATTGAACACCTCGCATGTTTGAACGAAATAGGCGCCGATTACGCGGCCGACGTTTTCCGTTTCGTCGACAACCGCCGCTATCTTTTTGGAAATGGTTTCGAACACTTCTTCCTGGGTAGCACATTCGGCGTTCGCAGATTCGAAAATGGCGCGGATGGATTTGGAGAGCTCATCGTAGGAATAGCCGTCCAAGCCATCGTCTTCGGAAAAACATTCCATGAGGAACGGGAAGAAGCGCGTGACTTTATCTTCTATGTCGCTGAGCAGCATTGTGTTGTCTGGCAGGATCTTCCTATTCACGCGCAGCGCCTTATATGAAAGCCTCTTGAGCTGGTCCGATTTTGCCGATTTTAGCTTTTTCGCGGCATTGGTAAGCCGTTCGGGAAAAAGTGGGTCGTCGAGTTCGGCATAGGCCTTCCTAATACGCACGAATTCATTTTTCTTAATGCGCAACGCGTTAAGGTCGTATTTCCCTCTCTGAAAGCATTCGTTGCAAATCCCGATTGCGTTGGAAACACTCTTTGGCCCATCGTAATCAAGAAGGAATGTCTGGAGGAGAGAATAAGATTCGCTTTCGTCTTCAACGCTGAGCCTAAGCGGGTTTGAACAGTTGGGGCAAGGGCAGATACCGGATGGGTTCTCCTCCATAAGCGCAGCGCGCAACTTGAGGTTCCCATGAATTCGAAAAGAGCGGGAACTTGCGCTCGAACGTTCGAGAATCGATTTAAGGAGAGAGGCAATCTGAGAATCCCAGTTTTTAGAATCTAATTCAACACCGTAAATGCCGAAGTCGTTAATTAAGTTGGGGATATCTCCATCATCCACTTCTTCATATAGGTGGTAAGCGAAGGTTTCCTCGTCGAAATATTTCAGGATTTTTTCTGCCAAGAAACATGGCTCGGACTGTCCGGTAAAAAAGTAGTGTTTTTCTACGCGACTGTATTCGCAGGCGATGTCGGCGCCGGGGTCCTCCAAACAGTATCCGAAAACCCTGTCGTAGAACTGGGCCTCGGGCAGGTCGGTAGCAAAATAGCGTTTTAGGGTTTTGAGGAATTCGCAGAATTTCATAAAACGAGATTTAACGCGCTTAACGGGCCGAGAAAGCGACTTTGCTATCGTATCCCCGATGGGCTGAGGAAAGCCTGTCCCGACCACCAATATTTTAGCAAAGAAGAGTCCGATCTTCTTCTATGTATTGACGGCGGTTCATCACGGAGGAATTGAAACTGATGAAAAGAAAAACAATGTTCGACGACGGCTACCAAGAGCACTTGGTCGAAGGCGCCGAGTTCTTCGGGGAGGAGGGGATACCCGGCCTCCTCGACCTAGACAACGCAGAAGTGCCGTCAAACTTAACCGCCTTCCCGAAGGCAAGGACGGCAAAGGACAAAAGCGGGTACGTCCATTTCTATGTGCACGATATTTGCTTCCGCCAGATATTCTCGGCGACGGACAAATACCTCGACGTCCTCAAGCAGTACCATGGCGTGATAACCCCGGACCCGACGATCGTCATCGGAAAGTCCAAATGCCTTCACGCCACAAGCGTCTACATGAGCAGGGCAGTCGGCTATTACCTTCAGAAGCAGGGGATACCGGTCATCGCAAACGTCCGATGGGGAGATGAGAAGTCGTACCCGTTCGCATTCCTCGGGATACCGAAGCATTCGATCGTGTGCGTATCAACCCACGGGGCCATTAAGAAGGATTCCTCAAACGGCAATATCGTTCGGGAATGCTTCGCCAAGGGCCTTAGGGTCATGCTGGAGACGATCGAGCCGAGAACGGTCCTCGTCTATGGAAGAATGCCCGACGACATCTTCGGGCCATATCTCGACAAATATACGTTTGTGAGGTACCCGAGCGAATTCGAGAAGAGCAGAAAGAAAGGAGGGTCTTGACATGGGATCCACATACAAGGGCGGCTCGCCCACACACCGCTCCCTGAGGGAGAACCTGCCCGACGTGGGCAAGAATCCGCTGTTTGTACAAAACGGTAACCATTACGGCGTCGCAAGGAAAGGCGGGGCCGCCGTCACCACAATCAAGAGCGACAACCCGATCAAAACCGCGCAGGAGTTTTTTGATAAAATAGGTTACGGTGGTGCGTTCATGACGGATGCCGAGACCGGCCAGATCACGGAGAATCGTGTAAGGCTCCGCGATGGCACGATCATCAACTACCGCGTGGTCTCAAAATCGGGCGGGCCAGCCGTCGAGATAAACGTAAAGAAGAGTTCCGACAGCTGCGGCCTGCGCTCGCACAAAATACATTTCATTTAAAGGAGATATCGACTTATGCAAAGCAAAATCGACAAAAGACTTATTCCCGAGCAGGAAGCGTTGCTCAAAAGCCTCATCGGCAAGAAGGTCGACAAGATCCGCCACGACCGCTTCGACTATTCCAACGTCTCCTATAAACGCGTAACCATCTTCTGCGAAGGGGAGGTCTACGAACTCAACAACGGGGTCGAGGCGCTCGACTTCATGTGGGACGATTTCGGCGAGGAGACCGTCGGCGTGTTCAAGTTCTTCAAGACCGAGGACAAGGGCCTCGACTACGATTACGGATGCGAGGGCTACCCCGTGCAGGTCGAGACGCCCATCGAGAAGACCCTCCTCGACGTCATCCTCGTCGAGGACCATGTCGAGGCTTTCAACAGGGCGAGCGGGGACCGCTTCAGCGAATACGATTACGTGAAGGGCGTCATCCTCGTCTTCGAGGGTATCAAGTATTCCTTCGTCCGTGACATCTGGTTCTCCGACGACATCGCCATCTACAAAGGCAATGACCCAGAGGAGAAGATCGGCGACCCAGACGAGGATTGGGAGCCCGGTGAGGAAGTCTATTACACCAACGTGCGGAAAATGCGCTCGCTGAAATAAACGGTTGAAATGAATTGGGGGCGGGAAAACCGCCCTCTTTTCAATCCAAAACGCTGAAAGGCGATTGTAATTACAACGTGTTTGGAAGCCACTTCGGCTAGGCACTAAGCGAATATCCGATGTCGCCTGGGTTTTTACGCAATTTTCAGCACAACGATTTTGAGTGATTCTTCTTCGGAGCACTAGCCTCCTCACAAACCACGCGAAATAAGCTAGTTGCCATCGAGAAGATGTTCAGACTTCGTTGCAAAGGGGCGCGAAACCTAATTCGTGGACAGTCGAAGCGGGGCTGATCCCGTAATGTGGACGGCGAAACCCCGTTTGTGGACACGGCAAAGAAGGCGGTTCTCGGGGAGACATCTAGGGGGACAAAAGAGTGTTTTCGGTGCCAACCATAATCGTCTCCTATAATTTGCCGTGAACGTACTTTTTTCTTGTTCATGGCAAATTATGACATGTGCGATTCTAAACCCGCATTGTGCTCCATATGTGAAAAAAGTGTCGATACCATCGGCACTTTCTTTAGTTTTTGAAGAATTCGTCTCACGATATTACCACGATTTTTGAGGGACTTTGGTTGGTGCACTATCGCAAAAGTGACGCTTCCATTGACGAGATCGTGGTGGTGGCTGAGGTGGCGCACGATTGGGGCTTTGTCACGCTGGTGGCCCACAGAGTATCTAGCGATGCGTAAATGAGCGAATGCGGATTGTTGGTCGAAAAAGAAGGAAACAAGATGAATTCGACCTAGAATAATCAAAACGCGAACAAATCGTCCAGGCTCAGACTCCTCGACACGGCATTGCGGTATTTATTCATCTCCAAACCGAATGTGGTGATGAATGTCAGCTGGATGCTTTTCCGCGATAACTCTTGCGAATGGAAAACAGTGATCTTGTTACGCAGAACTGCATCATAGTCTTTGTCGATGGCGAAGACATCGGAGGAGAATTTAATTTCGATAAGGTTAACGACACGGTCCTTCCTGTCGATGACCAGATCGATCTGGGCCCCGGCGTTTCCGTCCTCACTGCCTTTCGAAGACCACGAATATGCTTCGGTGAGGACCCCAGATATTCCCAGGGCGGTTTTGATTTGCGGCAAATGCGCATAGCAAACGGATTCAAAGCATAATCCCGCCCATACGTTTCTCGATGGAAGGGCGTAGGAGTTGGACCAGAAGCGCTCATCCTGACCCGAGTTCTTGTTCAGAAAGCGGAAATAGAACGCGGTGAAGGGGTCGGATAGTCGGTAGAGCACTTCGCTTCGCCCATCTGTTAGGGATTAGATAAAAATAACCAATTCGGATGAAGTGGATTTCACCAGAATTGGTAAAAGTTATTTCATCCTCGGCGAGTCCGTCGATACTTATGCCGAAAGGCGGTAAACGACAATGACCATACCTCAGTTAAATTCCTCCAAATTATATCAAAAATCATTGAATCTGGAGAAATATAATTTAACATCCACTTTTATTTTTTCGAGGAGGGCGATTCACTAGGCCTTATTCACGAACCGCTAATCTGACCTTCGAACCTTAATGCCCGCAAGAAGATTGGGAATGACGAAATATGTGAGGATATCAGCGATCTCAGTTTGGCCATACTCCGCCTCTTTGCCCGTCAAAAGATCCTTGACGAACGCAGCACTAAAGGCATGAAAAAACCCTGCAAACAGGAGATTTGGAATGCGGTAAACCATCATTGATTCACCGCACGATTACCGCACGGGACTATAACTACTTTATCCTGATAATTAGCAGTAGAGCTAATTTCAAAGAAACGTAGATATCATCGAAGCTAATTCTTTGGGCATAGGCCCCCCACATGAACTCTACCCCAAATCCTGAACAACCAGGAGGAGGGGTTTTCATGAAATACGCGCTGGAATTCAAACTTGATCGCGTCGACAAATATAAAAAGGGGTAGGGATCAACGTCTTCTTTATCTATGGATTAGCACGCGCATATGTATTATCCAATGCTTTATCGATTAAAGGAGAAAAAGAAAACGAAAGCCACGGAAAATAACCACAATCCCAATTTATCCGAAAAGCAAATGTATTACGAAACGGCAAATTCCTCTGATCTTACGCGTTCATTACCATCTCACGATTTATGGCAATCTTGAGTAGTTCCCCGTGTTTATATTTATAACCAAAACCAAACGATAAAAGGGCGAATTCCAAATTTAAGGGCCATAATGATTTATAGTCAGTATAACTACCAAAACTTGTCTATTTTCCGCTTCCAATTTTTGATAACAAATTACCCAAAATACTATTCATAAATAGTATCGGATGGAGTTCTATTCTTTATCCCCCATAAAAGCCCTTATAATGTGGATATGAAGGAAAAAAGCCTTAACGAATATATTGAGGAGAAGGTCAATAAGGAGGAATTCCATTCCTATCTTTATAGTCTTATAGATGAGAAGGGCTTAGATGATCCTAGCGTCTATAAGAAAGCGATGATCAATAGGAAGACTTGGTCCAAGTTGATGTCGAATAAGGAACAACGCCCGACCAAAGAGACCGTCTGCCGTCTCGTGATCGCTTTGGAACTTGATTACCATGAATGCAAGCACCTCGTTAAATCCGCGGGCTATATCCTCAATAGGGACCCCTTCGATCTCGTTATCCGTTATTGCGTCGAACAAAAGATATATGACCCCTTCAAGGTCGATGAATTATTGGTAAGCAAAAACCTCAAACCCTTGTTCTCCAAATAAATAGGCGATGTCGAAACCGATTCGACCATCGCCTTTTTTCTTTTTGGAATCATATAGTCGTCCATAAAAGGAGGACAAGAAGATGATGTATTACACCGAAAGAACGAGAAGGGCCATGGAGATTTGCCTTGATGCCCATAAAGGACAAGTGGATAAGGGAGGCTTCCCTTATTGTTTCCATCCATTTCATTTAGCGGAGAAAGCAAGAAGCGAATCCGAATGTATCGTCTCCCTTCTTCATGATGTCCTTGAGGATAGCGACAAATATTCATTGGAGACCTTATGGGAGGAACTTAACCTCACCTTTGAGGAGAGGGAAGCCCTGCGTTTTTTAACGCACGATAAAAGGCTGACCTATTTCGAATATATCAAAAGGCTTGCCCATAACGATCTTGCTAGGACCATCAAAATGAGGGACCTTCATCATAATCTTGATAGAAAAAGGCTAATGGGGCAAAAAGACGAGAAACGCGATGCGAAAAGACAATGTCTTTCCTATCTAAGGGACCTCGATAGGTATGAAAAGATTGAGAAAACCATCAACAAGATGGATGAGATTCTAAAGGAGGAGACCTCCCTTATTGCTTATGAGGGAGATTCCGACTTTGAAGAAGATGATGGTTATCTTAGTGACGAGGAAAACGCGCATAGCCAAGCCGAGGAAATTATCAATAGGTTAAGAAAATACGATGCCGAGCATGGTACCCATTATTCTGCCGGGTTTAGCCGTGAATCCGGGGGTTTTATCTCTATCTCGAGTTTCATAATGGCCGGATATGATAAGGAAGAGATATATCAAGCCTTGATTAGGGGAGTGAATATCTGGCATCTACGCGAAGAGCTCGTTGGCAAAGAGGAAGTGGACGATGACGAGGATGAAAATGAAACCGACACTTCCGGGGGTAATCTCGACTTAAAGAAACTAAACGAAGAGGAGAAAGAGAAGATCGTCGCCCTTATGTTTAATCAAGCCGACGAGGATAGATTTTTAGATTTAGCAGCTTCCCTCAAATATAGGATTAGGGACGATCAAGTCGACGAGGATTATTATGGGTATGCATATTATAGGGGTGAGATATTCCTTATCGATGAGGAACTCGCGGATTCCATATATGAATGCCGTTGCGGGATAGAGGATGTTACCGAATTCCTTAAGTCCCATGTTGAAGAATCAAGACGTGAATGGATTTATGGGTATGCATATTATAGGGGTGAGATATTCCTTATCGATGAGGAACTCGCTGATTCCATATATGAATGCCGTTGCGGGATAGAGGATGTTACCGAATTCCTTAAGTCCCATGTTGAAGAATCAAAACGTGAATGGATGAGAAAATTCAATGAAGAATTGATAAGACTTGGTTGGAAACCCGATTATTCAAAAGCCGGGCAAATCGCCGTTAGCTTCATTGCAAGGCCCCATAATGACGATTACGAAGACGATGATTGATTTCGGTGGTTTTTTCATAAAAACCTCTTAAATCTCTCGCGCGTGCGCGCGTGAGATGGTATAATTTGGCTATGAAATAAGGCCCTGATTTATAGGCTAAAAACCCTATGAATTAGGTCTAAATAATAAGGAGAAAAGAATGTTGGAAACCAATACCATTTCTTTAACTGACGCCTCGATAAATATGAATATCGCCACCATGTTATTTGGAAGGCGGACTAAACGACTTAAGTTTATCGAAGGATATGAGCCATATGATGAATCCACCCCGATCTATCTTTGTGACGATGAGGTTCATATCATCTGTTCTTCCCTTTCTTCCGAAAAGGAACCAACGGTCGATAGGTCGGTCATCAAGAACATAATCGAGGCTTCTAATGAGCCTTTTTCTAGGATAATCGTCCACGCCTGTTTAGTTTCCATCAAGGGAGGAGATAAGCCAACCATTACCTTGATTAAGGAAGAGAAGAGGACATATGAATGGAGAAGCTTATCGCCCTATTGGGAATTGCTGCATTTGAGTCTAAAGACCTCTGAATACACCTTCGACATAATTCCTTATGCAGGAGGGAACGGGAAGGTAAAGCTAATTCTTCCGCCTACATACGAAGAAAAACCTATGGAAATCGTATATTGCGATTTAGAGAATAAATCCATAACCGTTGTTCCTCAACTTGATGGATATAAGGTCAATTACGATTACGAGAAAGGGAAAAGCCTTACCTTCCTC
>ONFU01000113.1 GCA_900317165.1 uncultured Erysipelotrichaceae bacterium
TTGCACCGATGAATCCTTGGTGAGATTCGGCGTTTCCAAGAAGGTCACCGATTTATTGGATGAAGGCAAGATCAATTATGAGATGTTCACGGAGATTAAACCTAATCCAACGATCGAAAACGTTTTAGCGGGCGTTAAGAAAGCCGAGGATTTCAAAGCCGATGCGATCGTCGCGATCGGCGGAGGATCCTCCATGGATACCGCGAAAGCGATTGGCATCATCATCAATAACCCAGAATTCAGGGATGTCCGTTCCTTAGAGGGTGTTGCTCCAACCAAGAAACCATGCTTACCGATAATCGCGATTCCAACCACTGCCGGAACCGCGGCGGAAGTCACCATCAATTACGTCATCACCGATGTAGAGAAGAAGAGGAAATTCGTCTGCGTCGACGTTCATGATATGCCGATCATCGCAGCCGTCGATCCCGATATGATGGCGAGCATGCCGAAGTCCTTGAAGGCCTTCACTGGCATGGATGCCTTAACCCACGCGATTGAAGGATATACCACTAGAGCGGCTTGGGAAATGAGCGACATGTTCCATATCAAAGCCATTGAATTGATCGCCAAGAACCTCCGCGATTCCGTCGCCGGAAACGAAAAAGGCGGCGAGAATATGGCTCTTGCCCAATATATCGCCGGCATGGGATTCTCCAACGTCGGCTTGGGCATTGATCACGCGATGGCCCATACCTTAAGCGCCTATTACGATGTGCCTCATGGCAAAGCCTGCGCGATGCTCCTCCCGATCTCCATGGAATTCAATAGGGATTATACCGGTGAGAAATACCGCGAAATCGCCCGCGTCTTTGGGGTAAAAGGCGTCGACGAGATGAGCCAAGAGGAATACCGCGATGCCGCGATTAATGCGGTCAAACAACTTTCCATCGATGTCGGCATCCCAACCAAATGCGAGGAAATCAAGGAAGAGGACGTCAACGCTTTGGCAAACGATGCCCTAAAGGATGCTTGCTATCCTGGCAACCCACGCGAAGCTACCCATGAGCAAGTCGTCGCGATGTTCAGGAAATTGATGTAATTCCCTAAAGAACTCATAAACCATCCGAAAGGGTGGTTTTCTTTATGCATATGATTTGGAAAGGGTTGTGAGACTCTATAAGATAATGTTGTTAAGAAGGATTGAGGAAAAACCATGAAAATCGCCATAAGGTATTTATCGAAATTAGGTCACACCAAAGATATCGCGGAAGCTATGGGAGAAGAACTTGGCGTCAAAGCCATCTCCGTCAGTGATGAACCCGTTTTAAACGAAGAGGTCGACCTTTTGTTTCTTGGCGGAGCCCCTTATGCGAACGTTATGGATAAGGAATTAAGGGAATATGCGAAAAACCTTGATCATAAACATGTTGAGAAGGCCGTGCTATTCACTACCTCCAATTGGTCAAGAAGGACTGTCAGGAGTTTACGTAAGATTCTTATAAGCAAAGGGATAGAGGTCAAAAACGATTATTTCTATGCCCATATGCTTAAAATCGAGGCCAGAATTCCTTTGGCTAAGGAATTCGCTAGGAAGTTTGTTGAACCCAAAGAATAAAGTTTGAACAAACCGAAAAGCGTTTTGACATTTTCTTTGTCAAACAACTCATCAAGAACTACCAAAAAACAGTTGACGCAGATTATACATGTTTTATCATCGTGGTATGAATAATCTATTTTTACTGCCGATGTTACTATTGGAATATGGAGGTTTTCCAATTAATTCCTTTCTAAATTCGACGGAGATTTCCCTTATAGTAAATGCCATGAACAAGAAAGGGATTGCCAACTTCGAAGAATCTAGCCTGGAGTTTTCTAGCATAGCTAACGGAAAAGACGGCGAAAGATATTATTACTATGACCTTGTGGGCGAAAATGGCTATTTAGTTCTTAATCAAAACCAAGATATAGTCTTTTGGAAAGATTATGGCGACATTCCTTCAATAAGAAGCAACGAAAGCCATTTGTTCTACTCCAAAATGGCTTTAATGGACGAAAACGGAAGCGTTTATTCAATCGAACAAGAAAAACTCGGAGACAACGACCATCTTATTTTTGATCCTGGTTCGATTGCCGCTCAATATCCAGATTTCATCGAATATGAAGACATATTAACAATTCTATCGACCAAATATAGTGGATATGATTGGCAAATGACTGCTAGCGGAAAACTGTATGGCCTAAATTCGGGGATGAATAGCGGAGGTTACCGCCAATACCCCGAATCGATTTATAAAACATATATGGACGACGGTTGGTATGGAGAGGGCAATTGCGGAATTGTTTCCATCTCCAATGCCTTGCAATATTATTCTCGATATGCAAATTACAGTTTGCTACCGAACTATTCTTCGTTTACAGCGATTTCGCCTTCCGTTGATGAGCCATCCTTAATGGCTCAAGCTGCCTCACAAACGCAATCCTACATTCCTATTTCTGATCCACGCTCGATACATACGATTACGGCCAGTGTAAGGTCGCATGCCATTGAAGTTGGTTACATAACCGGAGGAATGGATGACTATAAGACATCCTACGCTTTTGAAGAAACAGCATCAGACTATGGATATCAAGGAACGTTCCAAGGACAATCGTCTTTTTCGATAACCCAGATTATGGATGAAATTGACTCCGGTCACCCTCTGCAGTTCAGAACAAGAAAAGATGTTAAATATAAAGGGCATGGTATGATGGTTACAGGATATAGGCTTTATGAAGCCGAAGTATGGATACAAATTAATCCTAGAATATCGATCCTTTCTTATGCAAGCATCCCTTTCCTTAGCGTTTACGATGGTCGTTCCGCTAACGAACGTTGGTACGATTTGACTTCATACGGAAACCTTAGCAGCTCTTATTCAAGAGCAGATTCTCAAACCTTTGCCACGCTTTATTTGGAGGAAAACGCATGAGAAAAACCGTTTTATTGCTGTTACCTTTATTGGCGTCCTGTACCGCGACCCCAGCCCCGTCAAACACAGCCTCTTCCGATGATACGTCTATAGAGACGACCGATTCGATTAGCTCCTCCGAGCAAAAGCCTCAGGCGATATCGGCGACATATTCATTAAGTCGTTGGTCTCTGGACGGAGAAGAATTCACTTCTCACCAAAAATATTCCATCCAATATGATCAAAACATTATTTTCTCATTCCTATGGGACACTGTCACATTCACCGACGATCTTGTTGAAGGAGATTCGCCAATGCCCGAATCCCTAGCCTGCCTCGAATACAAATATTTTAATACCAAACATTCGACCCTGAGCTTCGAAAGCATGGGAGGAGCGGTCTCCTTTGACGAAGATGGGAGTGTATATGAGCTTGGCTGCACATCATACGATTTCTCCTTGGTAAAGAATAAACGATAGGAGTTTTATCACAAACCGCGTAATTTCCCTTGATTTGTCTTCTATATGCCCAAGGCGAATTGTTTTATAATTGAAACGAACCTAGGAGCAAAATAATGGAAAAACTATTTTTGGACAGCGTAGGCGAATATAAGCTTTCGCTTGCTATTTTCGAAGCAAAAGAACCGCGTGCTGTCATCCAAATCGT
>ONFU01000039.1 GCA_900317165.1 uncultured Erysipelotrichaceae bacterium
TTTTTTGGAGGCGCCTATTTCTATTTGCAAAGCAAAAGAGTGTCATGTAGTCGAAAGTTACGTGTAAATACACAAAAGTATCGACTATGGAAATCAAAAGAGTTCATTCTCTGGAACAATTAAAACGGGAATCCTGTTTTGTTCAGTATTCGATTTCCTTCTTGACCCGAGCTTGATGGGATAAACCGCACTCCTTTTTTTAATTTTCAGGGTGGTATGAATGGCGAGTCGGATTTCTTGATTTTTGAACCACAGCCCGCATCGTGATCCAAAGCGTAAAAACACTCGATATCATCGTGTGTTTTCGTTTTCTTGCCTTACACTTAGCCTACGAAATTTGACATTTCTTCTATAGATGAATCATGCCATCAAATCCTTTAGGGTAACCACGTTTTGGTAGGACCACATATATTCGTGCTTGGCGATGCCAAAAGTGGTGATGAGGACCTTGTGGACCACGCATTTCTTTGGAAGAAGTTCCGACACGGCTATTTCGCGTCTGGTCAGTTTCCTTTCCTCCTGCGAATCGAGCCGATACTCGTCAGAGACGAACTTAGCCTCGCAAAGGTCGGCTACATGATCGGCGCGGACGATCAATAAGTCGATCTGGGCGCCCTCGGATTCATCGCTGCCACGTTTGGTATAGGCGCTTTCCTCGCTTCTGACGCCAGAGATTCCCAGGGCGCGCTTGATTTGGGGCACGTGGAGGAAGCATAGGTTTTCAAACGCGAGGCCCCGCCAGGAGACGACGCGCGGATTGTCGAGGTTCTTCATCCAGAAATCGGCGTTGAGCGATTCCTGCCCGTCGACGAAGCGCAGATAGAACCAGCAGAAGGGGTCGCTGAGACGGTAATGGAATTCCTTACCGCATACGCCAAAAGGGCGATACTCTACGACGAAATCGCTATCGCATAGGCTTTGCAGGTATTCCCCCAAACGCCCTCCTTTTTGAAGGCCGGTTATCGACTCAATTTCCTTTCGGGTCAGTCCGATTCGCTTTTGAGAAAGGGCCCGCACGATGGCCATCATGGCGTCTGGATTGGCGAACACGGAGCCGAAGAGCCGTTTGAATTCTCGCTTCAGCGTTGCTTTGGGGGAGAAAAAGCACTGATCGACGTATTGGGCGAGGCTTTGCCCTGCCCTCATTCCCTTAAGATAAAAGGGGATCCCCCCGAAAATCATGTAGGCCTGCGCGACGTCGTAATCGGAAATAACCACGTTGTTTTCGCGGAAGAGATCGCGACATTCCCCGAGCGTAAGGGGGCTGAGGCGGATTTCTCTCGTCAGTCTTCCATAAAGGCCACCATGGTTATTGATGAGCTTGTTCGTCATCCAAGACGTGGAGGATCCGGAAACGATGAAAAGGAGGTTGTTTCGCGAGCATGCCCAACTATTCCAAAAGCCTTCAAGGGCAGACATGAAACCTGATTTTGGAGTGTCCATCCAAGGTATCTCGTCCAAGAATACAACAACTTTTTGTTTGGATTTTCCCGCCTTTCTTTCAATAAGGAAATCCAAGCGGAGAAAAGCTTCGCCCCAACTTCTGGGAGCTTGGCCGTCCGATTCGCCATAGCGAACGAGGCTTTCGTGAAAATGAGTCAACTGTCTTTTCATGGAACTCTCATGCTTTTTGGCCTCGTCTGGAGCCGACTCGCCTTCTTTTTCGTCCTCTTCTTCTAGTGGAGAAAGGCCAGCGTGCTGAAAGATGAATCGGTCCTTGAATACGTTGGTGATCAAAAATGTCTTTCCTACACGCCTGCGCCCGTATACGCCAACGAATTCTGCGTATTTGCTTCGATAGGCGTGCTCGAGTTTAGCGATTTCTTCTTCTCTTCCAATCATATTATATTCGGCCCTTTCTATCTATTTTTTGTGATTATGGGCCAATAATAAATGGAAAATCAATCACTTGCAATAGCATATAAAAGGCCTTTGTAGCATATAACTATAGTAAAAGGGCCGATTATAATTACTATTCCAATCCCGCATCGCGAACCAAACGAAAAAGAATGGCGGTGCCATCGGACTTTTAAAAAACCTGGCCCACGAATCGCCCACTTATATTTCGCGTTTTTATGGTAGCTGAAAATCTTCAGACGTCATTGTTCATGGCCTCGGAAGTTCTGATTGCATGATACGGAAGCGTTTTTTAATCGTTAGCAAATGTCACTAATTGCTGCACCAGTCAGTCTTGAAAAAGAGTTGATTATAATTATAATATAAGTATGAAAGATTTACGTTTCGAGTGGGATGAAAGGAAGGCCAAGTCCAATCTGAGCAAGCATGGCGTGAGCTTCGAGGAGGCCAAGACGGTATTCTATGACGATGCCGCTTTGGTCATCTCGGACCCGGACAATTCCGAGACCGAGGACCGCTTCGTCATACTTGGCTTCAGCGCCAACGCGAGAATCCTTGTCGTCTGCCATTGCTATAGGGACAACGAGGGCGTCATTCGGATCATCTCGGCCAGAAAAGCCACAAGGAACGAAGCGAGTCATTACAGAAGGTGAGGAAAGGAACATGAGGGAAGAATACGATTTCAGCAAAGGGAAGAAGAACCCCTATGCCAAGCAACTCAAGAAGCAGGTGACGATTAAACTCTCCGAGGACGCAATCGCCTATTTCAAGGCGCAGGCGAAGGATACCGGCATACCGTATCAGACGCTCATCAACCTCTATCTGACAGACTGCGCAAGAAGCGGCAAGCGCCTCGCGATATCCTGGAACTAATTTACCGTTGAGCGCATATTTTGGTTTGACCTTGTACCCGCATCGTGCTCCAGTTGCCTTAATTCCCTCGATGCCATCGAGGGTTTTTCATTTTTGTGGGTTACATTTGGGTTACAAAAATTCGGCATTTTTTTCTGAGGAGTTTTTGCGGGTTTCAAAGAACGATGGAGGCACGATCACTATCGTGTTTCTTTTTTCAAAATACTCTTCTGTTGACTTAGGTCAATATTTCTATCAGCGGAAGCCGTGAGAGTAAGAGGGTAGCATGTCGTCTTCACTGATGATAATTGGCTCGGTGGCGCGGATGACGCCGTATTGGCAGGTGGATGCGGCCTTTGCTCTTTCCTGGAATGACGGTGTCTTGAAATATCGATTGACCTGGACGACCGGGAAGTTCGATTCGTTATATTTATCGGGAAGGACTTCGATCATCCTTTTGCAGGAAACGCCATTTCTTAAGTCAATGCGGATCCTATCGCTATAAAGTCCAGCCATATCCAAAGCCACCGTCGCATCTTGTAGGGCAGATTCGCCCCAGCCATGCTTATTGACATCCATGCCGACAGCAAACGAAGACATATCGGACGCAACCGCTTGAGCAAGTCTTTCCAAAGCTTCACCGTAATCCGTTTCAAACCCAAGGTATTCGCCGGACCTCGTTTTTCTAATCTTCGGCGTATGGACTACCCCGGAATAAATAAGGCCAGCGGTGGAGATCGCGGCGAGTTCCGACCGAGATATATAAAAATACTGTGGGGTATCGAAAGGCAGTTTGCCCGTCATGAAGTATTCGAAGGAGAAATAGGAGGCCAATCGCCGCTCCTCAATCTCTTCGATGTAGAAGCCTGCGAGGATGGAGAAGTTGGCCATCGTGGGCGGATTTCCCTTTTCGTAGCCTGAAATGGATGCGATCGGCACATCCGTCGCTTCCTGTATTTCCCTCATGGAAAGACGAAGAAGGTCGCGAGCTTCTTTAAGACGCTTTCCCAATCCCTCACCGTCGATTAAATGCAGTTTACGTTTTGCCATAAATACCTCACTCAAGACCTAATTGTTCGTCGGCATATCCCCAGATGTTCTCTGGCCGCAATTCGAAGAAGACATCGGAAATGCGGATGGATCCGAAAGAGCATGAATGCGCGTACCTTACTCGCTCTTCATAAGTGGGGCGTTTAAGGTATTTGCTTTTCTCTTCCGGGAAGTTCTCTTCGACGTATGCGGTAGGGCAAGAAGAAATGACCGCATCATAGGAATAATCGGCGGATATCGACCATTCAATGACGTCCCCGTAAAAGCCCTGGGAATCAAATGAAACCGTAGTCTGAAGAATGGCATTAAAAAGGTCTTCGAAGATATGATCTTTGTCCCTTAAGCCAAATGATTCCGTTGCTACTACGATGGCAAGACCTACCGCAAAGAAGAATTTGACAAAGAGAAACTCGAGCTCCTTGCCCGCGGCATGGCCCTTTGCAGCGATGCCAAAATCGAAGGCGGCGTCTATGGCGACCCCACGGAAATCGCCCTTATTGAACTCGCCCAAAGCTTAGGCATGCCTAAGAGCGAGCTAGAAAAAGAATATCCACGCGTCGACGAGCTTCCCTTTGACTCGGTCCGCAAGATGATGCCGACCGCCCATAGCGAGAAGGGCAAAACCCTTGTCTTCACCAAAGGAGCGATGGACCAGATCTTAAAGCGCAGCGACCGCATCCTCGTGGGTGGCAAGGTCCGCAAAATCACTGAAGAAGATAAGAAAGCCATCATGGCCGCTTCTAGCGAAATGTCCTCGGATGCCCTTCGCGTCCTCGCTTTGTCCTACGACTATAAAGACAAGCCCGAAGAAGAGAACCTCATCTTCATCGGCTTGACCGGCATGGTTGACCCGCCGCGCGAAGCGGCCAAACCCGCGGTCGTGACCCTTAAGAAAGCGGGCATCACGACCATCATGATCACCGGCGACCATAAGGACACCGCCTTTGCGATTGCTAGGGAACTTGGCATCGCTAAAAGCGAAGAGCAGGTCATGACCGGCGATGGCGTTAATGACGCGCCCTCCCTTAAAGCTGCCGATATCGGCATCGCCATGGGCATCACCGGCACCGACGTCGCCAAAGGCGCGGCCGACATGGTCCTCGCCGACGATAACTTCGCCTCCATCGAAAAAGCCGTCGAGGAGGGCAGGGGTATCTACGCCAACATTAAGAAAACCATCCTCTTCTTGCTTTCCTCCAATATCGGCGAAGTCGTTTCGATGTTCGTCGCCGCGTGCTTTGGCTTCCCCTCGTCCCTTATCGCGATCCACCTCCTTTGGGTGAACCTCATCACCGACTCGCTTCCCGCGGTCGCGCTTGGGGCCGATAAGAAACCAGAGGACATCATGAACGAGAAGCCGCGTGATGCGAAAGAGTCCCTCTTCTCTCATGGCGGCTATGCCGTTACGTTCGGCTATGGCATTTGGATTGGCCTAGCGACCCTCATCGCCTTCCTCGTCAACCCAATTCAAGCTCTTGCTGGTCAAGCGATTTCCATCCAGGCGATCATCGATTACTTCGCCGCCGACCAAGCGGCCCTTGAGACCTCGCAAGCGATGGCCTTCTGCGTCCTCTCCTTCTCCGAGCTCTTCCATATGCTCGGCATGGTGAACCTCAAGAAGAGCTTCGTCTGCGTCTTCAAGGACAAGAACCTCTTGCTCTGGATTTCCTTCATCCTTGGCTTTGCCCTCCAGTTCTTCGTGATCTTCACCCCGGGCGTGAACACCGTCTTCAAGATCGTGCCTCCCCAGGGCGTCGATTGGATCTGGGTGTTCGCCCTCTCCATTTCGCCGCTTCTTATCCATGAAATCGCGGCCTTAATCCTCTTCCTCAAGAAGAAACTTAGCAAAGCGAAATAAGAGAATTCGAAAGTGCCTCGCCTAGTAAGCGGGGCATTTTTCTTGCGCTTAAGGAAGGAGAGAATATAATACATCTGGTTTCAAAAACCAGATTGATGATGGAAACCCAGGAAAGAGACAAAAAAATCCGCGATTTGCGGCAGAAAAAGAGGGAGTTGCGGCGGGAATACCGTGAATCCCGTAGCCAAATGAAGACGCAAAATCGCTTTGCTTTAGAGGACTTGCACGATGAATATCGCGTCCAAAAGGCAATGGTTTCAGACCCCCTAAAGGCCGAGAAGAAGATCGCCTCGCTGGAGAAGAAAAAAGAGAATCGGAGGAAGAACGAACCGCCTCGAAGAGCCCTCCTAGAAGAAATCGGGAATTCGGTGTCCCATGGGGTAGGGGCCCTCGTTGCCATCGCTTTCCTCGTCCTCATGATTCTTAAGGCCCATAACGCCCTTTCCTTAACCGCGGCCATCGTCTATGGGTCATGCTTCTTCTTGCAGATGCTTTTCTCTTGCCTATATCACTCCTTCCGCGGGGGCAGCAAAGTGAAGGCGATCTTTAGGCGTTTTGACTATTCGTCCATTTATCTCCAAATCGGAGGAACGTTCGCGCCTTTATACCTTATTTATATGGTGGAGCATATCTGGGGGTTAGCCGCCGGGTTATCTTTCTTTGCCATACAGTGGTCTCTTATTGCCCTAGGCATCACCTTTGTGGGGGTGTTTGGGCCCGGGAGAATCCGCTGGCTCCATTTCACGTTGTATTTCGTGATCGGCTGGAGCGGACTCATGTTCTTGCCTTTCTGGGCGCAAGATAACTTGCCTCTTTTGTTCTGGATCTTAGGAGGTGGCATCGTTTATACGGTCGGGATGATTCCTTTTGCCGCGCTTAAGAAAAAGAAAGTCGCCCATTTCATCTGGCACCTCGTCGTTTTGACGGCTTCCATCCTCATGGCGACCGGCATCTATCTCTGCGTTTTTTGATAGAAAAGAGAATCTTCGCGACCAAAGCGTCTTTTTCCTTGTGAAGAAAGGTGGAGGAGTTTATATTATTTTCCGCGCCGCCTTAGCTCAGCTGGGAGAGCACCTGTTTGACGTACAGGAGGTCACAGGTTCGATCCCTGTAGCACCCACCATGTCTATGATCATATCCCAAGGAGTTCCTTGGGCTTCTTCTTCTCTAGGCTCGCTTATGAAGCGAAACTAGACAAAAAAGCGGCTAAGGACTAAATCATCAAAGCCGTTACTTGCACGATTAGTTCAGTGGTAGAACACCAGCTTCCCAAGCTGGTTATACGGGTTCGATTCCCGCATCGTGCTCCAATGACGCCGTCTCTACCTCTTTTTTTTCTTAGGTATGTAGAATAGATTTTGTTATGGGGAAGGTTTTAACGCCAAAAAGGATTGCCATATTTGGGGCCATAGTCTCCCTCATAAGTTTTTCCTATAAGCTGACCATCGCCATTTTGGCTACATCCTTGGTTTTGATTATCGCCTCCATCCCGACCCTGCTTATCTTTATCTGCAAGGTCTTCTTTGTTAAGAACATGCATCAAAGCAGGGCCAGCAAGAGGAAAGGATATTTGGCGATGGCTATCCTCACCTCCTTATTCGTGATTACCTTTCTCCTTTTCTCCGTTTTCAAAATCGGGGGGATAGATATCACCAATCAGAACAGGTTCGAGGGGTGGGTTGCGATCGTTTTCATCGCTTTTATATTGGTGATGTTCGTCTTATCGCTCATCAACTTGAAGGGAGCCCTCGATAGAAGCGATCTAATCGTCAAAGGCATTAGGGAAATTACCTTCGTCTCCGCTTTGGCGGATGCCGTTATGATCGAAGAATTCGTCGTTAGGATTCTTAAGGCCTACACGAGTCTGCCTAATCTAGACTTGGTCAGCGCCTACTCCCCTCTAGCAATCGGGATTTTGATGAGCCTCGTGCCTATCTTCATGTTCATCCGTTTCGCTAGATACAAACCCTAAACAATTGAATAACATATGGTTTTATGATGAAGGGGTAATATGGTTTTTTCGGTTGCCTATCCTTCCTATGCGCGTCTATAGTTATTCAAAGCCTTATCCAAACATGAGCAAAGAAGTCGTTAGATTAGAACATATCCGCAAAAGCTTCCATCAAAACGTGGTCCTAAATGACGTTTCCTTAAGCTTATCAGAGGGCGAAGTCCACGCTTTGGTCGGCGAGAATGGGGCTGGGAAATCGACGTTAACGAAAATCCTCTGCGGGGTCTACCAAAAAGACGAAGGCGAGATTTTCCTTAATGATGAGAAAGTCGAATTCAAAACCGTCGCGGACGCCCAAAAACTAGGGATAAGGATGGTTTATCAGGAACTCTACCTCATGAACGACTTGACCGTCGCCCAAAACATCTTCATCGGCAGGGAAATCAAAAAAGGTCCCTTCATCGATGATGCGGCGATGATCAGGAAGACGCAGGAACTCTTCGATGAATATGGGATCGATATCTCCCCTTCTTCCCCCGTCAAGGAATTAAGTGTCGCCAAGATGCAAATGGTGGAGATCCTCAAGAATATCTCCCAAAACGTCTCGGTTTTGGTTTTGGATGAACCGACGACCGCCCTTTCCTTCAAAGAGGTTAACGACCTTTTCAAAATGATTGAGAAGGTCAAGGAGAAAGGCGTCGCGATCGTCTATATCTCCCATAAGATGGATGAGGTACTCGCCCTTTCCGATAAAATCTCCGTTCTTCGCGACGGGGTTATGATCGGGACCCTCGATAAAAAAGAAGCGACCCGTGACCTCATTATCAAGATGATGGTCGGTAGGGAAATCGATTCCTTAAGCCAAGAGAAAGAGCAAGCCCTTGAAGATGCGCCTATCGCCTTGAAGGTCAACGCGGTCGAAACCAATTTCCTCCACGATATTGCCTTTTCGTTAAGGAAAGGCGAGATATTTGGTTTGGCAGGACTTATGGGAAGTGGCAGGACCGAACTCGCCAAAGCCCTTTTCGGGGCGGATAAGACCAAGGTCCTCGATATTGAGATAAAGGGAAAGAAAACCATCATCAAAAAACCAACCGACGCGATTGCCCATGGCCTATGCTATCTTTCGGAAGACCGTAAGCAATTCGGCTTGATGCTTGAGCATTCAATCTATGCGAATGAGACCATCTCCTCCTTAAACGACAACACCAGATTCTTTCTAATCGACGATAAGAAAGCAATTGGGAAGGCCAATAAATACCAAGAGGAATTATCGATTAAATATTCCTCCATCAACGATCCGATAAGAAATCTATCAGGCGGGAATCAGCAAAAATGCATCCTCGCTAGATGGCTCATGAAGGACGCGGACATCTTTATCTTCGATGAACCGACCAAGGGCATCGATATCCTCGCTAAACAGGAGATCTACCTCAAAATCAAGGAACTCGCGAAGAAGGGGAAATCCATCATCTTGATTTCTTCCGAGCTTGAGGAAATCCTCTCCCTCGCCGATAGAGTCGGGGTCATGAGCGAAGGAAGCCTCGTCAAAATCCTCGATATAGGGGAAGCGAGTCAAGAAAAGATTATGGAATATGCATTAAGGAGGGCCAAACAATGAAAAGAAGCGATCGCTTAATAAGAATGCTTAGACAGAATATCGTGATCTTCACGGTTTTGGCCGTCCTCTTCCTCCTTTTCGCCATCATCAATCCGAATTTCATCGACCGTTTCAACGTCTTATCGATGATCCAATCATATGTTCCCTATGCGATCTTGGCTTTAGGCGTATGCTTTGTCATCGCTACAGGAGGAGTCGATCTTTCGATCGGGGCCGCGATGATCGCTTCGGCCCTTCTTGCCGGAAGGTTCCATCAACTTGGCATGCCCTTATTCTTGGTCATCCCCATTATGATCGTCATCGGTTTATTGATAGGATGCCTCAATGGTTTTTTGGTCGCTAAATTGAAGATCCCTTCCTTCATCGCGACTTTAGGAGTCTCCATGGCAATCCGCGGATTAAGCGCGATCATCGTCTCGATCCCCAATATCATCTTTCCCACCAATACCTGGTTCAACATGGCCTTCTCCAATCTTAACGGCTTCCCAATCGGGATAATCTGGCTTGTTGTTTTCGCCGCCATCTCAATCCTAGTCATCCATAAGACCAAGGTCGGACGTTATATCCTTTCAATCGGAAGCAACGAAGAAGCGACCCGTCTATCAGGAATCGACGTTGCCAAATATAAATTCATCGCCTATGCGGTATGCGGAACGTTCGCGGGACT
>ONFU01000046.1 GCA_900317165.1 uncultured Erysipelotrichaceae bacterium
TTCCAATCGTTGAAGGCCCGTTTCGTATTGTATAAAGAGAAGATCTCCGGGATAGGGATATTCGCGGGGCAATGGTTTTGTTCAACGCAATAACGGCATTTGGTGCAGGGGATCGCCGAAATGCCATTAATGATGTCACGTACCTCACCAATTGCGATCATCTCATCGTCAGTTAGGGGCTCCGCGTCTTTGGTGGAGATGACGTTATCCTCCATTTGGGGAAGATCGCTCATACCCGAAAGGACCATCGCGATCTGAGGGAAATGCAAGGCGAAGCGGAGGGCGTAGCTTGCATAGGAGCCTCCTCCAAGGTTATCGAAAACCTTCTTCCCGGCGTCAGGAAGATTAACAAGACTCCCGCCTTTGACGGGTTCCATGACGATGATCGGCTTATTGTGTTTTTTGCAGATGTCGTAGAGTTTATGGCTTTGGACGCTTGGTGACTCGTAATCGAGGTAATTGAATTGGATCTGCACCACTTCTATCTCAGGATAATCGCTGAGAATCTGCTCCAAGACCTCCGCGGTATCGTGGAAAGAGATGCCAACGTGGCAAATGAGGCCCTGCTTTTTTAGTTCAAAAGCAGTCTCATAGGCATGGCATTTTTTGAAGTGCTCGTAATTGCGGGAATTTTGCGCATGCATGAGGTAATAATCAAAATAATCGACCCCAGTAGCCTCTAATTGGCTTTTTATGAAGGGAATGATGTCCTCCTGCTTTTTGAAATAAGGCTCGGTAAGTTTATCGGTTAGAAGGTAAGCGGAACGCGGATAACGGCTGGTCAGGCATTTCTTGATGGCTTTCTCCGATTCGCCCCTGATATAGCCATGGGCCGTATCGAAATAATTGAAGCCCGACTCAATGAATTTATCGACCATTTTGGAGAATTCCTTCAAGTCAACGTGGTCACCCTTCATCGGAAGCCTCATGCATCCGAAGCCGAATCTTTGTTTAGCCCCATCCAAAATCATAACTATCCCCTTTCGGGGACATTATAACTTAAGGCGAAAAATGGCAAAGAAAAAACGTCCATCCTTGCGAATGAACGTTGTTGGTTTTATTTCCCGCTTCTAGCCGCGGCGACGGCTTTGCGTCTAGCGATTTTGATCTTGCGGGTCCTGAATTTGGCGATGAGGCCAAGGGCGATTAGAACCGCGCCCGCGCCGAGGATGATCGCGAAGATGATGACCCCGGCGATTGGGAGGTTGTTGCTCTTCACGTCTTCCCACATGGCGAGGACGAATTTGTTGTTGGCCCCGTAATCGGCCATAACGCCAAGTTTAGGCAAGAGCTCTTGGGAAGGATATTGGGCGAAGAATTGCCTTCCTGCTAGAGTTGTTTTCCCTCCGATCGTGATTTCCTCAAGGTCCGCGGTATAGAAGAGATAGGGATTCGTGGAGGGCGTGTCGCCTAATTCGCCTAATTCATCACGGTATTCATCGAGGTATTCGTCATCGAGGGTGCCTTCGAACATATAGGTGAGGTCAACGGTGACCCAGCCTTCTTCTTCGGCGATAGCGTCCCAAGTGGTGATGCCATCAGGGGAACGGAAGTCGCCGTTTTCAAAGCCTTCCGCGGGGACGTATTCATCGTTTTCGTCATAGACGTAATCGCCTGCTTCATCATCATATTGATAGAGCATTCCAAGACGTGGGTCATACCATTCCCTGACGAGGTCGAGGATCGATTCGCCGGAGATCGCGGAGGTGTAACCGATGTAATTCATGTTGGAGGCGGCGACTGTTGGGTCGCAAAGGAAATCGAGGAATTTGAGCGCGAATTCGCGGTTCTCCCCTTTGCATTCCTTAGGCATGACCCAGGTATCGAACCAGATGTTTCCGCCGGTTTCCGGGATGGAATAATAGAGGTCGATGCCCCTTTCTTCTTCCGCGGTATCCATGGAGAAGACGGCGTCCCCGCTCCAAGCGAGGTTCATGCCAACAAGGCCTTTGACCATGTCTTCTTTGCCGGAGTCGACTTCGAAGCCGAAGACGTTTTCCTTAAGCTCAAGAAGGGTCTTTTTGACCTTATCGACCGTCTCCGAATCGGAACGGTTAAAATAATCGTTGGTGAAGGTTTTGTTATAGCCTTCCATGGCTTCCTCGTATTTGCCGGGGATGAGGTTGAAGCTCTCATCGAAGCAACCGGATTCGTTTAGGAGGGCGCGGATTTGCTCGTCATAGGTCTTCATTAAGCCGATCGCGTAGGTATCGCGCATCGAATCCTTGACGGACATCTCGTTTTTGAATTTAGGATCCCATAGGGCGTCCCAGGATTTCATCGCGAATTTGACTTCATCTTCCTCTAGTCCCTTATCGGAAGCAACCTTCGAAGGGTTATAGAGGATGCCGAGCGTTCCCCACATATAGTCGACGCAATAATCATGGAAGTTCTTATCCTCGGAGACGATTGAGGACATGACGTTATGGATGTAGGATGGGCAATAGGCCGCGTAATTTGGGACCTCGGTCTCGATATCGATCTTTTGGAGCATCCCTTCCCTCATCATCTTCTGGCACATATAGTCGGAAGCGCAGATGAGGTCATAGGAGGTCCTGCCGGTTTGCAAGGAGGAATACATCGTCTCGTTGGTATCGTAGGTATCGTAGACGACGGAGACCTTTTTGCCGGTGGTCGCGAGCATATATTCCTCAAAGCCAGAGAGGACGTCTTGGAATTCGTATTCGTTTTCGCCATCGTCGAAAGCGAAGGGTTCGGCGTCACTTCCCGAGTTGATATAGTCTTCCGCATTAAGGACGTGAAGGACGATATCCCCTTGGTTTGAAGAGGAGCAGGAAGCGAGGCTAGCTGAGGCGATTACCGAAAGGAAAAGAAGGGAAAGCGAGCGGGACATGCGTGCGTTTTTCATTTTTCAACACTCCTTCCTCTCCGGGCACGGATCTTCTTGGCCGCGAGGTTGCGATGGATGGTGATGCCAATGACAATCAGCAAGACGACGGCGAAGATGATGGTCGTGAGGGCGCGCATTGCCGGAGGAATCGGGCCCTTCTTGATTTTCGCTTGGACGAGGGTCGAAAGCGTATCGATGGTCTTATCTCCGGAGAGGAGCCCCGCGCCACGGGTGAAGGCCGTGACGATGAAGTCATCAAGAGACAAGGTGATGGAGAGGAGGAATCCGCTAGCGACGCCAGGCATGATCTCGGGCATCGTGGCTTTCCATAGCGCTTGATGCTGGGTGCAGCCTAGGTCAAGCGCGGCTTCATAGAGGGCCGGATCCATTTGGATGAGCTTTGGCTTAACGGAAAGGTAGACGAAAGGCAAAGCGAGGATGATGTGGCCGACAAGAAGGGTCCAGAAGCTGAAGAGGTTGGCTCCACCGAAGATATAGGTTCCGACGAAGACAAACATGACAACGAGGGAAAGGGCGATGACGATTTCGGCGTTGACGACCGGGATCTGGGTGACGTTTTCCACGACTTCGCGGGTCCATTTCTTCTTGGAATAGAAGACGCCGATCGCGCCGCAGGTTCCTAGAATCGTCGCGATGATCGCGGAGACGACCGCGATGATGATGGTGTTGCCAAGCGCGGTAAGGATTTCAGGGTCATTGAAGAGCTTGACGTAAAGCTCTCCAGAAGGGGCTCCCCAACTACCGATGATCTCGGTATTGGTGAAGGATGAAGCGATAAGAACGAGGATTGGCACATACATAAGGATGAGGACGAGCCAAATGACGGATTGGCCGACGACCTTATGGATGATGCGGTTACGCCTCTCCTTTTTCGCGTTCTCGGTGAAAAGGGAGGAAGAAGCTTCTCTTACCATAGTCCTGCTCCTCTCTGCGGCGCGCCATCGTTATGGAAACGACGGGTCGCGAACATTGTGATGAAGATCATGACGAGCATGATGAGGGCCATAAAGGACCCTTGGTTCCACATCGACTGGCTGAAGTGGAGGTAGATGATGTTGCCGAACAAGGTCAATTTGCCTTCCGAAAGGGTATCGGAGATGACATAAGAGGACATTGTTGGCATAAAGACCATCTCAGCGGCCGAGACGATGCCGGGGACCGACTGAGGGAGGATATTGAGGAAAAACGTCTGCACGGGGTTCGCGCCTAAGTCCCTCGTAGCCTCGATTTGGGCTTTGTCGAGCTTTATCATCGTGGTGTAAAGAGGAAGGATCGTGAATGGCAGGTAGTTATAGACCAAACCGATCATGGTCGCGATATAAGGATGGGTACCGCCCTGGATACCAATCCAATTGAGGACGTCGCGGGTCGCGCCGGTACGGAGGACGAAGTTGATCCACATCGGCATGATGAAGAGCATGACGAGGACGTAGTTTTGGTTGACCTTCTTATCCGCGAGCAAATAGGCGATGGGATAGCCAATAAGCAAGCAGATGATCGTGTTGAGGATTCCTAAGAAAAGGGATACCACCAACACGTTTACCTTCGTTGGGGAAGTGAAGAAGGAAAGGAAGGCCGTTCCGGAAGGGAAGATAAGACTTCCATCCGCCGCGGTGTCCGTGAACGCATAGAAAACGATGATGAGGATCGGAATCAAGACGAAAAGGACGAGGAAGAGGAAATAGGGAATGGTCAGATACTTACGCTTAAAGGTGAAAAACCGCTTGACCGAGGCGCCACCTTTCTTACTGATTGACGGCATAGTCCTGGAGGTCCTTCTTCAATTTGAGAACGATGTCCTCTGGCTTGATGATGACCGAGACGAGATCGTTTTCATTCCATGAATAGGTGGAGTTGACGATGAAATCCTCTTCGTCATCGGTGCGGACGATATAGCGATAGTGGTCACCAATCCAAACGACCTCGATGATGGTTCCGTTGGAAGAGCCGTTGGAGAGGTCATCGGAAAGCTCGATTTTATCGAGGTCGACGAGAGCGCGAACCTTGGCGCCACGGAAATCATAGGTTTTGTTGGAAACGGGATCCAAAACGGTTCCGTCTTCCTGGAGTTTTCCGCCAGGAACCAAGGAAGCAACATTGCAGGCGAAGGCGTCTTCGCCGAGGTAAACTTCGTTATCGGAACTGATTTCGGCATCCTGATATTCGTTGACGGTGACGTCTTTGCGCATGACCTGGATGTTCTCTGGGTCCACCCTCAAAGAGACTTCCGCGCCGACTTCATAGGATTTGGTATCGCGGCAGGAGGCCTCGGATTTGCCAATTTCGACGACATAGCCGTAATGGACGCCTTGGAAGATCTTGGAAACGATCTTGCCGTTGACCATCCCTTTGCCTTTTTCGCCGATGATGAAGTCTTCTGGACGAACGACGATATCGACTTTCTCGTTGACTGGGAAGTCATCGACGCAATCGAAGGAAGCACCGATGAAACGTACCTTCTTCTTACCAACCATCGTGCCGTTATAGATATTGGATTCGCCGATGAAGTCAGCGACGAAGGCGTTGACTGGCTCGTTGTAGATATCTTCGGGGGTGCCGATTTGCTGGATAAAGCCATCCTTCATGACGATGATGCGGTCGGACATCGTGAGGGCTTCCTCTTGGTCATGGGTGACATAGAAGAAGGTGATGCCAAGTTTCTTATGCATGTCCTTCAATTCGATCTGCATGTCTTTACGCATCTTGTGGTCAAGGGCGGAAAGAGGTTCGTCGAGGAGCAAGACGGCTGGCTCGTTGACGATAGCGCGGGCGATCGCGACACGTTGTTGCTGACCGCCTGACAAAGTATTGACGTCGCGGTCTTCCATTTCGTCGAGATCGACGACCTGAAGGGCTTTGGTGACCTTCTCGTCGATGACCTTCGCGGAAAGGTGCTTCATCTTGTAAACGGGGTTACCGTTTTTGTCGAGGGCCTGTTTGCCGGTTTTCTTGTCGATGACTGGAACCGGAACCTTTTTGAGCTTAAGCCCAAAGGCGACGTTATCATAAACGTCGAGATGGGGGAAGAGGGCGTAATGCTGGAAAACCGTATTAACGGGCCTCTTATAGGGCGGGAGCAAGGAAATATCCTGGCCGTTAAGCAAGATTTTGCCTGATGTCGGTAACTCAAAACCGGCGATCATACGCAAGGTGGTTGTCTTACCGCACCCAGACGGCCCAAGGATTGTTATGAACTCCCCTTTTTTGACTTCGAGATTGAAGTCCTCGACGACGGTTGTCCCGTCGAATTGCTTCCAGACGTTCTGCAAGCTGATGATCGTATTTGCCTCCATGGCGTGACCTCCCAAATATTAATAAATAAGAAGACAAGATGTGGCGTTGAATACTTGGAAAAAGAAGAGTCCTTTTTTCAACGGCGAAATAATGGGGATAAAACACCTTTTTTGCAACACTTTTTTTCAATAATTTTTGGGGGTGGAAAATCGCATTTTCAAAAAGTTGGCTTTTCTTCGGCCTTATCGAAAAAAATCAAGAAAAAAAATCTTCGAAAAACACCCCCATTTTTTTACCTGTTTTTTGCTTCGGAAAACCGATTTGTTTTTTCGACTCGTTTTTCGACCTAGTTTTTGCACGAAAACCAATCGTTTCTCTTCACCATTTTTGTTTCTCGAATTACAATAGCGGCGTTATGAAAAAATCTATCCTCTTTTTACCGTTTCTATTGACCCCCTTATTCGCTTCTTGCGGGGGGAATGGACTAACGAAAGTCTCTTTGACCTTAGGCACGAAAATCGATATGGAGGCCAAGTTCGAAGGGAATTCGCACATGAGCAAAATAGATGGGAGTATGCTTAAAAGTCTCGTCGACGCGAAACAAAACTTTGTTTTGGTGGCCCATGCGAGCGAAAGAATCGATTGCACCTGCTATAGCGAATGGCATGATGATGTCCTTGCCCCCTATATCAAGCGTCATGGGCTTCTCGTTTATTTGATCGAAATGAGCGAAGTCACGGGCGAAGGGAAGGAAAACTACGGTTTGAAGCTTAACGCCTTGCAGGCGACCTTGGGGATTTTCGATTCCGGGAAGCTCGTTTATCAACATGATACCGTCGACCAATCGAGCCCTTGGGTCTCCTCCTATAGGGATTTCGCGGATTGGATGGATGCAAGAATCACTTATCCAAGGATGTTCTATATATCCTTAGACGAACTAAATAATAAATATAAGTCATCCACCCCGTTCACCATCTACTTCTCCCGTTCGGGATGTGGTGATTGCTCCTATTTCACCGACAATTATCTGAAGGAATATTTCACAAAGAACCAAACCCTTGAAGAAGGGTATGTCCTTGAATGCGACGTGGTTGGCATCCGTTATGTCGTTGGCGATGACGGGGTCACCTATGGGCCAAGTAACGCGGAAAACGCGAACACCTATCAACTTGAGGCTTATAGGATGTGGAATTCCTTCAAAGCGGAATACGGTTTGGCCTATAGCGAAGATAACCCAGCGGGTTGGGATAGTGGATACGTGCCTACCTTATTCCATATTAACCCCTCCTCCACGGGGGAGAAGACGGGGGACGTCATCGATGGGGCGATGGTTCTTTATAACGACTCCATTTCCGAGAATACCATCTCCTCAACCTATTTCACCGCGGAAAGGTTGGAAGAAGAATGTCTTGCCTACCTAAAAGAAAGCAAAACCGTTCCTGAAGAAGATAAAATTCTCCTAGGGAAGAAAGTTGGGGAACAAGGCGAAAGAAAAGGCTCCGTTTACCGTCATGAAGAGCTCTCCAAATACCATAACGCGATTGCAAAAGCCTTCCTCGACGCTTATCTAGGTAACGCAAAATAAGCGACCCATGTATCAAAAAAAGACCTCCGAAGCAAATGTCGGAGGTCTTTTGTTATTCATTCATGCATTCAGCGATTTTCTCTTTGATGGAATTGCCTGAAGCGATGATATCAAGCTGTTCGGTCGAAGTGTAATTCGGATGGATGATGTATTCAACTCCACGCGAGCCGACAACGCAAGGCAGGGAGAGGAATACGTCCTTAAGGTTCCCGTTGAACTCGTTTTCGATATAAGTCGAAACAGTGAGGACGTGGTTTTCGTCATTAAGAATGACGTTGAGGATTTTGCTTACCGCGAGAGCGACTGCATAGAAGGTCGCGCCTTTCTTGGCAATGATCTCATAGGCTTTGTTCCTAACGTTATCATGAAGAGCGTGCAAATTGGCGGCGGAGAATTGCTCAGAGCGTCCATAGCGGGAGCAATAATCGATCAAGGATAGACCGGCGATGGAGGTGGTACTCCAAGCGGCGACCTCGGAATCACCATGCTCACCGACTACGAAAGTATGGACGTTGCGCGGATCGATATGGAGAATATCGGAAATCGCGGTTTTCATCCTCGAGGTATCAAGCACGGTGCCAGAGCCGAATATCTGCCTAGATGGCAAACCGAGTTTCTTATAGGCAAGATATGTGAGGACATCGCAGGGATTGGAGACAACGACGACGATCGTTTCAGGATTCAAATGCGGTTTGATGTTATCGCAAACCGAATTCATGATCGCCGCGTTTTTCTTCAATAAATCCATACGGGTCTCGCCTGGTTTTTGTCCAGCGCCCGCGGTAATGACGATGATATGGGCGTCTTCACAATCATCATAATCACCGGCTTTGATAGTTTTTGGGGAGACGAAGCTCATGCCGTCGCCCATATCGAGGACATCGCCCTCGACTTTGGATTTGTTAACGTCGACGATCGAGATTTCATTGACGGCATGGCCCATCATCAAAGTATAGGCCAAGGTGGAGCCAACCGCTCCATTCCCGATTATGACGACTTTTCTAGCATTGATTTTACAAGACATCTTTTTTACCTCCGAGGCAATTATTCCATATAGGAATACATTTGTCTTTAGTTTTGCTTCTTGATGAAAGAAAAAAAGGGGCTGTTAAGAAACCTATGAGGCAACTCAGCCCCTTTTTATTTGCATTATAAATTTAACAGATAAACTGTTAAGAAACCTTTTTCTTCTTTTTGTG
>ONFU01000037.1 GCA_900317165.1 uncultured Erysipelotrichaceae bacterium
AGGTGTACCGTTTTTATGAATTCTTCCGTTAAGGAAGCCCAAAGAGACGGGGCTACTATCGAAGATATTTCCGCGGGCCTTTCCCGTTCCGTCATTAAAAACGCCTTATACAAGGTTATTAGGGTTAGAAACTTTACCGAGCTTGGCGAAAGGATAGTTTGCCAGGGCGGAACGTTCTTAAATAACGCCGTCCTTAGGTGCTTCGAAATGGAAATCGGGCATGAAGTCATCCGTCCATCCATTGCCGGATTAATGGGAGCTTTTGGAGCCGCGTTATACGCTAAGGAAAAAGGCGGTAAAGGCGGGCTTATATCTTTGGAAGACCTAAACAGCTTCACTTACACGACCGCCCATACGAATTGTCAGCAATGCACATCGCACTGCAATTTAACAATACTTAGATTCCCTCAAGGCGGGGTGTATATCTCAGGAAACAAATGCGAAAAAGGTGAAGGAAAGCCAAAAGCGAGCCACTCGCTCGATATTTATCACTATAAGAGAAAGCGTTTATTACAACGCTATCCGGATAAAGAGGCCACAAAGGGAAAAGTAGGTCTACCTTTCACTTTGGCCATGTATGAACAACTTCCGCTCTGGGATGCCTTCTTCAAGGAACTCGGATTCGCCGTAGAATTAAGCCCAATCTCCACGAGAAGCCTATATAGAAGGGGTCAAAAGACCATTCCTAGCGATACAGCTTGTTATCCTGCGAAGATAATGCACGGCCATATCGATTACCTATTGGAGCAGAATGTCGATTTCATATTCTATCCTTCGGAATCCTATAACATTAACGAAAAGCGAGGCGACAATTATTACAACTGTCCCGTCGTTGCTTATTATGGTGAGCTTTTAAAGCGTAACGACACTAGACTGAGCGATGATAATTTCCTTGACCCATTCGTTGATTTGAATAACGACAAAAAGACAATCGAAACGCTTTATGACGCTTTAAAGAAACACGGAATTTCGAAAAAAGAAGTAGCCCGTGCATTCAAAATCGGGTTGGAAGAAGAAATAAAATATAGGTCTGACGTTAAAGCCAAAGGCGCGGAGATAATTAAAACCGCTAGAGAAAACCATCAGGAAATGATCGTCTTGGTCGGAAGGCCTTATCACGTCGATAGGGAAATCAATCATGGTGTCGACAAGCTTCTAGATGGAATGGGCGTCGCGGTTTTGTCCGAGGACTGTTTTGATTACAACACGGAAAGAGAAAAACTCCATGTTTTGAATCAATGGACATATCACGCAAGGCTTTATGATGCCGCAAACTTCGTTAAGACCCAGAAAGACATGGAAATCGTCCACCTCGTTAGCTTCGGTTGCGGCGTTGATGCCATTACATCCGATGAAGTTAGGCGAATTTTGGAAGAATCCGGCAGGCTTTATACCCAAATCAAAATTGACGAGATCAATAACCTTGGGGCAGTCCGCATTCGCCTTCGTTCCTTGGTTGCTGCGGTCGAAGACGCGAAAGAAAGGGATGAAAAATGAACCCCAAGAAAGCGGAAAAAAAGGAAAGAAAAGCCCTTTGGAAGAAATTTCGTAAGGAGCATTACACGATTATCGCTCCCGATATGCTTCCGATTACTTTTGAGCTTTTCATAAATATCGTTAATAGAAGTGGGCTTAATATAGTTGTTATTCCCCCTATGGGAAGAGAAGCGAAAGACGAAGGGCTTAGAACCGTCCAAAACGATGCTTGTTATCCGGCTATTATCACAACCGGTCAATTTATCACCGAACTAAAAACCGGAAAATACGATTTGAACAAAACCGCAGTCATTATGAGTCAAACAGGCGGAGGCTGCAGGGCATCAAATTACATTTCCCTAATTAGGAAGGCGTTGGAAAAAGAATTTCCGACAGTTCCTGTCTTATCCATCAATTTTTCTGGTCTAGAAAAACTATTTAGTATTCCTTTAACCCTTACGGAATTAAGGATGATGCTCCATGCGATTATGTATGGCGACATGTTGATGAACCTAAAAGACCAAGCCGAACCATATCACGACAAGGAAAAGGTCCAAAAAGCCTTGAGGGATTCTATGGATACCCTCATTTCGGAAATAGGGCACCATTCCTTTTATCAAACGAGCAAAAACTACAAGATGATCCTCAATAACTTCAAAGGATTGGAACCGGATAGGGAGAATAGAAAGCCAAGGGTCGGAATCGTTGGCGAGATATATGTTAAATATAGCCCATATGCCAATAATCATTTGGCCGATTTCCTCGTATCTCAAGATTGCGAAGTCGTTTATCCCTCTTTCGGGGAATTCTGCCTCTATTGCGTCTATAACAACATCAACGATTATCGGAAATACGGGCAAGGAAAAGCCACCGTTGCCGCTTTCCGTTTGGCCTATAAGGCTTTCCTTAGAGCAACAAGAAAACAAGCGAAGGCAATGGCTGGAAGTGGGTTCGATCCTTATGAAGACTTCGAATATGTTCTTGAACAAGGCAAGAAGGTTATTTCCGACGGGGTTAAAATGGGTGAAGGCTGGCTTATCCCGGCCGAAATGGTCGCCTATGTTACGGGAGACGTTAAAAATGTGGTTGTCGTTCAGCCTTTCGGTTGTCTTCCGAACCATATAGTCGGAAAGGGCATGATTAGGCCTGTTAAAAACCTAGCCCCAGACGCTAACATCATTCCTTTGGATTTCGACGCTTCGTCAACTCAAGTTAATCAGGAAAACCGTTTGAAGCTAATGCTAGCCAACATCAAACGCGGTTTATTTGAACAAGAAGAATAAAAAGAATAAAATAGAAAAATCCGCAAAAATTGGATAAAAATCCTTAAATTGCAAGTTTTTTGATTGTTTACAATCGTTCATAAAAACTTATTAATAGTCATAAATATGGGTATCACAACAATTGGTTCTATATGGTAAAATCTCTCCGCCATCGCGAGGAGATAGTGACGAACCAGGTCAGGTGGGGAACCAAGCAGCCTTAAACCATTGTCCCCTGTGCGGTGGTTTTGTTTTAATGGATATATGGAAACGATCGAAGCCATGCAGTTAGCCTTAGAAGAGGCAAAAAAAGCTTCTCTAGAAGGAGAAATTCCGGTTGGCGCCGTCGTTTTGCTAAACGGGGAAGTTATTGCTTCCGCTCATAATGTCCGTGAAAGTCAGAATAAAATATCTGGCCACGCCGAAATCCTTGCTTTAGAAGAAGCTGCTAAGAAATTAGGAAGGTGGCAACTCGAAGGATGCGAGCTTATTGTCACCTTAGAACCTTGCCCAATGTGCGCAGGAGCAATTGCTCAAAGCAGAATCTCAACTTTGGTTTATGGGGCAGACGACCCTAAGTTTGGGGCTTTTTCAAATGGAATTGATCCTTTTTCCGCCAAAGTTTATCCCTCGCCTTTGATTTATCGAGGGGTCTTGGCCGACAAGAGCAAAGAATTAATAGACGAGTTTTTTAAAGTCAGACGCAAATAAAACAAAAGACCTCTTCCGCGTAGCGCGCGCTATGCTATACTTTAGACAGTGTCTAAACCGTGTTTATGAGCGCTGTCCAAGAGAAAAACAAAGATATACTCCTAGAATTAAGGGGAATCAGAAAGGAATACCAGACAGGCAAGGTTTCTTTTGAGGCACTAAAAGACGTTGACCTTTCTTTTCCAAGAACCGGTTTTGTTGTTATTTTGGGTCCTTCTGGATCAGGAAAAACCACCCTATTAAACATAATTGGGGGATTGGATCATTTCCAGGAAGGCGATTTATTGATAGACGGGGTCTCCACTAAGGATTTTTCACCTTCTGACTGGGATAGTTATAGGAACAAACATATCGGATTTGTTTTCCAAAGTTATAATCTTGTCTCTTCATATTCTTTAGAAAAGAATGTCACCCTCCCCTTATCTTTAAACGGGACTAAAAGAGAAGAAAGAATAGCCAAGGCAAAAGCGGCCTTAGAAAAAGTTGGGTTAAACGAAAACCTCAAGAAAAAACCTGGCGAATTATCTGGTGGACAACAACAAAGGGTGGCTATAGCTAGGGCCATAATAAACGACCCCTCCGTCATTCTTTGCGATGAACCCACCGGGGCTCTCGACAGCAAATCGTCAGTCACAATTCTTGAACTCCTTAAGGAACTATCAAAGGATAGACTTGTTTTGGTCGTTACCCATAACGAGGTTCTCGCACAAAAATACGCGGATAGAATCATTGTTGTTGAAGATGGCAAAATCACTTCCGATTCCAATAGGCTGGAAGCAACAGGAGAAGCTCCTAAGGAAAATAAAGGGCTTGGGAAATCCAAAATGCCTATTTGGTCAGCCTTTGCAACGTCCTTCCAAAACATTTTCCTAAAGAAAGGGAGAAATATCGTAACTGCAATTGCATGCTCGATTGGAGTAATCGGCGTTTGCCTTGTTCTAGGTGCCTCAAACGGTTTTAGAACATACGTCAACAACGTCGAAACCTCTGTTGGCAGCTCCGTTCCTATAACAATTTCCCCAACCACCTATTCCTCAAGATCAAATAACAAGGACAACTACAACAGCCTTAACGAATTTCCAGATGATGGTAAACTCCGGGTTTACGATACAAGTTATAGTTCCTATGTTTCCCATCAAAACGTTTTCTCTAGGGAGTATCTAAACTATTTGAACGCCATCGTTGAAGACCCAAAATGCCCGGCCTATGGAACTGCGATGTCCATTTTGGAAAATAGAAAAGGCCTCGATTTCCATTTTTATACCGAAAACGGTGACACGGGTAAGGTAATTTATATAAACGCCTCAAGAAACGCCGGAACCATTGGCAGTATGCTATCTTCTTATGCCTCTATTCCAGGAACCATCATCCATGAGCTTTATGGCGACGAAAACCTTCTCGATCATTATTACAAGGTAATAGAGGGGCGCATGCCTGAAAAAGAAGATGAACTTGTTCTCGTGGTCGATAGATTCAATCGCGTCGAATTCTCTACCCTAAGGTATTTGGGCATTCTTTCCGAATCAAGTTATGCGGAACTTTCCGATGAAAAGAAAGCCTTCAGCTTCTCCGATATCCTCTATTCCGGGCCAGAGGACACGAAATTCAAGGAATATAAATGCTATAGGAATTCCGATTTCTATGATTTGGAAAACCCCTTCCTCCAATATAGGGAACAATGGAGCGACGTTTATTTAGAGGGAACCATCAACAATGGCGTTCCGGATACTTCCACTTTGAAATTTGTCGGAACCCACGATGAATCCAACCCCAAAGAGATAAAGATCTTTAGGGGGCCAAATGACATAGAAGCCTTCTATCACGAAGATCACAACGCCTTTAATTGCAAGATCGTCGGAGTTCTTAGACCTACCGAAGAATCCTATTTGACTTTAATGCCTAGCTCTCTTTGCTACACAAAGGCCTTAAAGGACGAGATGACAAAAGATTACGAAACCAAGAGCAAAATCCTCGCGGATACCCAAAAAAGTAATTGGCTCATCCCGTATAGCTATAAGGATGATGGGAACGGAAATATGGTGCCTACTTCCAATGACGGGCTTCGGATAATGAATGAGGCCCTCGCTAATTTGGAAACTGCTTTCAAAGACGGGAACCTCGATATCCAAAGCCTGGTATCCACGAGTTCATTTATGCTTCTTGGCGGTGCGATGCAATATATATCTGCCACTACGACCAATTACGATGGGTCTAGTTATTCTTATTCCTATACCACCGACGCCGGAACTTTCCTTAATTGGAACCGTCTATATGGCGGGGAATTCAAAAACATTAGAATCAATAGTTTCAACGACCTTCTTACCTATTATTTTTACCCAGATTTCTTCTCTTCGAAAGGAGAGGTTAACATCATTGATATCTTGGCGTATATGAACGCCTACTCATTGATTTCTTCGATTTCCATTTTCCCGTCCTCTTTAACCGCGAAAGTCGGGTTAAAAGAATATCTTGACGCTTGGAATAAAGATAAGAGCGACGCAGATGCGATTGTCTATAGCGATGTCGTTAGCGAAGTAACCGATACGATTGGTGTTTTGATTACGGTTATTTCCGCGGCTTTGGTTATATTCGCCTCCGTGTCCCTTGTTGTTTCCTCGATTATGACGAGCATTGTTTCGTATGTGTCTGTCATAGAAAGGAAAAAAGAGATAGGCGTGTTACGCTCCGTTGGGGCGAGAAAGACCGACGTCGGAAGGCTCTTTGAATCCGAAAACGCTATACTGGGGTTCTTCTCTGGAGTTTTGGGCGTTCTCGTTGCGCTTATTATTTCGATACCCGTCAACTTCCTAATAAACGATTTATACCCCCAGGCGAATCTAAGGACGATTATCTCCGTTAATCCGCTTCACGCGGTCATTCTAGTTGCCTCGGCCGTTTTATTGGCCTTAATATCCGGATTTATTCCTTCTCGCATTGCTGCAAGAAAAGATCCTGTCGAATGTCTAAGGAGTGAATAGCATGTTGCCAACCACACGTAATTATAAAAAGACAAGTGAGTCGATAACCTACGCTCCGAAGATCGAGGTCGATCCTTCCGTTGGTTTACGCGAAGAGGACGTAGAGAATAGACGTCGACTAAAACTAACTAATAGGACGAAAAAGCACGTCTCCAAGAGCTATTGGAAGATATTTGCCGATAACGTTTTCAATGCCCTTAACATCATCCTTTTCGTTGTTTTTGCCCTCATGCTTGTTGCCAAATTGCCTTTCAGCCGTTATTTCTTCATCATCATTCTCGCGGCTAACATCGTCATCGGGGTCATTCAAGACGTTCATTCCCGCCGCCTTACCGATAAGCTCCGTTTGATGACCGACCCTAAGGCTACGGTTCTTCGCAATGGGGTAACTTCCACAATCGCGGTCGAAGATATCGTTCTAAGCGATATCATCATCCTTAAAAGAGGCGATCAGATTCCTTCCGATTGCGTCGTTGTTGAAGGCGAATGCTCCGTTGATGAATCTATGCTTTCCGGCGAATCCGTTCCTATTAGAAAGCAAGTCGGTGACACCCTTTTGTCCTGCTCTTATCTTGATAAAGGTGAGGTGAAAGCCGAAGTAATTAGGGTAGGAAGCGCCAATTACGCGGAACAGTTGCAATCGCAAGCCAAGAAATTCGAAAGACCTAAGAGCGAGATTAAGCGTTCTACATCTGTGATTATGGCTGTTTGCGGCATCTTCGCGGTTGTCCTTGGGCTTGGACAATTTTTGTCCTGGTTCATAAAAGAATTAACCCAAGGCAGGGAATTCGTCGATGTTATCACTAATCTTGATGGCGGATTAAGGCAGACCATCGATGGGGTTTCCGCTTCAATGGTAGCCATGATCCCTGCTGGCATGGCTTTGCTAACGACTGCAGCTTTAGCCGCTGGGATTGTGCAGCTAGCAAAGAAGAAAATGCTCGTGCAGCAACTTTATTGTATTGAGATGCTTGCAAGGGTAGATGTGCTTTGCCTAGATAAAACCGGAACTTTGACAGACGGGACCATGCAGGTTGTTGAATGCCTTGAACTAGGAAAAGGCAACAAAGAGGAAATAGCGGAAGCTTGCAAGTCGATAGTCTGCTTTACACACGATTCAAACGCGACCGCCGCCGCGGTCAAAAAAGAATTTGGTGGCGAGAGCGAACGCGTTGCTTATGCCGTTTTGCCTTTCGATAGTGCAACAAAGGTATCAGCCGTTACCTTAGAAGAGGGATTAACCTATGCGATGGGCGCCTTTGGGTATTTAGGAAATAGCGAAGATGAAACCCTTAAGGCCAAGATAGCTAACTTCGCCTCAAAGGGATATCGCTGCCTGGTCATTGGAAAGAGCCATTCTCCAATAGAAAATGGAGAGCTCCCAGGTGGGTTTGAACTAATCGGACTCCTCGTTATCAGCGACCATATCAAAAGCGATGCCAGAAAGAACATTCAATGGTTCATCGATAATGGAGTGGATATCAGAATCATTTCCGGGGATGATCCTGTAACCGTTGCCGAAATAGCAAGGAATTGCGGGGTTCCAGATTCTGATTTATTTGTGTCATTAGAAGGCAAAAGCCCTGCAGAAGTTGAATTAATTGCCACGAAATTCAAAGTTTTCGGCAGAGCTTCGCCAGAACAAAAAGAGATCCTTGTTACAGCGTTCAAAAAACAGGGCCATAAGGTCGCCATGACCGGAGATGGCGTCAATGACATTTTGGCTTTGAAGGTCGCGGATTGCTCCATCGCCATGGCCAACGGATCAGACGCTGCGAAAAACGTTGCCCACCTTGTAAGTTTGGAATCGTCCTTCTCTTCTCTTCCGGATGTCGTCGGGCAGGGAAGGCAGGTTATTAACAATCTCCAAAGGACTTGTAGCTTGTTCCTTAACAAGACGTTCTTCGCCGTCATAATGACCATCGTCTTCCTCATCTCCGCTTTATCTGGTGGCCCGCTTTATCCGTTTAGCACTTCAAACCTTCTTGTTTGGGAAGTTTTTGCAATCGGAATCCCCGCCTTCTTCTTGGCCTTGCAACCGTCAAAAGAGAAGATATCGGGTTCGTTTGCCTTAAATATTGCGCGAGCCGCCATACCTAGCGCGGTTGCTAACGTTATAGGGGCGCTCCTCCCGTTCGTCGTCTATATGATTAATCCAACGTTAGTTTCCCATTTGCCTGCCAACGAAACTTTTGCCGTAACGGTGACCCTATCGGTTTTGATCTTCACGATTAATTCGTTCGTGGTTCTCTTCAGCATATGCTTGCCGCCTAATAAATATCGTCTTGCCGTCTTCATTACGATGTTCGCTTTGGGAACAACTCTTGTTTTGGGTGATTTCTTCTGGAGAAACGAAACCGGACACGGAGCAATCGTCTCGATTTATTGGGAAGGCATCGCCCCGTTATTCATCCTTTTCCTTTTCCTCGGTGTCTTCATTGCCGCCGGCATCAATCTCGGATTACAAAAGCTCATCGAGGCTTTTAGAAAATATATAAATCAAGGGAGGACCCAAGATGATCATTAAAGAAGAAGTTCGTAAAGCATTGGAAAGCGGAATGCCTGTCGTGGCATTGGAATCCACGATTATCGCGCATGGAATGCCTTACCCAAAAAACGTTGAAACCGCTAGGGCTGTAGAAAAAGCCATCCGGGAAGAAGGAGCTATCCCCGCAACCATTGGAATAATCGAAGGAGAAATCCATGTCGGAATGGATGACGATGAACTCGAAGAATTTGGTAAAAGGAAGGGAGTCCTAAAAATCAGCAAGCGCGACCTTCCAATCTGCGTTGCCAAAAAGATGTGGGGCGCGACAACCGTCTCAGCGACGATGCTCGTAGCTGAAATGGCGGGGATCAAGGTCTTCGTCACCGGAGGAATCGGCGGCGTTCATAGAGGCGCCGAGACGACGTTCGATATCTCTAGGGACCTAAGAGAACTAGGAGAAACAGACGTTGCGGTCGTCTGTTCTGGTGCGAAAGCCATTCTAGATATTCCAAAGACCCTCGAATATTTGGAGACAGAAGGCGTGACCGTTCTCTCCAACAAAGCCAAAACATTCGCGAATTTCTATTCGTTATCGTGTGATGGCCCCGTCGATTATTCCTTTGATGACCCAAAGGAAGCCGCACAAATCCTTTATGAAAAAGAAAAGCTTAAACTTAAAGGAGGGGTCCTGATTTCAAATCCAATCCCCGAAGAATACGCCTTGCCCCACGAATATATCGATTCCTACGTCAACCAAGCCGTTAAGGAATGTGAAGAGGCCAGGATCAAAGGAAAGGATTCAACCCCGTTCCTTCTGAAACGAATTGTTGAGTTAACAGGCGGAAAAAGCCTTGAAGCCAATATCGCCCTCGTTCTCAATAACGCTCACGTGGGCGCTCAAATCGCCAAAGAACTCGCCATCCTTAGAAAGGAGAACAACCTATGATTACCGAAGCAAAATTCAAGCACGCCCTCAAGGAAATGATGAAAGAGCAGGAGCTTGAGGACATCAACGTCACCGCTTTATGCGCTCGCTGCAACTGCCATAGACAAACCTTCTATTATCATTACCAGGACATCTATGATCTGATTGCTACCATTTTCCTTACTGAGGATCTTGGGAAATTCGATAACTCCAAAACAATCAGAGATGCTCTAAAGGCCTTCTTGGCTTATGCCAAAGAGAATTTTGCTTTTCTAAAGCAAACATATAACTCAGCGGCTAGAAACCTCACCGACGATTTCTTGGTTGGCAAGTTCAACGTCAAAATGTTCAACGTTCTTATGAACGATGAAACGGTCGAACTAAAGACCGAAGGGAAGCGTGTTGTTGCAAGACGCTTTGCTAGCGCGGTATCTGATGAATTCGGCAATTGCTTCAAAGACAAGAAAATCGTCGCCGATCGTTTTGTAAAAAGGATGCAGAGGTATATCGAAAATGCGGTGACCGTATTGCTACCAGCCTATATCGAGCTTTCCAAGAAAGAGGAGGCAAAGCATGATTGATTTTGATTTTGTCTCCCCTACAAAGATCTTTTTCGGGAAACAAAAGGAAGAAAAGGTTGGTGAGGCCGCGAAGGAATTCGGCTTTAAGAAAGTCCTTATTGTCTATGGATCCCACCGAATCGAAACCAACGGATTATTGACTACCGTTACGGCACATTTAAAGGAAAACAGTATCAACTTTTGCCTTCTTGGAGGAGTTCGACCGAACCCATTAATTGCCAAGGTTAGGGAAGGAATTTCCCTAGCGAAACAAGAAGGTGTCGATTCGCTTCTTGCAATTGGAGGAGGATCGACCATCGATACCTGTAAAGCCATCGCAGCCGGTTACTTCTATGAAGGTGATGCCTTTGATTTCAACCTTCATAAGGCAACACCTAAGCGCTTCCTATCGGAGTTATTTTGACTTTTGCTTCTGCTGGAAGCGAACTTTCCAACTCCTGCGTCATTCAGGATGACGAACGTTGTATCAAGCAAGGATTCAATAGCGATTTGGTGCGTCCAAAATTCGCAATTATGAACCCGGAATTGACGTACGGGGTCCCTAATTATCAAAAAGCGGCAGGCATTTCTGACATTATTATGCATTCCTTAGAGAGGTATTGTGTTGAAAGCGAAGGCTATACCTTAAGTGATGAATGGGCCC
>ONFU01000054.1 GCA_900317165.1 uncultured Erysipelotrichaceae bacterium
TTAGACAAATACGCTTTCGCCCCGGCTTCCTCTTCCCCGATTCCTTCATCCGATAGAATCGCGGAAAGCCGCGTCGAGCGGAAAATGGGCGCTAGCGCCGGTGTTTTAGGCTATGGTCCAAGGGAGACCCCCGTCGTCGCCCCAATCAGCAGGACCGCGCCAATCACCCCATTAGGGTTGCAGGAAGCCCATTTCGATTTCTTTGACGAGAAGGAGAAACCCGCCGACCCAACCATGATGTTCGCGGAATCCCTCCCTCCAACCGAAGAGCCGCCAACCCCGGTTATCGAAAAACCTGTTGTAGAGGAGAAGCCGAAAGAAGAAGCGGCCCCCGTCAAGGAAGAGGTTTTCGATTTCAACGATTTCGCCCCGCGTTTAGGCGGGAATTCCGAAGCGGTCATCGAAACCGCCCCGGTTGCCCCTGCTATGCCAGCTAGGGAAACCCCATATGAAGCCCCAATCGAAGAGGATATCCCAGAAGATTACGAAGAGGAGGAGGCTTTTGTTGAGAAACCAGTTCCCTCTCCGATTCCTCCGATCGTTCCTTCGCCAACTCCCGCCCCGACCCCTGTCGTCGCTCCAACGCCAGTATCTCCAAAACCAGCCCCTGCGCCAGTCAAGGAAGTCCCACCAGAACCCAAGAAAGAATGGATTTATCCTTCGACCGATTTGCTTAAGACCTATGATGAAACGGTCGATTTGGATGCGATCAACGAAGTATGCGCTATAAGAGCGGCGGCCATTGACCAGAAATTCCGCGATTTAGGCGTTGGCGCCCACGTTTCAGGCTACACTGCCGGGCCTTCCGTCACCCGTTACGATATCGAGACCGATCCCAATGTTTCGGTTAATTCCATTTCCCGTTATATCACCGATATCTCTCAGGCTATGGGCGGCGTTGCCACCCGTTTCACCGAAATCGTCCCCGGCCATACGACCTCCGCTTTGGAAGTCGTCAATGAGCCGGATTCAAGAAGGCTTGTCCCCTTCAGCGAATGCTTCAATGGCTTACCTCCGTTATCCCCGAAGACCACCATGCAGATTCCCTTTGGAGTCGATATCGAAAACCACGTTATCTCTGGGGATTTGTCTTCATTCCCCCACATGCTCGTCGCTGGTACCACGGGTTCAGGTAAATCGATCTTCATCCAAGGCATTTTGATGTCTTTGGTCATGCGCAATAGACCCGATGAAATGAAGCTTATGCTCATCGACCCTAAGCGCGTTGAATTCGCTAAATACCGCGATATCCCCCATCTTCTTTGCCCAATCATCAAAGAGGCGAGCGAAGCCAAGGTCGCCTTAAGGAAAATCTGTGAGGAGATGGAAAGGCGTTATAAGCTATTCGAGGATTCCGCGGTCAGCAACATCAGGGAATACAATACCGATTATTGCGAAGTGACCGGGGCCACCCCGCTTTATTACATCGTCATGGTCGTCGATGAATACGCGGATTTGGTCGAGCAGGAGAAGGACGTCGCCTCCTCGGTCTTGCGCCTATCCTCCAAAGCCAGGGCTTGCGGTATCCATATGCTTATCTGCACCCAGCGTCCTGACACCAAAGTCATCACCGGCACCATCAAAAACAACCTTTCGACCCGTGTCGCTCTTCACCTAAAATCGGTATATGACTCCTCCACGATCCTCAATGAGCCCGGCGCGGAGGAACTATCGGACCACGGCGATATGATCGTCGATTGCGACAAGGTTTCCCGTTATTTCATGCGTTTGCAGGGCTGTATGGTCCATAACCGTGAGATCATGGCGGTCACCGAATTCCTCCGTAATCAACAAAAGGTCGAATACAATCCCTATTTCTCCGATTTCAGCGATCCAGAGGCCAAAGCCGCGGAAGCCGCCGCCAAAAATGGAGGGGCAGCCCCAACTAACGTCAACCTCAAAGAGGATTCCTTCGAAACGGTCTACCTTTATGTCCGTGACGCCATCATGGCGATGGATGCGACCTCCATATCGAGAATCCAACGCGATTTCCGCGTCGGTTACCCCCGTGCATCCGAAATTTTCAACAAACTCATCGAAGATGGCATCGTCGCCCCCAAAACCGATGCGCCAAATTCCTCTAAACCATGCCAAGTCCTCGTCCATTCCTTGGAGGAACTTAACGGTGGAACCCCGGCCCAAACCGGCCCAGGAAGCGTCTCCTCTTCCTATACCGAACCGGCCGGAATCGATGATTTCTCATAATCAGGAGACCCCCCAACAGAAGAAGAAAGATACTATGAAAGATTCCTATGTAAACGCCAAATTAGTCGAACCGAACCTAATCCGCCTCGTGATTTTCTCTTCCCTTCCTTTCACTCGTCCCGAACCGACTTTAGTGAAGGATAGAAAAGCCGTTGGAAAGCTTATTCCTAGCCGCGTATCGACTCTTTCCTCCTTGGCGATTATCGACTTTAGGCTCGAAAACGACCTAGAACTCGGACATAGTTATTTTTTGGCGGTCTATGGCTATGGAATCTTGCCCTTAGACGTAAGCGAGGCCACGAGCTTCCCCGATTTCGATTTGAAATATTATTACGGTGGAGACGATTTAGGCTGCACCTATACCAAAAAAAGGACTTCCTTTGTGGTCTGGGCTCCTTTAGCAAGTTCGGTCAACCTCCTTATCAGAAAAGAGAAACAAGATGGGTACGATCGATTCAAAATGAACCACGAGGAAAAGGGCATATACCGTCTCAATCTTGATGGCAATTATGAGAATTATCGTTATCTATATGAGATAACCAACAACGAAACCACCCATAACGTGACCGATATCTACGCGAAGGCCTCCACGCTTAACGGCAAGGAGTCCGTCGTCATCGATTTCAAGAAAATCAAGGTCGATCCTCGAAGGGACTGTCTTCCCATCCTCAATTCCCCAACCGATGCCATCATCTATGAATGCCATGTCCGCGATATGACGATAGATGACGGTTCCGACATTGTGAACAAAGGCACTTTCAAGGGTTTAGCGGAAAGAGGAAGGACCACCGAAGGGGGCCATCCCGCGGGATTCGATTACATTAAATCCCTTGGCATCACCCATCTCCAATTACTTCCGATCTATGACTATAAATCGGTCAACGAAGAAGAACCGGATTCCACCTATAACTGGGGTTATGACCCTCAACAATATTTCGTCCCCGAAGGATCTTTCGGGTCAAAAAGAGAGGATCCGACCTCAAGAATCCGCGACTTGAAGGAAATGGTCGCCGAATACCATAAAGAAGGCATCAGAATCGTCATGGACGTCGTCTATAACCACGTCTATGAATACGAGACGAGCATCTTCGAAAGGGTGGTCCCCAATTATTTCTTCCGTAAGAGATATAACGGGACGATGGCCAATACCTCAGGATGCGGGAACGACCTTGCCTCCGAACGTCCGATGGTCAGAAAACTCATCGTCGACGCCTGTAAATGGTGGATAGACGAATATTCAATCGACGGCTTCCGCTTCGATTTGATGGGCATCATCACCGTCGATTGCCTTAACGAGATCAAAGATTACGCAAGGTCGGTCGATAAAAACTTCCTCCTTTATGGGGAAGGTTGGAATATGGGCGGAGATCTTACGGCTCCACTTGGCCATATGGGCAATTTCGCGATGCTCCAGGATTTCGCTTTCTTCAACGATCATTTCAGGGAATGCACGAAGCGTTACCTAACTGGCGACACCTCGATCTTCGGGGCCTTCAAGCATGCCTTCGTCTCCTCTTCCCTTCATTATATCCTCCCCGCGAAATTCCTTAATGCGAATCAGACGATAAACTATGTCGAATGCCATGATAACGCGACTTTCTACGATTATATCGACCATTCCCATCCCGATTGGAGCGTCGATGAGAAATTAGATCTCTGCAAGCTCGGTTTCAAAACGGTTCTTTATTCCTTTGGCATCCCCTTTATCCATATGGGGCAGGAGATCGGTCAATCGAAATGGGGAGAGGACAATACCTACAACAAAGGCGATAGATGGAATAAATTCTCCTATTCCTTGCTCGATAAACGTTATGACATGGTCGAAGAATTCATGGAGGCTGTTGAATTTAGAAAGAAGACGCCTCCTTTGCATTTCTACGACCCAAGGGTCATCGAATCCTGCTTCGATATCCGCGATTACGGGATGATGATGAACGCGTTCTTCCATGATCCGCTTTCCTATTCCCCCTATAAGAATCTTTCCCTTTTCCTCAACCCAACATTCGAGAGCATGAATGTGACCTTAGAGGGCGGCAAACAAATAGAAGTAGCTCCCCGTTCAACTTACATTATCAGCGAAAGGGGCGAGGCAAAATGAAGATCAAATTATTCTTCAAATGGATTAGAAGCGGCCTAACATCCGGCGTTTTGCTTCTCCATTATTGGTTTTGGTATTTCATCCGTTATTCCAACCACCCCGAGAAATACCCGATTGAAAAGCGTTACGGTATGGTAAGAAGGGCCTGTGTTCCTATTCTTAAGCATTTCCGCGCGGATCTCCGTATCGAAGGCTTGGATAACCTCAAGGAATCCTTGGATTCGGGCAAAGGGACATTGGTCGTTATGAACCACCTTTCGATTTTCGATATGTTGACGGTCATCATGGCTTCCGAAAAGCCCGTTACCTTCATCGCCAAGAAAGAACTTAGGAAGACCCCTCTTTTGGGTAGGGCCACCCGCTCAATCGATGCCTTGCTTCTTGATAGGGATGACCCCCGTCAAGCCATCACGGTTTTCCAAAAAGCCGCGGAAGTTGGAAAAAACAAGGGAATCGTCTGCGTTTATCCTGAAGGAACCCGTAATAAGAACCCTTTGGAGACGCCGGTCGCGGATTTCCACCCAGGCTCTTTCAAAGTGGCCCTTCGTGGCGAATGCAATATCGTCTGCATCTCTTGCTTTGGGACCTTCCGTTATCTAGCTGGGCCAACCGCCTATAGAAGCAGCCCCGTCAACATGCATATTCATAAGATGATCCCATATGAGGAGATCAAGGGTCTTAACACCACCCAACTCGCCGAGAAATGCCATAAGATCATCAACGATGAAGTCGATCTCCTGAAGATCAAGGACAAGGAATACCTTGAGGTTGGCCTCCATAAGAAGAAGGGGCCGAAATGGTGGAAACAAAGCCCGGCCCTTGAGGCAATGGGGAAGAAGAAATGAGAGATCGCATCGAGAAAACCGATAATCCAAGCATCAAGACCCTTTCAACCGCGGTCGTCATCTCCGCTTTCGTCATGGTCGCCGCGCTTATCTATATCATCTATTCGGGGGACGAGACCTTAAAAGAGATGATACCTGCGGATAATTTAGTCGTCTTCAAAACTTCGTTAGGGATCGTTTTGGGATTAGGGGCCTTGCTTTCCGCGACTTTCGGGATGCTAGGCTTAACCCATTCTTGGGATAATAAATACCAACGTTACGCCGTTTTCTCTTCCTTAGGGATAACGCTTACCCTTATCGCCTCGGGCGTTTTGACGATTATCTTCTATAAAAACTACCCGATAGGAATCTCCTTCCTTGGAATCGGGATTTGCATCGTGGTCCTTTGCTTAATCAGCTCGCCATTAAAGATTCTTCGCGAAAAGAGGAAAAACGAGCCTCTTCAATAACCTATATATTTATATATATGGCGTAAGCCCTTGGGATAATGGTTCTTACCAAGCCCATGGGTTATTTTTATATAACCGAGATTAACCTGGTTATATGAGACTATATGGAAGCCGTCTTCCGTGTTCAAAGATAGGGTTTCACCCGCTAGATAACGTCTAGCTTCATCAAGGCTCAACCCAATCGCCTTAACTTTGAGAAAATGCGATAAAGCGTAATCGGGGATCAGGGTTTTCGCTTTCTCGGCGATTTTGACCCCCACCCTTAGAGGAGAAGGGGAATTCATAAGGGGAAGTTCGCCATCATAGCCATAATAGGCTTCATTAATCTCAACAATAGAAGAAGGCTCGTATCCAAAGGAGGAAGCGAATTCTTTTATCGCTTTGTTCTCCTTGAATTTGGCTTTCCTTTTTATGGATGGCATATCGCCTTTTTTCTTCATCAAGGCCACGAATTGCCCTTCGCCTTCATAGAAACAAGGAAGAAGGTAAACCATTCCTTTGCTATTAGAAGGACGATAGAAACGGGGGTCGTCGGGCAATTCGATTAATTCCATATCGTCATGAATAGAGAGGAAATAGTCGATATTATCTTCGTTTTCCTCACGTGAGAAGGAGCAAGTGCTATACACTAGACGTCCGCCTTCTTTTAATAAGGAATAGGCGATTTCAAGCAATTCGCGTTGGGTCTTCGCGTTTCCCAAAACCTTATTCTCGGTCCAATCAGATTCGGATAATTCGTTTTTGCGGAACATCGCGCTTCCTGAGCATGGGGCATCGAGGATGACGTTATCAAAAGTTGGACCATAGAATTTGCTTAGCAAGGATGGCTGCACGCTCATGATGATGGTATTTCCTAGGCCTAGCCTTTCGATGTTTGAAGAAAGCTCTTTGGCTCTTGGGAAGGAAAGGTCATTTGAAACTACAGTCCCTTCCATGCCGATTTTAAGCGAGGCATCTATCGTTTTTCCGCCAGGAGCAGCGCATAAATCGATGCAAGTATCGCCTCTTTTTGGATTAAGGAAATGAACGGGCATCATCGCGGAAGCATCTTGGATATAGATCGCTCCTGAAGCGTGGAGAATCGACTTTCCGAAATCGTAATCGGCCTTATCGTAATAGAAGGCGTTTTCAATGAAAGGGTGTTCCCTAACGGCTGGGAAAAGGCTTTTAAAAGCCTCCTTGCTTAGCCTTTCTTCATTCAAAACCAAGGCATGGGTTTGCTCTTTTTCCATAGAGGAAAGAATCTCTTTCCCTAAGCTTTCCCCGAAATGTCCAATAATAGAAGAAGCGAAATCTGCCATGGCCATATTTTAATAAGAAAAAACGTCTTCTTCATCTTAAAGTTCATCGCTTTCTATCTTTCCGTTAACGGAAAAATAGACCATAATTAACGCATGAGTATTCGCATGGTTGATATCATCGCCAAGAAACGCGATGGGGCCGCTCTCACCAAAGAAGAGATCCATACATTCGTCAAGGGTTTTACCGATGGCGAAATCCCCGATTACCAAGCTAGCGCCTTATGCATGGCCATCCTTTTCAAGGGGATGAACAAAGAGGAAATCGCTATTTTGACTGACGAAATGGAACATTCCGGCGG
>ONFU01000033.1 GCA_900317165.1 uncultured Erysipelotrichaceae bacterium
GGACGCATCTACGTCGAATTCCAGGGGAAGATGGTTCGGGAGATGGAAGAAAAGGCCTAACCTATATTATATAATATATAAGGAAGGGAAATGATTTATGGAAAAGGACAAACCCCTTGCGAAAGTAACCGATGACCTTGGCAACAAAAGCCATGATTACCTCGATCTCAAAGAAGCCTTTTTCCCATACATTACGAATGAAGCCGATCGAAAGATGATCGAGAAGGCTTACCTTTATGCGAAGAAGATGCATGAAGGCCAGTTCCGTAAATCGGGCGAGCCCTATATCCATCATCCGGTCGAAGTCGCCTATATCATCGCTTCCTTGCAGGCTGGCCCAGCGACCATCGCGGCCGCCTTGCTCCATGATGTCGTCGAGGATACCGAGGCGACGAATGAGGATATTTCCCGCGAATTCGGGGAAGAAGTATGCTTCCTCGTCGATTCGCTTACCAAGATCCAACGCATGAAGCTCTCCCATAAGACGGAAGAGGATTTTGAGGCGGAGGATCACCGTAAGATATTCCTAGGAATGGCTAAAGACGTCAGGGTCATCCTCATCAAACTCGCGGATAGGCTCCATAACCTAAGGACCCTTTCCTCTCTTTCCCCCGAAAGGCAGAAAGCCCTATCGAGAGAGACTCTTGATGTCTTCACCCCGATTGCCCATCGCCTTGGCCTATATAACATCCAAAGCGAGCTCGAGGACCTCTCTTTGAAATACCTCGAACCCGAGAAATACCAGAAGATCAAAGCCCTCCTCGACGAGAAATGCGAGAACACCAAAGGCTCGCTTGAAGCCTTCAAGAAAAAGGTCGCGGATACCCTTTACGAACAGGGCATCCCCTTCCGTCTCGAGTCGCGTGTCAAATCGATCTATTCGATATATAAGAAAATGTATCGGAAAGATTATAAGTTCGAACAAATATATGATGTTTTAGCGATTAGAATCATCACCAAGACGGTTATCAACTGCTATGAAATCTTCGGTATCATCCATTCTTTGTTCTCCCCTATCCCAGAGAGGTTCAAGGATTATATAGCTACCCCTAAGCCCAACATGTACCAATCGATCCATACCTCCGTTTTGGCGGGCGATTCCCAAACCTATGAAGTCCAGATTAGGACAGAGGAAATGGATAGCATCGCCGAGACCGGCGTCGCCGCCCATTGGCGTTATAAGGAAAGCGGGCATTATTCGGCGAAGGCCGAGCAGAAGGAGATCGAGGACCGTCTCCACTGGTTCCGTGATTTCGTCGCGATGAGCGATGATGCGGAAGACGCGAAGGAATACATGAAGGACCTCACCAACGATATCTTCTACGCGAACGTCTATGTCTTCACCCCTCACGGCAAGGTCATCGATTTGCCCGCGGGGGCCACAACCCTTGATTTCGCCTATAAAATCCATACCAAGGTCGGCGATTCCGCGACCGGGGCCGTCGTTAACGGCATGGGCGTTCCCCTTAATACGGTTTTGAAAACCGGCGACGTCTGCGAAATCCGCACCTCCAAGAACGCCCACCCGAATTCCTCTTGGCTCGAAATCGCCAAAACCTCCTCCGCGAAGGCCCATATCCGTCGGGCCTTGCAGAAGAAGGAGGCCGAAGACCAAAGGGAAGAAAGGCTCATCCAAGGCAAATTGATGCTTCTCGAGGCTTTCAAAGCCGCGGATATCGAGGAAGCCGAAGCCGAGAAGATCCTCGAAGCCAACATGGTCAACCTCCGTTCGGAATACCGTTTCTCCGAACCCGATGACCTATATTTGATGGTATTTGGGAAAAACCCGACCCCAAGCGCGGTTTTGGATTTCCTCAAGATCAAGAAGAAGGCCTCGACCTTCGATTTCACCAAGGCCGTCAAGAAGATCAAGCCGGTCGTCGATAACAAATGCCCCGTCGAGATTAGCGGGGCCGGGGATTCCTTGGCCATAACCTTGGGGCATTGCTGCACCCCGATTCCTGGGGACGCCATAGTCGGCTATATTACCAAAGGCAAGGGCATCACGATCCATCGCGCCTCCTGCCCCAATGTCGCTAGGGAACAACGCCGCCTAATCGACGCGAACTGGAAAGAGGACCTTGGCATAAGCACTTACCCAGTCGATATCGAGGTTTTCGCTAACGACCGTCCGAATCTTCTCGCCGAGATTTTGCAGACCATCTCCACAAAATCCGTCGGTTGCAACGACTTGAAGGCCCATGCGACCCCCGAGACCCATAACGTCATCGTCGGGATGACCGTTTTGGTTCCTGACGCCAAGGTTTTAAGCGATTGTTTTGCCGATTTGCTCGGTATTAAAGGCATCTATTCGGTATCAAGGGTTATTCATTGATTTAGGGAAAACAATACGCCCGGTCTCCGGCCATAGCCCCCTTGAAAGGGTCCGGTCCTTGGCGTATCATTTAGGTGGGTTTGTGGGCCGACTTAATGGTCGACCTTTTTATTTACCACCTACGGGGGAACAGCGTTCCTAAGATAAGGAGGGCCGCGAGCAGGATCCTTAGCGCCGCTTTCGCAAGCGCCTATATTTTTAGGGAAAACAATACGCCGGTGTCCGGCCATAGCCCCCTTGAAAGGGTCCGGTCCTTGGCGTATCATTTAGGTGGTACTGAAGGACCGGTTATTCACCGGCCCTTTTTCTCACCTACGGGGGAACAGCGTTCCTAAGATAAGGAGGGCCGCGAGCAGGATCCTTAACGCCGCTTTCGCGATCGCCTTGGCCAATTCCCTCGACCGGTGCCTTTTGGACACGCCGCCTTCCTCCTTTCCTCCCGCGCCTAGGGTATGTTTCCCAAGGGGCTTCGCGCGGATTGACGGGGGTTGGAAATGCATCCCAGATCTTTTCAATCATGGAAATGACCTCCTACTAACTAATAGTGAAAAAAACCGAAATTTGGCTCAGATTTTTGAAAAATATTTTGATAAATCAAAAAAGACTCGATTTAATCGAATCTATTTTCATGGCTACTGATTACCTCATTTTCTCTTATCATCATTTTCGTCTTTGATCGATGGGAGAGGAGGGAAAAATGCAAGGTAATTGCTTAAGCAATTGCCGAAGAATATAATACTACCCGCGAAACAAAGGAGGATTTCCCATGAGTCTAAATGCCGTTAAGGGAACCCACGATATCTACGCTGACGAAGCGAAGTGCTATCAATACATCAAAAACGTCTTCCAAGCCGTTGCAGAGCTCTATGGCTATATGCCTATAGAGACCCCAATCCTCGAACATACCGAGGTTTTCTGCCGTTCCACGGGTGAAGGAAGCGATGTCGTTAGGAAGGAAATGTACACCTTCCTCGACAAAGGGGAGAGGTCATTGACCCTCCGTCCCGAAATCACCGCGGGGGTCGCTAGGGCCATCGTCGAGAACAAGATGCTCTTCAATTTCGATTCCCCATTGAAACTTTATTATGTCGGTCCGGCCTTCCGTTATGAACGCCCACAACTTGGCAGATACCGTCAATTCATCCAAGCCGGCGTCGAGAATATTGGGGTCGATAACGCCTACGCCGACGCGGAAACGATCGCCCTTGCGATGCGCGTGCTCAATTACCTTGGTTTCAAGGGCTTGAAGGTCAAGGTCAACACCTTAGGGGATAAGGCCTCCCGCGACGCCTATCGCGAGGCCCTCAAGAAATATTTCGAGCCCCTTTTGCCCAATATGTGCGATGATTGCAAATCGCGTTATGAACTTAACCCCCTTCGCATCCTCGATTGCAAGGTGAAGGAGGACCAAGAACTCGTCAAAAACGCCCCAAAGAGCAAGGATTTCCTCTCGGAAGAGGCGGAGGATAGGTTCTATAAGACCCTCTCGATCCTTTCCGACGAAGGCATCGATTACGAAATCGACGATACCCTCGTCCGCGGCCTCGATTATTATGGCCATATCGTCTTCGAGGTCTCGGGGGAGGAATATGGCGCCCTTCTTGGCGGAGGCCATTATGACAACATGCTCCATAATTTCGGGGCCAAGGCCGAAGTCGATTCCGGCGTTGGCTTCGCCTTCGGGGTCGAACGCATCTATTCGCTTATGAAGGACAAGGGCTTATTCGATAACATCGATAAAGGCCTCGATATCTATGTCATGCCCTTAAGCGAGGACCTTATAGAGCATGGCTATATCCTCTCCGAACAGCTCCGCGGCCTCGGGTATTCGGTCGAATCCCCATATAAAGCGGCGAAGCTAGGCTCCTTATTCAAGAAAGCCAACAGAAGGAAAGCCAAAGTCGCCCTAATCTTCGGGGAAGACGAGATAAATAACGGGAAGATCCAAGTGAAGATCCTCGAACGCGAAGAGCAAATCGAGGCGGATCTCGACACCCTCGACCACACCCTCAACGACATCTTCAACGCGATGGAATCCGACGATGGTTGCTGCTGCGGGGACGATTGCGATTGTGAAGGCGACGATTGCTGCTGCGGCCATCACCATGACCATGAAGAAGGACATGGCGAACATTGCTGTGGCCATCACCATGACCACGAAGAAGGCCATGAAGGCCATTGCTGCTGCGGCCATCATCACAAAGATGACGGGGACAATTAAGATAAATGTCAAATAAAGACCCATTAGATGGGTCCATCATTTGAAAGGATACAATTTATGGAACGTACATTTTTTAACGGGAACCTCCGTAAGGAACATGTCGGACAAGAAGTGAGCCTTGCCGGCTGGGTTGCCAATAGGCGCAACCTCGGCAGCCTTCTATTTATCGATTTACGCGATTCGACCGGCATTGTTCAATTGACAACCGACCATCCGGACGATTTTCCTGACGTCAGGAACGAATATGTCGTCGCGATCAAAGGCGTCGTTAGGTTAAAAGAAGTGCCTAACCCCGCTCTCCCAACAGGAGAGGTCGAAGTCGTCTTGAAGGAAATGGAGGTTCTTAACAAAGCCAAGAACCCTCCATTCATCATCGCCGATAAGACCGATGCCCTCGAAGACACCCGTCTCGCCCAGCGTTATCTTGACCTTCGTCGTCCCTGCATGCTCAATAAGCTCAAAGCCAGGGCCAAAATCTGCAAGATCTTCCGCGATTATTTCGATGAGAAAGGCTTCTTGGAGGTCGAAACCCCAATCCTTAACCTCTCTTCCCCAGAAGGAGCGAGGGACTATCTTGTCCCCTCTAGGCTAAAACACGGCTCTTTCTACGCCCTTCCCCAAAGCCCCCAATTATGGAAACAGCTTTTGATGGTTTCGGGCTTCGAGAGGTATTACCAAGTCGCCAAATGCTTCCGCGACGAGGATTTACGCGCGGATAGGCAGCCTGAATTCACCCAGCTCGACCTTGAGATGAGCTTCATGAGCCAAGACGAGGTCCTTTCCCTTATGGAAGGCTTCCTCTATCGCATCTTCAAGGAAATCGCGGGAGTGGAGATCACTCTCCCCTTAAGGAGGATGAAATTCTGGGATGCCATGGATAATTATGGCAGCGACAAGCCGGACACCCGTTTCGGTTTGCTCCTTAATGACCTCTCTTCCTATATGGAAGGCGTTGGCTTCGCGGGCTTTGAAGGCAATCCCTTCATCAAAGGCATCGTGGTTCCAGGAGGAGCCGCCCATATATCCCGCAAAGTCATCGATGAAATCACCCTTGAGATGCGTAAATATGGCCTAAAGGGCGTCCTTTCCCTCAAGGTTGAAAACGGCGCGCTTGCTGGCTCCTTCGCTAAATTCCTTAACGAGGAGCAAGGCAAAAAGCTAATCGAAGGGCTATCGATGAACGAAGGCGATATGCTCTTATTCGCTTCCTCTTCCTCCCGTCGCCATATCGATAACGCGCTTGGGGCCTTGCGTTTGTTCCTTGGCAGAAAACTCGATTTGATCGATGAAAAGCGTTTCGATTTGCTTTGGGTCATCGATTTCCCGATGTTCGACAAAGTCGAGGGCGAAGACCGTTATACCGCGGAGCATCACCCCTTCACGCGTCCACGCGATGAGGACCTTCCTCTCCTTGATAGCGACCCCGAAGCGGTCCTTGCTTACGCTTACGATATCGTCATCAACGGTTATGAAGCAGGAGGAGGAACCCTCCGTATCTATGACCATGACGTCCAATGGAAGATCTTCAACCTCCTTGGCTTAAGCGACGAGGAAGTCGGCCGTAAATTCGGCTGGTTCATCGACGCTTTCTCCTATGGCGCCCCGCCTCATGGAGGTTTGGCCTTCGGCTTAGAGAGGTTAACGATGATCCTAACCGGCACGGACAATATCCGCGACGTCATCGCTTTCCCGAAGAACCTCTCCGCGGTCGATCCACTCTCAAAAGCCCCCCAAGGCGTAGACCAAGATCAGCTCGACGTGCTTGGCATTGCTTTGACCGAAGAAGAATAAGAAGTAGATTTCTATCCAAAGGATAGCATTAACTAAATATTCACCATAAAACTACTAAAAACAATTTAGGAAAAGGAGAATCAAAATGGAGAAGAACGAAATGAAGGAAATGGAAAAACTCGCTCTTGGCGCCATTAGGGCCACCGTCATCGACGTCACCAACCGCGCAAAAAGCGGACACCCTGGCATGGCGCTTGACGCCGCCCCGACGATGCTCGCGCTCTACCGTGATCATTTGGTCGCCGATCCTTCCCGCCCAGAATGGATAAACCGCGATAGACTCGTCTTCTCCAGCGGACACGCTTCCGCCCTTTTATACACGATGCTCCATGTCACGGGCTATGATGTCTCCAAAGAGGACCTCATGGCTTTCCGCCAGCTTGGTTCCCGCACCCCAGGCCACCCCGAAGTCGGCGTCACCGCTGGCGTCGATGCTTCCGGCGGTCCTTTAGGACAGGGTATCGCCCAAGCCGTCGGTATGGCGATTGCGGAAGTCAGCATCCGCGGCAGATACGACGAAGGTGAGAAGCTCATGGGCCATTATACCTATTGCCTTTGCGGCGATGGCTGCCTTGAGGAAGGCATCTCCCAGGAAGCGATTTCCCTCGCTGGCCACCTCCGCCTCAATAAACTCATCCTTTTCTATGATGAAAACGGCGCGACCCTCGATGGTCCGACCAGTGATTCCCTCACCGAGAACGTCAAACTCCGTTTCCTCTCCGCCGAATGGAATGTCCTCGAGGTCGAAGATGGCGAGGATATCGATAAAATCTCCGAGGCCATCGCGGAAGCTAAGCAATCCAAGGCCTTCCCGACCGTCATCATCGTCCATTCCAAAATCGGCTTCGGCTCCAAAAACGAAGGCAGCCACGTCACCCACGGTTCCCCGTTAGGAGAAGAAGATGGCGCCTATGCCAAAGAAAGATATGGATATTCCTATCCGCCATTTGAAATCCCAAGAGAGGTCTACGAATATTTCGGCAAGACCTTCGTCATCAGGGGTAACAAAGCCTACGATGATTACGAGGAATTCCTCGGCGATTATCGCCTTACCCATAAGAAGGAGTTCGCGGAGCTTTGCGATGCCTTTGACCGCAAAGTCGAAGGTTATCTCCCTCCGCGTCCCGAATTCGCCCCGGATTACAAGAAAGCCTCCCGTCAGACTAGCGGCGAATACCTTTCCGCCTTGCTTCCTTCCCTCCCGTTCACCCTTGGTGGATCGGCCGATGTCGCGGGCAGCACCAACACCAACGTCAAGGGCATCGAAAGGTTCGATTCAACCAATACGGCTGGACGCGACATGCGTTATGGCATCCGCGAATTCGCGATGGCCGCGATCAATAACGGCATCCTCCTCCACGGGGGAATCGTCGCTTACTGCGCCGCCTTCTTCGTCTTCGCCGACTATATGAAACCCGCCCTTAGAATGGCCGCTTTGCAAGAGCTCCCATCTATTTATATCCTCACCCACGATTCCCTCGCGGTCGGGGAAGATGGCCCCACCCATCAACCGATTGAGCAACTTGCGATGCTCCGCGCGATCCCCAATTTCAACGTCTTCCGTCCCGCCGATGGCAACGAAGTGGTCGCCGGATACGAAGTCGCCCTCGAATCCAAAAAGACCCCGACGGCCCTCATTTTGTCCCGTCAGGGCTTGCCTCTTCTTTATACCTCCGATGTCGATAAAGCCAAGAAGGGCGCTTATCTCGTCTATGGCAAGGAAGATGCCGAATTCGAGGTCATCGCGACCGGTTCCGAGGTCCGCCTCGTCCTCGATGCCTTAAACGAAATCGAGACCATAGCCCCACGCATCAAGGTCATTTCCATGCCTTCCTTCGAGCTTTTCGAAGCCCAGGACGAGGAATATAAGGCCTCCATCCTCTCTTGCGATTACGAGAAGAGGATGTCCGTCGAATGCGGAAGCACCTTCGGATGGGCCAAATACGCCAAACATAACTTCGGCGTCGATAGGTTCGGGGCATCCGGCAAAGTCGATATGGTCCTTGGGGAATACGGCTTCACCAAAGACAATATCGCCAAACTCATTGAGGAAATGGTCCTCGGGAAGTAGAATAAAGGTATGAACAACGCGCTTTACCTCCCAATCAACAACTATTCCCGCCTTGGGGAAATGGGCATCTCGAGAGCCTGCGTCTCCTCTATCGCCAATCGCTGCGTTGAACGCGCCGGGGCGGCCATCGTCAGGAAGAAACAGGCCATAAAGCCGTTATTTTCCGTCGAACGCGGCGCGAGGGTTTCCCTTTCAAAAGAAGGGGTCGCGACCATCTCGGTCGATGTCTCCCTCCCGAAATCCTCCCCCGTCGCGGATATCTGCACCCGCATCCAAAAGGAAATCGTCTCGACCCTTACCGAGATGCTCGATGCCTTGCCGGTCGAGGTCAAGGTCAAGGTCGTTAAGGTCTATTGATGTCAAAAAACAAGAACAAAGCCCTCGTCGAGGATACGAATAGGAAAATCAAGGCCTACCAAAGGCTTTCGCTATACGGATTGATCCCCGGGATCATCGATTTGGCCACCGTGATGATCTCGGTGTTTTCCTCTAGGCGCAACGTCACTTTGGCCACCGGGCTCTCCCGTTATTTCTACGAGGTCTTCGTCTCCAACGGGGTTTCCTATTGCTCAATATTCGTAAGCCTTGGTATCGCCGCGATTTTCATTCTTTTCGGCTATTTCGCCCTTAAGGCCAAATTATGGGCCAATATCTCGATAACCACGCTTTATCTTGCGGATTTTATCTTTCTCATAATCATCTCCATCCAAAAGGGAATGGAAGCGGGAAGCATGGATGTCGAGGCGGTCTTCTGCATGGTCATCCATTTCCTTTTCCTCGTCTTGCAGATCCTTGCCCTCATCTTCTATTTCCTTGCTAGCAAAGCCCTCAAGAAGGAAAAGGAAAGCGCATAACTTCCCTATAGAAAGTCACGCGTATGTGGTAAGATATGCGCGGTCAAAATAGCGAACACGGCTTTTTGGCCCCCAGAAAATCGGGAGAGAAGTCTATGGTTCTTAACAATGATGTCGAAAAAGAGGCGTTATCGCGTAACGCCCTCCAAGAGGTCGCGATGAGCGCGATCTATGATGCCCTTACCTACATGTCTATGGGAGAAGCGATAGACGTGGAGGCGATTCTTTCCTCCCTTTCCGATTGCGAATACGAAGACGTCGACCCCTATTTGAAGGCGACGATGATATCGACCATCAGGAATTACGAAACTATCAAATCCGTTTTCAACGCGAACATGCGCAAATGGACCTTCGATAGGCTTAACCGCGTGGTCGCCTCGATCCTTTTGCTTAGCTATGTCCATTTCTTCTACGTGGAACCCGATGTCGATAAGAAGGTCGTCATCAACATCGCGGTCAAACTCGCGAAGACCTACGCGGATGAAAAGGACTACAAATTCGTCAACGGGATTCTCGATAACGTCTTGGTCAGGGAGGATTGATCCTCATGGCCATAACCGCCCCAAAAAACGAGAACATCGAGACCGTCAGCGGTCTTAACAAAAGGATAAAACGCGCCCTAGAAGGCGATTTTTCCTTTATGGGCATCCATCTTCGGGGCGAGGTCAGCAATTTCAAGAAATACCCTTCCGGACATTGCTATTTCTCCTTGAAGGACGAGGAATCGGTCATCTCCGCGGTCATTTGGGCGGGGGATGCTAGAAAACTGACCTTCCTCCCAAAAGACGGCGACGAACTTCTTTGCGTTGGCCATCTTTCGGTCTACCCCCCAAGAGGAAGCTACCAATTCGTCGCGGAGGAAGTGAGCCTTTATGGCGAAGGGAACGAACTCGCAAAACTGCGCGCCCTTGCGGAAAAACTACGTCAGGAAGGGCTTTTCGACGAATCAAGGAAAAGGGAGATACCCGCTTTCCCAACCCGAATCGGAGTTATTGCCGGGAAGAATTCCGCGGGCATGAAGGATATCGTCCATAACGCGAGCATGCGCTGGCCCTTATCGACCCTTGTGACCGTCCCTTCATTGGTTCAGGGGCAAGATGCCCCGAAGGATTTGCTGAGGGCCTATCGCCTAGCTTTATCTGCGAATATCGACGTTTTGATTATCGGTAGGGGCGGCGGAAGCAGCGAGGATTTGGGAGCCTTCAATGACGAAGCCCTCGTTAGGGCGGTCGCGGATAGCCCGGTCCCCGTCATCTCCGCGGTCGGACACGAGATCGACACGACCTTGATCGATTTGGTCAGCGATAAGCGCGTTTCGACCCCTACGGCCGCCGCGGTTTTGGCAACTCCAGACAAAAACGAGGTCCTGATGGCTTTAGACGAAGAGCTTAACGCCCTCAAAACCGCGATAAACGCCCTTCTAAGGCAAAAGAAGGAGAAACTCGACTCTTTATCCTCCCGTCCCTTCTTCGTCCGTCCTAGCGCCATTTACGAAAGGCCTCTTGATAACCTGTCACGGACGAAGGAGAGGTTAATCGCCTCGATGAACGCTTCCTTATTAAGAAGAAGGCTGGCTCTAGAAGGGGCTTCTAGCCGTTTAAAGGGATTGAATCCCGAGAAGGTTCTAGAAAGAGGCTACACGATATCCGAGAACGCGAAGGGGAAAGTCATAACACGCGCGAGCGACATCGAAATCGGAGATGAAATCCTCACCCATCTTAAAGATGGTATAATAAAGTCCACGGTCAAATCCAAAGAAGGAGGGAAATAACGATGGCAGAAGAAAAACAAAGTTTCGAGGCTCGTCTATCCAGGCTTAACGAAATCGTCGCGAAGATCGAAGGCTCAACCCTTCCTTTGGACGAGGCCATAAAGCTCTTTCAGGAAGGCCAAGCCCTTATTAAGGGAATGGAAGAAGAGCTCAACAACGCGGTTGCCAAGATTGAGGAACTTACTGGGCAACCAAAAGAAGATAAATAGTTTTCAAGTAATTAATTAGTAGATTTCTAGTAAAGATATGTCCGATAAACACGAAAGAATTGACGTTTCGACCATTAAGGACCCATCATTCCTTAAGGGGCTTTCGTATAAGCAGTTGGACATGCTTTCTGAGGATATAAGGAAGGAACTTCTCCGCGCGGTTTCCACCTACGGGGGTCACCTATCTTCCAATTTGGGAGACGTCGAAATCACGATAGCTCTCCATAGAAGCTTCGATTTCTCCAAGGATAAATTGATCTTCGATGTCGGCCATCAATCCTATACCCATAAGATCCTTACGGGCAGAAGCCTTGAACATCTTAACGAACCCGGACATACCCAAGGCTTCCAAAAGATCGCGGAAAGTCCATATGACCCATATGAGGCCGGACATTCCTCCAATAGCATCTCCGCGGCCGAAGGCTTCGCGATCGCCCGCGATTTGAAGGGTGAAAAATTCGATGTCGTCGCCTTTATCGGGGATTCTTCCATCGTCAACGGTTTAGCCTTTGAAGGTTTAAACGACGTTTCTGCCAGAGGCCATAAAATCATCATTATCCTTAACGACAACGAGATGTCGATAAGCAAATCGGTCGGGGGAATGGGGAAATTCTTCCGCCGCATCTCCTCCGCGAAAGGCTATAACCGCCTAAAGCGCGGCTATCAAAACGTCCTCGAAAGGAACGCGCTTGGTAGAAAAATCTACAATCTATCCTACAAAATCAAAAGCGCGGTCAAACGCCGTCTCGTCCCCCTTAACCTCTTCGATAACCTCGGCTTCACCTATATGGGGCCTTATGATGGACACGACATCAAGAAGTTGGAGAAAGCCTTGAAAAGAGCGAAATCCGCGAGCAAATCTGTGGTATTGCACGTGAAGACCATCAAGGGAAAGGGATTTCTTCGCCGATTACACCGCGGAGATGATGGAAAAACACCAAAACGCCTTCCTGCTTGTCCCGGCAACCGGAAGGGGTTCAGGATTAGAGAAGCCTTTCTCGATGTTCAAGGACCGCTGCATCGATGTCGGCATCGCCGAAGAGCATTGCCTTACCCTTGCGGGAAGCCTCTATCTTAACGGCTATCACCCGATAGTCTCGATTTATTCGACCTTCCTCCAACGTGCTTACGATGAACTTAGCCATGATTGCGCGAGGCTAAACGCCAATATGACCGTGCTTATCGATAGGGCGGGGTTAGTCGGGAAAAACGGCGATACCCATCAAGGAATTTACGATGTCGCTTACCTTAAATCGATTCCCCATGTGACCGTGACGATGGCTTCCTCCAAATCGATCGCCGCGAAGCTTTATGAGCAATCGTTCGAGGAAAATAAGGGCATCTTCTGCATTCGCTTATCGCGTGAGCACGTCGGTAAGGACGAGGAAATCGAGGATATCAAGCTCGATTATCTCCGCTTCCTCACCCTCCAAGAAGGCTCAAAGGAACTCGCCGTCATGGGAATTGGGCCCGCTGGAAGAGAATTATATAAGCTCGTCGCTAACGAAAAACTCGATTTGACCTATTTCGATCCTATCTACCTTTATCCAATCGCCGATGAAGCGGTCAAAGGGCTTCTTGGATATAAGAACATCCTTATTTATGACGCCTATTCCACGAAGGAAGGCTTCGCGGATTCTTTGTCCGCCAAACTCATGGAGCTAGGATATAAGGGCAATATCATCGTCAAGGCCGTCCCTAGCGAATTCATCGCTTCGGATTCCTTGGTTAACCAAAGGTCCTTAGGGAAGCTTAACCCCGAGGAAATGCTGCCTCTTATCAAGGAAACGCTTAAGAAATAAGAAGTGGATGGAAAGAGACAAAACCTCTTGTCCATCCTTTTTTTATCCTAATTTTAATAGGATAATATCCACATATGGGAAAGGTTATCGCGCATATTGACCTCAATGCCTTCTTCGCTAACGCGGAGGTTTTACGTAACCCCTCCTTGAAGGATAAGCCTCTTGTCATCGGCCATCGCGGAAGGGGCGGAATCGTCTCCACTTGCTCATATAAGGCCAGGGAATATGGCATCCATTCGGGCATGCCGACCTTCCAAGCGGACAAATTATGCAAAAACCTCATCGTGGTCGAGCCGGATTTCTCCTATTACAAGATGATGTCGAATTCCTTTTTCGCGATCGTGAAGGAATACGTCAAGGATATCGAAGTGGCCTCAATCGATGAATGCTACGCGGATTTCTCCGAGGCTATCGTTAACGTCAAGGATCCCATCGCCTATTTCCAGCATTTCCAAAATGACCTATATAAAAGAACCGGCCTGACGGCTTCGATCGGCATCGCCCCGACCAAATGGCTTGCCAAGATGGCTAGCGACCTCAAAAAGCCGATGGGCCTAACGATAATTAGGAAAAAGGATATCCCAAGCATCCTTTATGGATTGCCCATCGAATCGTTTTGGGGAATCGGCAAGAAAAGCAGCCCAAAACTTAGGGAATTAGGCATCAATACGATTGGGGATTTCGCGGAGAAAGCCAAAGTCGATGACCCGATTTTGATGCGCTTCCTCGGCAAATTCTTCTTCACCGCGAAGGAATGGGTTCTAGGTGGCGGGGAGAATACTCTCGATTTGGAGCCCTGGGACCCTAAATCAATCGGCAATTCCTCCACGCTTAGCCACGATTGCAGCGAATTCTATGAAATAGAGGGCACCTTGAAGATGCTTTGCATGGAAGTCGCGAGCAGGATGAAGGAAGCCCATAAGGTTGGGAACACCTTGACTTTGACCGTTAAGGATACCGAAGGCTCCTTCCATCTTCATTCCCGCGCGGATAGCTTCCCTTCCCCGACCGATTCCTTCGATGCGATCTACGCCCTTGCGGAACGCTTATATAAGGATAATTTCGATGGGGTCATGGAAATCCGCCTGGTCGGGGTCGCCTTGTCCCGTTTGGAGGATAAGACGCGTCGCGACGTGCAGATGAGCTTTTGGAATTACCAGGAATTCGAGGAAATGGATAAGACGAGGCTCTTCATCAACGAGATGAACCGCCATTTCGATAAAGACGTCCTCATAAGGGCAAGCGAGGCCAAGAAAAAATGAGCATCCTTGAGGCTTTCGAAGAATACGTCGAGCATCTTCGTAGCGAGAAAGGCCTAAGCGAGGCGACGATTTCCTCATATCGCGAGGATATCATGATGTTCCTGCAGGCTTTCCCCGAGAAGAAGGACCTTGAGGACATCCTATTGACCGACATCGAGGATTTCGCGATTGCGGAGACCGAGCGTTTCCTTTCCCCGCGCACCGTCGCAAGAAGGCTATCCGCCCTTTATATGTTCTTCCGTTTCTTGGAAGACGAAGGGCTGATCCAGGGGGAATTCCCGACGATTGACCGTCCAAAACTCGGGAAACACCTCCCAAACGTCCTTAGCGTCGAGGAAGTCGAGGATTTGCTTAACGCCCCAAAAGCCACGGATGAATATGGCGCGAGGGATAAGGCGATGCTTGAATGCATGTACGCGAGTGGATTGCGCGTCTCTGAGCTTTTGGCCCTCAATACCTACGATATATCCTTCGCCGAAAGGGTCGTGAAGGTCGCTTCCGGCAAAGGAAAGAAGGAGAGGGTGGTCCCAATCGGTGAATATGCCCTGGATTGCCTGAAGGATTACATCGAGCATTTCCGCATCAATAACATAGGCGCGAATACCTCGATTCTTTTCCTTAACCGTTATGGGAAAGCGTTATCACGCATCTATTTCTATAACCAAATCAAGAAATACGCCTTAGAAGTAGGCATCGATAAGCCGATTAGCCCCCATACGTTGCGTCATTGCTTTGCGACCCATCTACTCGAAAACGGGGCCAGTTTACGCATTGTCAGCGCCCTTTTGGGCCATTCGCATCTTGAAACGACCGAAATATACACGCATGTATCGAGCAAGCGCATCAAGAGCGCCTATGAAGCCTATTTGCGCGATGAAGGGTAATCAAAAAGAATGAAAAGGCCTAATGAAAGGTCTATATTAGTTGCGGAAATCGAAAGGAAAGCATAAATGAAAAAAGAATATCGGAAATTCAAACGCATATTCGTGATCGTCGCGGATAGCGCGGGCATCGGCGAAGAGCCGGATGCCGCGGATTTCGGCGATTGCGGGTCCAATACCTTCGCCCATGCGGCCGAATCCGTTGGAGGCCTTAAAGCCCCCGTAATGGAAGCGATGGGCTTAGGAAACCTCGACGAAATCATGGGTGTTAAGGAAAATAACGACCATCCTCACGCCTATAACCTGGCCTTACGCGAAACAAGCCGCGGGAAAGACACGATGACCGGCCACTGGGAGATGATGGGCATCAACACCACCAAGCCGTTCCAAACCTTCACCGATACGGGTTTCCCCCAAGATTTAATCGATGAACTCGAAAGAAGGACCGGACATAAGATCATCGGCAACGTCGCCGCAAGCGGAACCGAAATCCTCAAAGAACTAGGTGAGGAGCAGATGAGGGACAATTCCTTAATCGTCTATACTTCCAGCGATTCCGTCCTCCAAATCGCCGCCCATGAAGAAGTGACTGGCTTACAAGAGTTATATCGCTGCTGCGAGATCGCAAGGGAACTCTGCATGGATCCCCGTTATTTCGTCGGCAGGGTCATCGCTAGACCCTATTTAGGAACGAATAAGAACGATTTCCGCCGCGTTGGGGCCGATAGACACGATTATACGGTCTCCCCAACTGGCGTAACCGCGCTTGATATCCTCAAAAACGCCGGATACGAAGTCTCCGCGATCGGAAAAATCAACGATATCTTCAATGGAGTAGGAGTGACGAGGACCATCCATACCGCCACAAACGAAGAAGGAATGGACGAAGCAATCCGCCAGCTAGGCGAAGATTATACCGGATTGTGCTTCGTTAACCTCGTCGAATTCGATTCCGAATACGGACATCGCCGTAATCCCGTTGGATATGCCCGTTGCTTGGAGGCCTTAGACGTCAGATTAGCCGAATTCATCAATAAAATGAACGATGATGACCTCTTAATGGTAACCGCCGACCACGGGAACGATCCTACATTTAGGGGAACCGACCATACCAGGGAGAAAGTTCCTCTATTGATGTATTCGCCATCCCTCAACAAAGGTCGTAAGCTCGAAGAAAACGCCACGTTTGCCTGCATCGGCGCGACGGTATTGCATAATTTCTTCCTTAATAAGGACGCTTCGATGCTCGGCGAACCCTTAATGGAAATCTTCGAATAAGCAGAAGCAGTCAAAAAGCAAAACAAAACCCCCGAACGGCCTACCATTCGGGGGTTTTATATAGCACAAAAGCATGCGAAATAGCATTTTAGATGACGAAATTTCGAATTGAGCAAATGGATCATCTTTAAATGAATCAAAAATGCCATATAAACAAAGATTTGTGGATGAATTAAGAAAGTGCAAACTCAACTGCTTTTTGGAAACCATGATTTCTATACTCAAAATCGTTTCGGTAAATTAGGAAAAATATTGATAGTATTATTTTAGTAGCTTAAAAATATTTCCGATTGCCATTTTATTTTTATATTTTGATTAACATAATGGACATTATGCGAAGTAATCTTTGAAAAATAAAATGGAGGAATTTGACCATTTAGGTTTTTGCGGAATTCCTCCAATTTGATTTTACGGAAACTCAAATTAACGATTTACCAATTTACCAAAACTATTTGCGGGCCCGTTTTTTCTCGGAACGTTTGGCCATATCGACGATCAATCCTTCGAGGTCAATCTCTTTACGGTTGACGTCTA
>ONFU01000007.1 GCA_900317165.1 uncultured Erysipelotrichaceae bacterium
TCTCTGGGTTCGACTCGAACGCGTCGGAGCTGGAGGCGCCGTTGCTGTTGGTGAAGAGGGTGCGGTCCGCGTGGGAGGAGCTGGTCATCTTCGCGCCGACGGTGAGCCAGGCGTTCTCGACGGCCTTGTTCGCGGTGAAGGTCCAGGTCCAGGTTGCGCCTTTATCCCACTTCACGTCCTCGTGGAAATCCTCTCCGCGGGTGTTGCCTTCGTAGGCCCAGTAGGCGAATCCGGCGTAGGTCGCCGGGCGGGTTGGCTCGGCCGGTGTGCTGGAGCTGGAGGAGCTCGGTGCCGGGGTGCTGGAGCTCGATGGGCGGGTGCTGGAGCTGCTCGAGGAGCTGCTGGAGGAACTTGGAGTCGGCGTGCTGGAGCTCGATGACTCTGGTGCGCCGCCGCAAGCGGTGAGAAGGATGAGGGATGATGCTAGGACAAGCAATTTTTTAGTTTTCATGTTTTCTCCTTTTTGTTTTGTCCAAATTGACCAAGGGTTTCGATGGTCTTTTTCTTGATGTGGGTAGCGTGTAGGCTAGAGTTCATTGATTACTAATTGAACTCGGTGATGGGGGTTAAGTCTCTAGGGAGACGCTTTAACCTTTGTTAGTTCTTGGGTACTCCTGCTTGGCCATCTTGGAGATGACTTCGCATAACCCTTCGTTCTTGTATAGACCTTTTCTTTGGGCCTCTCCCCATTTACGCTCGATCTCAAGCGCGGAATCATCTCCTCTAACAATATGAGGGACTTCCGAAACGGGGATTGATGGGTCGCCTTCATTATCTATTCTGATATTGAACAGGCCCCATTCGCTATCGACCCTTTTTACCTTGAAGTTCCAACTGGTCCAGGAGATGCCTTTCTCATTGAAGAGGTCGAGGATCGTTTCCCATCCTTCATATGAGCAATGGGGGCACATCTCACCCATATAGAGGGGGACGCCGAATTTGCCATTTAGGATGTTTTCGACACGGTTCCTATATGACCTTATCTGCGTCGCGTCATCGCCAACCCCGCCATTCTCGTAATGGTGGAATTCGTAGATGACGTTTTCCCATCCGTAATCGCTGGGCTTTGGGAGGTTTTCCGCGGTCCACACGGATTCCATGATGATGATGTGGTTCTTATCGATGGCCCTGATGGCTTTATAGAGCTCATCGAAGTAAGCGAATTGGGTTGGGCCGGTTTCATAGGTGATGCACTCTGGATGGTCCCTATAGCCGGCGGGTTCGTTGAGGAGGTCGTATCCCGCGACGTTTTTATAGCCTTGGTAACGCGCGGCAAGCACTTCCCAGGTCTCGATGGTGAACTGACGGAAGATGTCTCCAAGGTCATCCTTCCTCCATAACCAATCGTGTTGCCTCGAATCGATTGAATGATCCTGTCCGTTTTGGCTTCCGAAGGCCCCATGGAGATCGATGATCACGTACATCCCGTTCTCTTCGGCCTCGTTGATGAGGTTATCGATCATCTCGAGGTGTTCGTATCTGACCTTCATGTCCATCGAGTAGACTTGGTCTGGGTCGGGGTTATCCGAACGGAGGAGGTCGTAATCGCAATCGAAGACGTCCATGTAGGAGATGGGGAGCCTCAGACAATTGAAGCCAAGGTCCTTGAGGTTTTTGAAGTCCTCTTTTGTAAGGGCGTTCGCGGAGAAGGTCTCAAGGAGGTCGAAGGCGTCTTCACGACCGAATTTCGCAGTCAGCGTATTCATGGTCATGAGGAGGTCAGGGCTATCGGTGAGATCCATCCAACGTTCTTGGATGAAGACTCCTCCAAGATTGGTGCCCCTAAGGAGGATTTCCTTTCCTTCGTGGTCGATGAGCTTTTCCCCTTCCACCTTGAGATAATCCTTAACGATATCTGGGCCGGTGGAGGTCGATTCCTCTTTCGAAGATGAAGAAGTCGAGGAAGAGGTCCCTATGCTAACGCCACAAGCAGCGAGCGAAGATAAGGAAGTCGTCGCAAAAAGGAACAAAAGTGGCTTTTTCATCTCGGCAAGATTATGAAGCGGGCAAAACACTTTTGTTGCTTTGCCTCCTAACCTTTCGTTTTGGGGCCATAATCTTGCCATAAAATTGGCCTTTTTTCTTTCCTTAAAAAGGAAATGGCCCTCTGCTACAAGGGGACGCAGAAGGCCATTAACCAACGTTGTGAATGTCTTTGTTGAATTACTCTTTTGGTTCTTCAAACTCGGGAAGTTGTTCAAGCTTCGTTTCTTCTCCTAGACGTTTCTTCTTACGGAAACCGAATTTGAGTCCTGGGTGGAGCAAGACGCCGAAGTAGAGGGCCGCGGCGGCTCCTGTGAAGCAGACGACGTTGAAGACGACGACTACTGGGGTGACCCAGTCAACGCCTGGGATCGTGATGTTGCTGATGATGGTCTTGCCGTTATATGGATGGGTGTTGTAATCCTCGAGGGCAAGGCTGGCGCGTAACCTCGCATAGACGACGTTCTTGACAGCGTCGCGGAGAGCGAGTCTAGCACGAAGTGGGGTATCGTAATCGAAGCGGAGGGAGACAGACATACCAAGGTTTCCGCCGACACGGATCGTCTGATCCATGTTCATGTATTGGTTGTTATCGCTCCAGTCGGTGATGATCTCGCCTTGGAAGCCCCATTCGCCGAAGAGGACGCCTTTTAGCAAGGCGGCACTTCCGCCGGCCCAAACGGCACCGACGCGGTTATAGGAGGTCATGAGGGAGTTGACGGAAGGATTGTAGCCGTTCCCTTTTTCCGCGTAGTCCTTCGCGGCGACGGAGAGTCCTTCTCCTTCGATGACGATGCGGAATGGCTCAAGGTAGATTTCACGGAGAGCCTGTTCGCTCATATAGGTATAAAGGGAATCACGAGAAGTCTCGGTTTCGGCGGCGACAAGGTGCTTGATGACCGGGAGTTTGCCATTAAGCTTAACGCCTTTAGCGTAGTTGGCGGCGAGGGAACCGGTGAGGAATGGGTCTTCGGAGAAATATTCGTAGTTTCTTCCGCCGAATGGGTTGCGATGGATGTTCATGCCGCAGCCATAGACGCCGTATTCACCGTGTTGGTTCATCTGTTCGCCCATTTCAAGGCCGATTTCGAAGAGGAGGTCCTTATTCCAGGTTTGGGCAAGGAAGGAACCGCAGGGGAAGCCGACGCCGACTTGGCCTTCGGCAGCGTTGAAGGAACCGATTTGGGCTGGACCGTCAAGGGAGGTCGAGCTTGGATAACCAATGGCATCGAGGGCCCTGGTATTCGGGTGGGCGTTAGAGACGAAGGCCCTAGCGCTAGCGTAATCGATTTGGCCAAGGAGTTCATTCCAGGAAGCCTCGTCATCGAAATGTTCTGCGAAATAGTAGCCGTCTTCGGTAAGGGTGATGCCATCACTATCATAGAGTTTGCGATTTCCGCCTTGCTCCCAAGCAAAGGAATTGTCTAGGTCTAGAGGATCGCCGAATTCGTCTTCGGTGGCTTCGTTCCAGGCCTGCGCTTTGACTTGCGAGGTGGAGCCGCTTCCGGCGAAGGTGACCAAGCCAAGGGTCTTTTCATCCATCGCGCGGCCGGTTGCTTTATCATGGGTTGAAGTCTGTTTGACTGGTTCCGATGGCATGTTGGAACGAGAGATATAAGCGATATCCCATCCGGCGACATCGAGGCCATCGACGGCTCTGCCATCGATTGCGTCCTCACCAGTGAAGAGATTCCTAACCGTTTCGCCCGTGTGGGTATCCTTATCAAGAATCAAGGTAGAGGCGACGTTATATTCGAAGACACCGTCTTTCTTATTGCTATCACCAACGAAGAGGACTTCGGCGGTGGTATGGGAATCGGTGCCAAGGCGTAAGCGATAGGTGCCTTTATCGATTTCATAGGTTGCTTGACCGTTATTGTTCTTGTCATAGCAATCGTAGGAAGCGAAATCCCTGGCGTTGACATGGAGAGTGACGGTTTCGGTTTTGCCCGGGGCAATCGATCCGGTTTTCTCGAAGTCGACGAGTTTGACGGCGCTCTTTTCGATGCCATTATTGATGTATGGGGCCTCTAAATAGAGCTCAACGACGTCTTTGCCGGTCCATTTGCCGGTATTCTTGACGGAGACTTCAATATCGATTTTTCCATCAGCTTCCATAGCGGAGCCAGAGGCCTTGGAAACGGAATTGACGGTCCACTCGAAATTGGTGTAGGACTGCCCATAACCAAATGGGAATTGGACGACGGCATCATAGCCATTGGCATTGCCATCGAGCAATGGGCGTGACTTATTCGCGAACTTGCCCATCGCATCGGCGGTCTCGTAATAACGATAACCGACATAGATTCCTTCAATATAATCGACATAAGGAAGGGATGGACGGCGGTTAAGACCGGCGTTGGTCGATTGGTTAGCGCCGTATTCGGCGGTATTGGAGAAGAAACTCACGCCTTCGTATCCACAGTATTCATAGGCGACGTTTTGTTTGAAGTCATACGGGAGGATATCCGCGAGGTGTCCAGAAGGAGAGACTTCGTTACCATCAGCGTCTTCACCATAAAGGACATAAGGGATAGCCTTCGCGCCTTGGGTGCCAGTCGGTCCGATAAGGAGGGCGGCATCGATATTCGGAATGGTCTCAAGGAAATCCATCTGGAAGGGGTTCGTGGAATTGATGATGACGACCGTCTTATCAAAATGGGTGGTCGCGTATTTCAACAATTCTTCCTCTTCGGTGGAGATTTGGAGATCATGACGGGAATTATCGACGACGTTGCCGTTTTTATATTGGATTTCCGGCATATCCTCGGATTCACCGCCTTGACGTCCGATGACGACAATCGCCGTATCGGAGAAATCATAAGCTTCCTCAAGAAGGGTCTGATATTTGGCGTTGCCTTCGATCTTTGGATCATAGAGGTCAAATCTATGGCCGTCGGATTCGCGATGCATATGAAGGGTATCGATATCAGGATTGGCCTTTGGAGAGGAAACCGTTTTGTAATAATCAAGGAGGTCATGGTTAACTTCGATGCCGTAATCCTCAAGGGCATCGGCGATGCCAGAGAGCTTGAAGTTATCGACTTTGCTTGGGGAAACCATGCCCGAACCAGATCCACCATGGAGCCAGTTGACGGAAGCCCAACCGAGCAAATTCAAGGAGATGTCCCAGCTCTTTTCTAATGGAAGGGCGTTGTTCTCGTTCTTCAAAAGGACGATGCCATCGGTGACGGCTTTCTTAGCGAGCTCGTTTCCGGCGGCCTTCTCCTCTTTTCCTCCTCCTTGGTCGATGACGGTTGGAGGAACGAGTAAACCCTTGATTGGGGTTTCGAATTGGGCATAAAGATTATCCGCGACGATTGGGGTCGCAATCGCCAAAACGGCGACGACCGAGCAGATGATTCTCGTAGGAAGTTTTTTAATCATATCTCAAGACATCCTTTCCTTTTGAATCGACGTCTTCTTATCCTTCAAACGAATGGGCAAACGAAGAACGCGACCTTATTTGGTTGGCTTCATTTTAGATAAACCTAAAACTTAGGAAACAACAAACGCCTAACCTTGTTTTATTCCTTCCTAACCTTCTTAGGCATTTCGCAACCTTATACGACCTAAAACCGCATAATAAACGAGATAGAAAGCGTTTTCATACCTTTTTATATCTTGCATTCCGATTTTTTAGGACTATAGTCATGCACCTTTGCTTTGGAAGTGAGCAAGGCAAGGGCATTTAAATAACATAGAAAGGAGGGCATAAAATGAGCCAATTGATCAAAAGCGCCTTGTCTCGTTTAACGGGACAAAAGAAAGAGCGTAAGGGCCGTAAATTCCGCCGCTTCCTTGAGAATACAGTCGTTGAATCATACGGGTATAACCTCATGGAGGGCATACATTCGGACTTGATGTTCTAATTAGGACATCGTGAACGCGGTCGAGGCAAGTGAGCCTCGCTTTTTTATTCATAGAAAAAATAGGCGATACATTACCTAGTTTTTGACATAAAACGCGGATAAAAAATCTAATAGTCACCAAAGGCTTTTTGGTTGTATACTATGCAAGCGCGAAAGCGCGAATCCACTATTATTGAAGTTGCGGGCGTGGCGGAATAGGCAGACGCGTATGACTTAGGATCATATGGGCAACCGTGCAGGTTCGATTCCTGTCGCCCGCACCAAATATGCAGACTACAGTCCTGATACATTCGGGGCTGTTTTTTTATTTCTAACGTCTTTGCGTTTCGACAAATATTGATTGTTAATCACAAATATGTGTACTTCTAGTTGAGCAAGTAGATGCGCATCATGCCTGACAAAAATGACATTTTAATTTACAACACGCTTAATGGGAATTCTAACGTCGAAGTCTATTTATGCGACGAGGATATTTTGATGACCCAAGCTGGGCTCACCGATCTTTTTCAGACTTCAAGAAACAACACTACGATGCATATCCAAAACACCTATAAGGAAGGCGAGCTTATGGAGGAGGCAACCAGTAAGTCTGACTTACTAGTTCGAAACGAAGGCTCAAGGAGGGTTAAAAGGACCTCGACCATAATTCCTAATGGTGTTCCAAAAATAAAAACTTTTTCAAAACACCGAATAGAAAACTTTCAAAACACCGAAAATGATTGGTTTAATATCGCTATCCATTAATAATGGAGACGAGGAAAATAACCTTATTAAAGAATTAATTATGCATATCGGAAGTTCTGATAATCCAAAAGAATCTGTACTCCGTTTTTGTTAATGAGGACACCGCTATATTATTGATTAGCTTTGTTCATTCAGACCCGCTTGTTTCGTAATTTAATTTGCTTATAATTTAGGTGGGCACGGGATAATACTTCCGGGGTCCATCGAAGTGCGGGAGTATTCCCGCTTTTTTCTTAATTATACCTATCTAGCAAGGCGATATTTCATTCTGATTTCCAAAGGAATCTGCACCCCGTTTTTGTTAATGACGACGTCGCGATTGAATTCATCGCCGACATGAAGATCTTCCGCGGCAAAGACATCAAGGTGTTTTCCTTCGTCGTCATGGGTATGGAAACGGACCGACAAAACACCATCGAGAGATTGGGCCACGATGACCCAATCCTTAATCTCGCCTTTTTCTTCAACTCCCCTATATTTGGTCTCGCCAAAAGCGTTAAGGCGGAAAACATTACGCGAAAGCTCAAATCCTCCGCCTTTGACATAAAGTTCTATTTCGGGAACACCCTCGTTTCTATCCATTAAATCATCCATAGCGACTCTCCTAGATCTTTTAGCAAAGTATAAGCCACGTTGTTTTTTAGACAATAGATTTTAATTCCCTTCAAAACATATGAAAAACACCTACGTTTCCCATTAAGTTAACAAACGGTAGGTGTTTTAGATAATATGACGGTAAAGGGAGATGGGGATTTTGTCATAGCCTTCCTTGATGACTTCCTCATAGTTAGCTAAGGAATCCTCAAGGCATTTTTTGACCATCTCATTATTCTTCTCGGCTATTACGAAATGACATTCCTCGCTTGCTAGATAAACAAGGAACTTATCCCTTGAGAAATCAGAGGCGATTGGCATATGGTTGCCTTGGCAGGCGAAGTCCGGATAACCGATCTTCGCGCCTAATTGCAAATAATAGGCGGGGGTTACGTCTATGCAGATGATATGGCCATCTTTATCGTTCTCATTTATCGAGGAGAGGATATAGTCCGTAGTCCTTCTTTCTTCTTCATAACGATTGAAGCAAACGAGGAAATTGGTCCCACAGGCGGCGATAAAGGCAAGAGCTAAAATCCCGGTGGCCGCTTTTCTTGGAATGTCCTTCTCCTTAACCGGAATATAAAGGGAAGCAAGAAGAGGGATTATGACCACGAAATAATCGAAGGTAACGATAAGGTAATGAGGGAAATTCACGATGACGATTTGGATGAGGAAGATGATCGCCAAAGTTATAACCACGAAGGCCATGTATTCGATTTTGAGGGTTTTTCTTTTGAATATGAGCAAAAGGATCGTGGTGACTGTGAAACCGAATATCGCCATTAGGGAAATCGGAAGCATATCGTATTTGTTCACCTTGCCAACATAACGGAAATTGGCAAGGAAGGCGGCATCTGCCATCTGCTTGAAGAATCCGCCTGCGAAAGCGTGGATGAAAGGAGGTAAGCACATCAACAATAGACCACCAATGCAAAGAAGGGCATCACGGAGGAGGATTTTCCATTTTCTTTGCCTAATGCACCTTAAGGCGTAATAAATAACAAAGGCCAAAGCCACCATCGCATCGGTCATGCGGAGATTTAAGGCAATTCCAGCGACTATTCCAGCGAAGATATTGCCAATCATGAAATCATTATCGCTTTCCCTAACGAATCCGCGGGCGTAGAAATAGATCATCATGGCCATGAAGGGCATCTCCAAGTCGGCATCCGCCGGAGCTTGCCCAAAAGCGCAATATAATCCGCCGAAAAGCATCAAGGCCCAAAGAATCGTTAGGTATCTCGCCTTGAATTCCCTCATCGCCAGAATCAGGAAAGCGAAATTTACGCTCATGATAAGGACTTGGAAGAAGAATAAACCAGTTCTCCCCAAGACCCCGGAAATGGCCGTGTAATAGAAAATATATAGACCCTTATGATCGTAAATTTCGATATACGGGGTCCTTCCTTCCGCCATCGACTTGCCCATTACGTAGAAAATCGAGGAGTCGTTGTAATACTGGGCTAAGGAAAACCGTGGGAAGAGGAAAGAAGTAATCTGCGAGGATACCATGATTACGATAAAGGCGAAAAACAAAGAAAAGACGATAAGGGAGATAACCTTATGGCTTTCGATGAATCCAACGATTTTTTCTTTCATAATCAATGGGTAAATGATACGGATTTCTCCTTCTTTCCGCAATGGCGCGCGCAAATATGGGTCTATAGTTTTAAAGTCTCTTCGTGGTAAAATGCCTAAAGACGAAAAAGGCCAAAAAACATTATGAAAAAATTCCTGCGTAATCTGTTTTCCGGATATTTCCTAGTTATCCTACTTCTCCTTATTGAGCTTGCGGTTATCGTCGTTCTCCAATTCTGGCTAGACAATTTGCTCGAAGCCTTGCTTGGAGAACAAAGCAATTTGGTCAAACCTTTGTTGGTCGTTGCCTATATCGTCATTAGAATAATCGTCTTTATCGTTGCCTTCGTTATCTTCTTCAAGATCATCAGGAAAATGGAAGACCCCGAATTCAAGATTCCTTGGATAGTCGGCATGCTTTTGCTTCCCTTCCTCACATCCGTCCTCTATTTGATTTTCGGAAACCATGGACTTCGTAAAAGGGATAAGAGGGTCATTTTGGCAACAAGGGAAGCCGAGAAAAAGCATTTCAAGATGGATGATGGCGATAGGGAAAAACTTGGAAACGCCTATGGCACATTCCATTATGTCCATAAAACCACGGGAATGGGAATCCATAACGGGAATAAATTAACCTATTATAAAAACGGTGAGGCCTTCTTCCCGGCCCTAATGGAAGGACTCCGTTCAGCGAAGGAATTCATCTTCATCGAATTCTTTATCATCACCGATGGCAAACTCTGGAGTGAGGTCACCGAAATTTTGAAGGAAAAAGCCGCGCAGGGGGTCGATATTCGTATCGTTTATGATGATATGGGATGTGGCGGAACAATCGCTTCCAATACCCCGAAGATCCTTGGCAAATACGGAATCAAATGCGCGAAATTCCATCCGTTTAGGCCGATCTTGTCTGGAGCTTATAATAACCGTGACCACCGCAAAATCGTGGTCATCGACCATAAGATGGCCTTTACGGGTGGTATCAACCTCGCGGACGAATACGCTAACCTCATCGTTAGGTTCGGCTATTGGAAGGATACGATGGTCAAGATTGAGGGAAGCGCCATCAATAACCTCATCATGACCTTCTTGCAAAACTATAACCTCGCGGTCAACCATATCAGCGATTACGAGAAATTCCTCTCCTATGAATACGAAAAATATGATGAAGAGGGATTCGTCATGCCCTTTGGCGATGGCCCGGGCGGAATCGATGATGCCTTGGTCGGTGAGCAAAATTACATCAACATGCTTAATTACGCGAAGGAAAGGGTTTATATCTCCACCCCTTACCTTATCCCAACCTATTCCCTCCTCGACGCCTTGAGGAATGCCGCCTTAAGGGGCGTCGAAGTCAATCTCATCGTCCCGGGCATTCCCGATAAGAAACTCGTCTATCTCATCGCCAAATCCCATTTCCGTTATCTTCTTGATGCGGGAGTCAACATCTATATCTACAAACCGGGCTTCAACCACGAGAAATCGATGCTTTCCGATTCCACTTTGGGGTTTGTTGGAACCATCAACTTCGATTTCCGTTCCTTAGTCCACCATTTCGAATGTGGAACGTTAATCTATAATAATCCGTGTCTAAAAGACCTCAAAGAAGACTTCAAGGAGATGCTTGCGGTTTCCGAGAAGGTTCCTGAGGACTATAAACTCGGGAAATGGAGCATCAGGCTTTGCTCCTTCCTTAAATTATTCACCGCGCTTTTATAAGGAGAAGAAAACATGAACAAATCGCGTTTACCTTCCACAATCGTTATGGGGATATTCCTCCTTCTTTTGGTTTTCCCCGTCATATTGCTTGCTTCATTTAACTTAAACCAAGCCATGACAGATCTTGCTGACCAAGCTTCCCAAGGCTCTAGTGGAAATGCCCATGATGGAGTTGGGGTAGCCATTGTCGCGATGTTCGGATCGTTGGGCCTACTTCTTTATGCAACCGGATTAATCATCATAACCTTCGTTCCTTGCTTCGTGATGATTTTCTTTGCCATAAGGAATATCAAAGTACAGGAAAAGCCAATCAAGGTCCTCAATATCGTCTATACAAGCTTAATCGGGGCGATAATGGTCCTCGACATCGTTAAATTAATCCTCTTCGTCACCGGAGTGGCTTGATAATTCTTAAATCAAAATACCATCGAAATCGATGATATGGGGTCTTTCATTTACCTTGAATGAAGGGAAATTGACCGCTCCTTTATAAGCAAAAGAAGAAAACATCGCCCGGTATTTACGGCCAACGTGCACATCGCGTGGGTTGACGTCTTGATGGTTTCCCCAATCTAATCCAAAGACTATCGGGACATCGCTTACGTGATAGGGCCCCATGTCTTTATCAGCGCATTTTTGGTTGATGTAATCAAGCTGGTAATAATATGCCATCCCGTTATAGGCTTTTAGGACATCGTGAATCGGATTGATGTAGATTTCATCCGTCAAGGCATCGGATATCCTTCTTCTTAACCTTCCCTTCATCTTCTTTGGTTTGATTCCTAACAATAACTTAGCAAAGGGAAGGACAAAGCCAGGTACAGGTTCCACGAATAGGTCGCATTCGTTTTTCGTATGTCCAATAAGAATCGGCTTTGCGGAATCCGAAATTCCGTTTTTAGGGAAGACATGTATCGTTTTTCCATCAACTATCGGAGAAAAGGCACAGCGGAATTCCCCTTTAGCGACAAGATAGGTCTCCAGTTTGTCGTTAGCCTTTTGGATTTTCCTTATAGGCAAGTTAGAGAGCGTCCTAGGAGTGATATCTTCCTTTTTTAAATGAAGGTAAGAAAGGTATTTCTTGGTCAGTTTCTCTCCTTCTTCCTTAGAGAAGAACGAATCGACGCAGGGGGACATCATGATGGCCTTATGGAAAAGCGGACGAGCCTCATGCATTTCTAAAAGAGCCAAAATCGAGGCTGCTCCGGCGGATTGTCCAAGTAAGGTTACGTTATTGGGGTCGCCTCCAAAGAAAGCGATGTTCTCCTTGATGTAACGCAAGGCCATGATCTGATCGTATAAGCCGTTATTGGCTTCGAATGATGGGCCAAACGAAGTCAAATCGAGGAAGCCAAATAGATTTAGACGGTAGTTAATGGATACGACTATCGTTTTGGTCTCTTTAGCAAAGAAAGCAAGTTCATATTCCAAAGGTCTACCAGATTCGTTTTTGGCCCCGGAGCCTCCATGGCCATAGGAGCCTCCATGTATCCAAACGATGACAGGGGTCCCCTCTTTTAGTCCTTTGGGTACGAAAACATTGAGGTATAAACAATCCAGCGAATTGTTAGGAACGCTTGCAACACCTTCTCCTTGGATGGGGTTGGTTTTCCCTTTTCTCGCGTCATAGATTCCTTCAAAAGGTTTAGGTGGCATTGGATGGGAGAAAGCCAAATTATCTATTGGAGGCAAAGCAAAGGGGATGCCAAGGAAAAGGAAGCAATCCTCTTCTTCTAATCCCTGAATTTCCCCGTATTTTGTCTTAACGATGGTATCCATTATTTGTCTCCCCAAAGATTATTCCATTATTTAAATGGTTTGGGCAATCAAATAAAATATTGCCGAAAAGAAAATGGTCGAAAACATCATTCAAAAAAACATTCTCGCCCTCGATTTAGGCAAAGGGTCAATCGGAGCCGCCATTTCCCGCAGCGGGCTTTTCATTACCCTTCTTGAAAATTTCCGTTTCGCCGCGACCCATTATGAGATGGCTCTTCAAAGGGTTAGGGATATCATGGAGATTGAGAAAGTCGAAACCATCGTCATCGGCTATCCCCTTTTCCCTTCCGGAGACCCCTGCGAAATGACTCCAATCGTTGAGGACTTCATCCTCCTCCTTCAAAAGGCCTTCCCTGGAAAGCCCATAATGAAAATGGATGAAAGGAATAGCACGGTGGAAGCCGCCTCTCTCCTTCACGAACTAGGGATGAACGCGAAAAAACAAAAGAAGGTCATCGATTCAGCCGCGGCTGGGGTCATCCTCAAAAGATATCTCCAAAGTATTGGACAAGCAGATTAAAAACAGGCCAATTGACGTTGACCTGTTTTGGTTGTTATTCCTCTTCGCCTTTCGCGTCGATTTGTTTGATTTCCTCAAGATATTTAGCTTCTTCCGCATCATCGCAGAGGACGAAGTGTCCTGGAAGGATCTCACGGAAGGTTGGCTTTCCCTTGGAATAGTCGTGGTCGGTCGCTGGATTATAGACGATACGTTCGCGGCGTTTCTCCGATAAGGGGTTAGGTTGAGGGATCGCGGAGAGCAAAGAACGGGTGTATGGGTGCAACGGATGTTTGAATAATTCATCGGAAATCGCAAGCTCGACCATGTTCCCGAAATACATAACCGCGATACGGTTGCAGAAATATTTGACCGTGGAAAGGTCATGGGCGATGAAGATCATCGTGATGCCCATCTCCTCCTTCAAATCGTTGAGGAGGTTGATGATTTGGGCGCGGATTGAGACGTCAAGCGCGGAGATCGGTTCATCACAGATGAGGATCTTCGGATTCATGATAAGGGCACGGGCAATACCGATACGTTGCCTTTGGCCACCGGAGAATTCGTGGGGGTAACGTGAGGCGTGCTCTGGGACCAAGCCGACCTTTTCGAGGATCTCGACGGTCTTCTTATGGTTTTCCCTAACGTTATGGTGGCCTTGGATGCGAAGACCTTCCTGAATGATGTCCTCAACCGTCATGCGGGGATCGAGGGAATCGATTGGGTCTTGGAAGATCATCTGGATGTCGTTAAGGAGCTTCTTCGGGGCGTGGGAATTATCATATTTGATCTGTTTGATCTTCGCCCTTTGCTCAGCGACGACTTGGTGATGCCTATCCCAAATGGCCTTGATTTGCTTTTTGGTCTCCTCTTTGAGTTCGGCCTTCTTGGCTTCGTCGGTTGTTTCCGCAAGCTTCTTGGCTAGCTCATCGTTAAGGGCCTTGACCTTTTCGTTTGCGTGGATTCTGGAATATTTGATTTCCTTCCTGTTCCAACGGCTTCCCGCACCGATGCGGTAACCTTTGTAATAGATGGAACCGGAGGTGACATCATAAAGATGGATGATGCAGCGGCCTGTCGTGGATTTGCCGCATCCGGATTCGCCGACGATACCAAATGTCTCCTTCTCCTTCAAATCAAAGGAGATATCGTGGACGGCCTTGAGTTTGAAATAATCGGGCCATGCACCGAGTTTGAAGAACATCTTGAGGTGGCGAACCGAAAGGATGATGTTGTTTTCGCGCAGTTCCGGTTTCTGTTTGATGCGGGAACGGTTGAATTGGATTTCCGTCTTGGTCTCAACGAATTCGCGGCAGGCTTTTTGATAGGCGATGTCGGCTTCATTGAATTCGGCTTCGATCAAAGCGAGGTCACGTCCCTCACTGTTTTTCTTAGCCGCTTTGAGTTTAGCTTCCGCCGCCTTAAAGGCCATGCGTGTCTTCATTTTCTCACTGCGGAGTTCGGATAGCCTGGCGCTTAAATCGGCATCGCTGATGCGCTTAGCCTCTTCTGGAACCGAGTGTTCGTAAGTATCCTCACCGTGCTCGGCAACTTCCTCGGAATCGGATTCAAAATTCGCTTCCGTAGCGTTAGAGATAGCGGAAATCTTCTCTTCCTTGATTTCGGCGTCTGTCGTTAAGAAGGAAGGTTGGTTGGTTTTTCTTTTATCGTTTTTCATCTTTTAACAACGCTCCTTCCTCTTCTAGCGCCTTATAGATACGTTCGGTGACGATCTTCGGCGGAACGACGTCTTTGGCGTCTTTATATTCAAGCCACGAAGCGACCTTGTGAGTCTTCGTGATCTCGAAGAAAGGCGGTTCGTATTTGAAATCGATCGCTAAAGCGTATTGGTTGCGCAAGGCAAACGCATCGCCTTTAGGCGGATAGATCATATCCGGTGGGGTGCCTGGGATAGCGACGAGTTTCTCCTTGCTATTGATATCAGGGATAGAAGATAGCAAAGCCCAGGTATATGGATGGCGTGGATCGAAGAAGATTTCCTTATCCGTGCCGTATTCGACGATTTTGCCAGCGTACATGACGGCGACGCGGTCCGCCATATTGGCGACAACGCCTAAGTCATGGGTAATGAAGATGACGGACATCTTACGGGCCGCCTTGAGCTTATTGATAAGTTCAAGAATCTGGGCTTGGATGGTGACATCAAGCGCGGTGGTTGGTTCATCGCAGATGAGGACATCCGGGTTAGCGATAAGGGCGATCGCGATGACGATACGTTGCCTCATACCGCCAGAGAACTGGAAGGGGAACTGTTTGAAGCGTTTCTCTGGTTCAGGGATACCGACTTCACGCATAACCTCAATCGCTCTTTCCTTGGCCATGGCCTTGGTGATGCGGATTTGTGACCTATATTCCTTCTCGGCTTGGACCTTTTCGGCCTTGAGGTCATCAAGTTCTTTGACTTGAGGAATATCAAGTCTCTTGGCCTTAAGTTCCTCTAAGCGGGCGAGGTGAGCCGCGCGGAGCTTCTGCTTACGCTTATTGAAGAAATAATTGAGCGCGAACAACAATCCGTATCTAACGTTCTCACGTTTGATCTCGGATTCGACTTCAAGAAGTTTCTTCTTGTTTTCTTCAGACATGGTAATCGCGGCGATTTCCTTGTCTTTTTCCGCGGCTTTAGCAAGGTAATCCTTCCGTAAATCTTCCGCGTGTTGTTTGGTCTCGACTCTCGCGGAGGCTTTTCTTTCGGAGAGTTTGGCCCTTAATGAAGGGGCGACGGAATTGTATTTTTCCCTCGCCTCAGCGATTTTCTGATCACGGGCTTTCTTAGCTTCCGCTTCGCTAGCCTTGTATTCCGCTTTCAAAGAAGCGATTTCCTCTTTCGGGGCTTTCTCCTTCTTCTTCGCAGAGAGGGTTTTCTTATGGTCTTCTAGTAGACCCGTGTAGTCATAATTGGCCTTACGGATCACGCCATCCCTAACTACTCGCGCGTTTGTGTAGGCGGTGAGTTCTGGGGCGATAAGGTCATTGAAGTAATTCTTCAATTGGTCGGGGTTGATAAGCATGGTCTCGGTGATCTGCTTGCCAATGCGAACGATTGGGTTCAATGAGGAAAGAGGATCTTGGAAGATCATGCCGATTTTATGACCGCGGATACGGTGGAATTCCTCTTCCGAGACTTGGAGGAGGTCTTCGCCTTGATAGATGATGGAGCCGTTTTCGACAATCGCGTTAGGCGAAAGGATACCCATGATGGCTTTGGAGGTTACGGATTTCCCAGAACCCGATTCTCCAACGATACAGAGAGTCTCGCCTTTGATTAGGTCAAAGGAAACGCCCCTAACCGCCTGGACCTTGCCATTATCGGTTTTGAAGGAGATGACGAGGTTAGAAACCTCAAGGACCTTCTCTTGGTTTTCAGGAGAAGCGTTATCTTCGATAAGCCTTTTCTGGCTTTCGTTAAGTTTGACAGCCATTATTCTTCTCCTTTCAATGATGGGTTGAACGCATCACGCAATCCGTTTCCGAAGAGGTTGAAGGAAATCATCATGAGCAACATGATGAAGCTCGGGAAGAGGATGAGGTGCGGGAAGGTCATGATGTATTGTTGATTATCTGCCAAGATGACGCCAAAGCTATCCATACCGGTCAAGCCCAAATTCAAATAGGCTATCGTCGATTCGGAATAGATAACCGAGGTGATCATGAAGACGCTGGAGGTGACGATCGTACCGACCGCGTTAGGCAAGATATGACGGAAGATAAGGCGGAAGTCGCTCGCACCGAGGGTTCTCGCGGCGAGGATATATTCGCGGTTCTTATAACGGTAGAACTGGGTTCTTGTCAAAGAGGCCGTTCCTATCCAACCCGTCAAGCACAAGGCCATGACGAAGACGCCGAAGGAAGAACCAAACCTAACGATGGCTAAGGTCATGACGACAATCCAAGGCACGCCACCAAGTAAATCTGTGAAGCGTTCCATTAAGATATCGGTCCAACCACCAAAATAACCGGCGATCGCGCCCCAGACTAGACCGAAGGCGAAGGTCACGACCGCGGTGATGAGGCCAAGAAGCAAGGACGTACGCAAACCGGAGAAGGTAAGCTTCAAGAGGTCTCTTCCGTTAGCATCGGTACCAAAGAGGTAACGCGGAGCGGAGGAGCTATCCGGATAGAGCTTTCTCCATCCGGAGATGGTGCCGTCAATCTCAATCGCGACAATGGCCCCGGCGGATTTCGCAACACCCGTTACAGGATGATCGGCATCGATGCGGAGTGGGCAATGGATCTCTCCTTCTGGAGTCAAGGCAATCGTGGCGATGAATTGATCGACGAGGGCCTGCCTTTGGGAATATGGGGTGGAGGCAATCTTATCGGAGATGGTGAAATCCGCGGTAAGCCAACCTTTGTTAGCCCATTCCTTCAAAGAGTCGACGGAAGTCTTGTCGGCCTTATCGCCAAATACCTTTTCGTAGGTATCGAATCTAAAGGAGCAAGTGAAGAACTTCGCGTGATAGAGGTTTTGGTTACCGCCTCCATAGGTGGACCAATAATATTTGTTGTATTGTCCATCTTCTCCCTTCGGAATGATGGAAAGGGTCTTATTCGCATTAAGGATGGAGAGATTGGCGAGTTCTTCGTTTTCAGCCTCTTGAGAGGAAACGAATTCCACTTTCTCAATAAGAAGGTTATTCGTATGGGTCTCATGGGATTCGAGGACGAAATAGAGATATGGCTTCATCGTGCTTGCCGAAATGACTCCGACATCGGGATCGAGTTCCGCAAGCTTTGTTTGGTCGAAGGTGAACGAATTCTCGGAGCCTGTTGCGATATTCTCCCCTAGAAGATAATCATAGGAGACGCTTGCATCGGTTTCGTCAATCCAATGGAAATAGAGGGAATAGGTTGGGGCAACCGCTCCATAGACCCATTCTTTCATGTTGCTTGGGTCGATGGTTTTGACGTTGACCGTGTATTCTTTTCCATAACCGACGTTGAAGTTATAGCCGTCCCATGAACGGAATTCGGCTCTGCCTCCTGGGAGGATGTTAACCCTAACGTATCCTCCATCGGCATAGGCGTTGACGGCGTCGATATATTGGAGCTCATCGATTTTGACTCCTTTGGCACCTCCAACGACCGCTGGTTCATAATAATCCGCAGGCATGCCCTCAACGGTTTTGCCTTCGCTTTCGTTGTAGAGTTCCCAATTGGTATCAAGGGCGACATGGTTGACATTCGTGCAGCCATCCCACCAACCGGTTCCGGCGTCGAATAGTTTCGGGGCTAATTTGGATTCGTTAGCGTGGCTTGTGGAGATATCCGCTGGCAAGACAAAGGGCAAAACGATCGCCCCAAGGACGATGATGCCAAGAATCCAAGCGCCGACGACCGAAGACTTGTTCTTGGAGAAGCGCCTCATCGCGTCCTTGAAGAAGGTCGTGGGCTTCGTTTGCATCTTCTGGTCGTATAGTTTTTTGTCTTTCTGGGTGAATTCGAAATCCCCATCCGCGATTTCGATGGTATGCTCGACGTTTTTCGAGTCTAAATAAGTGAAAACCTTGTCGCTCATTTTTTGGCCCCCATTCTGATACGAGGATCAATAAACCCATAGGAAAGGTCAAGGAAGACACCAGAGAGCAAGCCGATAAGGGTATATAGAGCCATATCGGCCATCAAGACGTTATAGTCCTGCAAACTGATGGCGGTGACATAGAGTTTTCCAACGCCAGGGACACCATATAGTTCTTCAAGAATCATGGAGCCACCAAGAAGTCCGACGATTTCCGCGAGGATGGATGGAAGGATCGGGACCATGGCGTTACGCATTGCGTGTCTAGTGATAGATTGTGCACGGGTCAAGCCTTTTGTTCTCGCAAGAAGCAAGAAGTCAGAGCTCATGACCTCGGTAAGTTCGGCACGGGTGAAACGGCAATAACCGCAGATCGAGCCAAACGATAAGGCTAATGTTGGGAGGATAAAGCCGCGGATTCGCATCTCAAGCGAGGCGCTTTCCGAAGGCCAGGTGGCTGGGAGCCAGCCCAAATTGAAGGAGAGGGTGTAAAGAAGAAGGGTAATCATGATGAAGGAAGGCACGGAGATGAAGATCATGATTACGGTCGAAATGATATGGTCGGTTAGCTTGTTTTTCTTCAAAGCCGCCCAAACACCTAATCCGATACCGGCGGGAACCGAGATTATTACGGCCGGAAGATTGACCATAATCGTCGTGCCGATACGGCTTCTAATCAAAACCATCGCATCGACGTTAGGGAAGACGTACAACGACCTGCCCCAATTGAATTCGGTGAAGATACCCTTCACCCAAATGACGAACTGGTCAATCGCGGGTTTTAGATAATAGTAATGGGTATGACCTGTTTTATCGGTATAAGTCCATAACGGATCGCCGTATTTTGCTTGTGGCAAGGCGAATTCCAGGACGTTACCAATGCCGACTTGATCCGCAAAGAACGCTGCTTTGGCTTCGTCGTTTCCAGCGGCTGGATAAAACGGCAACTGCTTCATCAGTAAGAACGTTAAAGTCAAGATGATGGCCGCCGTGACAAAGGCAAGCAAGATTCTTTGGATGGTATATTTGACCATCTTTTTACCCTCCTTTCTTCGAATATTTTGGTTTTCTTATAAAACACCAAAGCGCTGAGACAGTTTTCTGCCCAGCGCTTTGGAAGCTTATTTGTTGTTACGACTAACGAATGCTAAGTTACTCAGCCGCAAGTGGGGACGCCGGGGCGTTGGTAACAGGAAGCGCGACAGAAACAGTAACGAGGCTTTCGACACCATTAATGTTCTGGTTGACTTCCATGATGATAGCAATCTGACCAACAGAAGCGAACATCTGACCAGCGTTGCCGGAGATGGTTAGGTCGAAGCTGCCAAGGTCGAGGACTTCGTCATCGCCTTCGCCAGAAGTGACGAAGTTGACATCGCCTGTGACCCAAGGATTGCCAACGACTGGATCTTCGAGTTCTTCACCATCGACGATGTAAGCAACATAGTCATTTTCATCTGAATCGAATTCCTGATAGTAGTAAGGCGCGGCGGTATCTGGATCATAGAATTCGACAAGGTCCACACTGCCATCGGTTGGATCGAATGTGACATCGCCATAGCCAGCGTTGACTTGGAGACGTAGACCGCTGACATCGAGGCTCCATTGATCGGCCGGGAGTTTAAGAAGCTCTTTGGCACCTTCATCACCAGCTTCGGCGGCTGCCCTAAGGACTGCCATACCATCGCGGAAGTCGAAGGCGACCTTGAGGCCTTCGCCAGCCTTGTATTCGGCTTTGGCGTTATTGATTTCGCCAGCTTTGGCTTCAACGCCCTTGTTCATGACGACGCCATGGTCGACGGCCGCCCACAAGGTGTTGTAGGACCAGGCCTCTCCCTTATATTCAAGGTCGAGGCTGGAAGTGTCTTTACCCCAGTTGAGGGTGAATCCGGAGGAGTTATCGGATTTGAGGACTTCCATGAAGTTGAGAGGATCAAGGGCGTTACCGGAAATCGATCCGAAGCCAAGGTCGAATTTGCCGACCTGGAGGTGCTTCTCATAGACGTCGGACCAGACATCGACGGCCTGGGAGACGACATCGAGGGTGAGTTCGTTGGCTTTCGCCTGTTCGGACTCATTGAAGGCCTTCTCGACATATTCTTCGATGTCGGGGGAGTCATCCTTCAATTGATCAGGCATCATCCACCACGCGTCGATGACGAGCTTGTCCTTCTTCTTGACTTTGCCATCGGCCATGAGTTCCTTGATGGATTCGTTGAAGGCTGCCTTGGAGAGAGCTTCGCTATAGCCACCGGTCTCAAGGGTGTCACCCCAGAAATCGGCAAGAGCGTCTTTGTGCTCCTTGGTGGTGTTATAGGCGATACCACCTTCAGGATCGCTCATGTAGTTGGAGGAGAAATAGTTGGTGGAAGCAATGGAACCACGCTTGGCGGCGTAGGTATCGCGGTCGATCGAATAGAAGAGACCTCTGATGAAGTTCTCGTTGGACATCCATGGCTTGCATTGATAGGCGTTATCGCCAAGCTGAGCAACCGTGCCCTTGGAACCGAAGAGTTGGTTCCAGACTTCCTGGGTGCAGGAGTTGACGTTGAGCTTGAAGACGGAGGTACCAGTGACTTTGGTGGTACGGGAGTCGTTCTTGTATTGCTCAATGAAGTCTAATGGGATACGAGCGGCGTCGAGCTTGCCGGCAAGGAACTGCTGGAAGGCGTAGTTAGGATCTTTCTGAGCAGCGGTCCAGATGTTTATATAGACGCCAGGGATGGAATAGAGCTGGGAGTTTTCTTGGCGTTCGAACCAGTCATCGTTACGCTTGAAGGCGATGCCCTTTTCTTCTTCCCAGGATTCGAGGGTCCAGACGCTGGTGGAAAGGATATTATCGACAGGGGTCGTTTCCTTGTTGGAATCGTAACCGCCATAGTTCTTGGGGTTCGCGCCATCGTTGGTGACGAGGTTGAAGAAACGCCTGTTGATAGGAGCATAGAGGTTCGAGGCAAGGCTATACATCGCATAGAAACGGTTGGTTGGAGCACCAAGGGTAACATCGATATAATCGCCAACGTTATCGGTGCCTTTCTTAACACCGACTTTCTCCTCGAAGAGAGTATCGTTGATGCCATCGGTGGAACCGGCATAGTAAGCGGCAGCGCCTTTGATGGAGGAATAGCCGCTCCTCTTGGCGAGTTCGTTGCCACGATAATATTTGAATTTGCCGCAGAGCAAGATCTTGAAGGCATCGACATAGTCATCGAGTTCGATGTTAACTCCATCGAAGGCCTTGCGGTCTTCCCTAGCGGAATTGGTGTGATATTTGACTTTGCCTTTTTCGCCAGTGCGGACATAGATACGCCAGGTGTCGCTGGTCGCCTCCGGATCTTCTGGGAAGGCCGCGACGCCATTCTTGACGATATATGGACGATCCTTGGTGGAAAGGACGCCATACCAGTCATAGCCGTTCTTGGCGGCGTTCATCTTGGTGCCGAAGTAGGCGCTACCGATGTAGTCATAGAGGTCAGCGACCTGAGAGCCTTTGTCATCAAGGGCATTGATCTTCGCTGGGTCAGAGCTATCGTAGGTGTTGTAATAGTTTTTCTTAACGACTTCCTCGTTGGTGAGTTCGCCAGTGAGTTTACCTTCGCGAAGGGTCCCGAAGCCGTAACCGGTGATGTAGTTCTCAACGCCTTTGGTAACGCGTGGGTTATACATCTGATAGGCACCGTTTTCGTATAGTGGAAGACCGGTGATCATGTTGTCAACGGCATATTTTTCGAGGGTGCCAAGGATGGCGGTTCTTTCTTTGGCGTCAGCGCCGATAAGGGAAGCAATACCAGTCTTCGCTTCGACGACTGGAGCCGTGCTGGATGTATCATCTCCGCCAGGGGTGGTAACAGTTCCGCTTCCGGATGAGTCGGGATTGTTGCCGCCGCCGCAAGCCGCTAAGGTGCTCGCGATGCAGAGGGATGAAACAAGAAGTGCAATTTTGCGTTTGTTCATTAATAAGTTCCTCCTTTTTAGGAATTGTGCATTTAATTTATAAGCCATATGAAAATTGTCAAATGGAAAAATTTTCACATGCATATGAAAGCGTTTTCATTTGCAAAAAATATCGATAAAATGCCTTAAATACCTACTCCAGTATCCGCGGCAAAAACGATTCTTAGGACTATTGCAGCCATCAATAATAGCAAACCAAACGTCAAAAACGGCCAGAAAAAGCCAAAACCTTTTTTCTTCCGGGTTTCCTTCTTTTTCTCTACATATTCAACGTAATCCTTGTATGGTTTTACCTTCTCTTTGCTAGGGTTCATATGAAAGAAAACGTCCCTAACGCCATAGACGAACATGTCGAAGGCCCCGAAATGGCCAACCACGGCAAGGAGCCCCAAAGCAAGGATAATGCCTCCTGAGAAAAAGCATCCGTTGATCCAGCCGATCATCGAAAAATTATGGGGAATGAAGAAAACGAGGCAAAAGACGGCGATGCTTACTCCGAGGATGATTCCCCAATAGATCAGGTTTTTGATAAGGCGCTCGTTCATATGTCTAATTATCTCACTTTTTCTTTCAATGGGTGGCTTTGACGATTTTCCCTTATACGCATATACGCATGTCCTAATTAAATATTACTATAGAAAGCCTTGAAGATTTCCTCATCGAGGATACTTCTCATCGTGGCGAGGAAATCGTTTTTATCAACCACTCCCCCATGATATAGGAGACGGTAATCGACACCAAACTCCTTGATGCGCGTATCGCTTAACACGAATCCGTTCCTTTCATAGAAGCCGATCCTTCTTTTCCTTAATGGAAGGTCTTCATAATCCCCATCTATTTCCTCCGCAAGAAGGAAAACCCTTTTATTGGGGAAACGCCTGAATAATTCTTGAAGGACATGGCTTCCATATCCTTTTCCTCTGAGTTCTTCTTTAATTGCGAAGAAGAAAAGATATACCGTTTCCCCATAAATGACGAGATCTGCTAGACCAATGAAGGCTTTGTTTTCGTAAATCGCGAAAAAGTCGCTGCCCTTGAAGGAAAGGGTCATTTCGAATGGGGGCCTTTCGTCTTCTGGGAAGGCGGTTTCGAAAAGATCCTTAACTTCTTCTATGTTTGGAGAACCCGAATCTATTTTCAAAAACGCCAGTTCCATGACCCAATTTTACACGAAATGATGTTTTTCTTGCTTCACCGAAGAAAAAAAGGACTAAAATCCCTTTTGGAGGAATCAAAACATGAAAGAACTTTACCTCGTCCTCAAAAGCTCCCCGGAAGCTTATAAAACATTGGAAGAATTAAAATACGAGGGCTTCAATGCCACCGTCTTATCCGCGGAAAGCCTTAGGCATGCCGTCGATTATTACCCGGAAGAACATCATTTCTTCACTCTTCGCCATATCGAGAAAGAGGAAATGATGGAATCCATTCTTTGCCTTTTCATCCTTAAAGACGAGGAACTTGAAACCGTCAAGAACACGATTAGGGAAAGGACCAACGGCTTTAAGGATATCAAGGGATGCATGTATTCCTTTAACATTGAGGACTACGAGGGTTCTTTGTAAAGGTTATTTATGGAATTCCCAATTTTTGCTTATATCGCTTTGCTTTTGCTCGCGGCCTTGTTATCGACGAGGCTCATGAAGGTTTTGAAACTCCCTAACGTCACGGGCTTCATCATCACGGGCATCATCATGGGGCCTTTTGTCTTTGGGGTCCTTTTCAACAATTTCTCCTATGATGGGATAAAAAACGGGACGATCGCTCAATATATCTCCAGGTTAGGATGGGTGTCGCAGGTCGCTCTCGGTTTCATCGCTTTCTCTATAGGCACTTCTTTCAAGGCTTCATCTTTGAAAGCCTTAGGAAAGAAGGTCCTTGTCATCACCGTGCTTGAAGCTCTAGGCGGTTCTTTAATCGTCATTTTGGCCTTGGTCATCCTTCATCTATGTATGCGTAATATCGTTGGAATGGAAGTTGTCCTTACCTTAGGGGCCATCGCTTCCGCGACCGCGCCTGCCGCGACCTTGATGGTCATCAGACAATATAAGGCAAGAGGAAAACTCGTCGATACCTTGCTTCCGGTCGTCGCGCTTGATGATGCGGTGGCTTTGATATTGTTCGCGATCCTCTTCCAAATCGCCAATTCGATTTCCACCGGAAGCGAATTCTCCGCGTATAAGATGATTGCTAAACCGCTTATTGAGATTGGCATATCCTTAGGATTTGGGGCAATACTTGGCTTAATCATCGTCTTTGCCAACCGCTTCTTCAAATCGAGAAACAACCGCCTCGTCTTCTGCATCTTCTCGATTTTCGCCGCGCTAGGCCTTTATACCTTGTTCCGTAACCAGCAACTTGGAGGATTCGAACTTAGTTCCTTGCTTATGTGTATGATGGCCGGAGCCTTCTATGCTTCCTTAAGGGAAGATTCGGGGAGGACCTTCGACGTTTTAGATAGGTTCACTACCCCTATATATATGATGTTCTTCGTTTTGTCGGGGGCCTCCCTCGATTTAAGCGTCTTCTTCAACGAGAAGGGTGGGATAGTCCTTCTTATCGCCTTTATCTATATCATCTCCCGCGTCATCGGTAAATGGGGCGGAGCCTTCAGTGGGGCCACCATCACCAAATGCGAAAACGAGATCCGTTATTATCTAGGATTGACCCTTATCCCCCAAGCGGGTGTCGCGATAGGGTTAGCGACGAACGCGAACGCCTTGTTCTCGGAAAACCCCGTGACCGCCGAAGCGGGTTCATTGATCCTCGCGATTATTCTCACTTCAACCCTAGTCTATGAACTCGTCGGTCCGTTAGTATCCAAATTCGCGCTTAAAAAAGCCAATCAGATCCCCGTTGAAGAAAAACAATAGGGATAGAATTGGCTTACCCGTGTATTAAAATTTAACCTAAGAGATATTAGACTCTCGTGATTTTGTCTTCCTCGAATTGCTTTGGCTTACGGGCCACTCCGTCCGCAGGATAGCCAAGAAGGATCGCGCAGAAAACGGTCTCCCCTTCCTTAACATTAGCAACCTCATTGATGTTACGAAGTCTATCCGCGTAAGGATGGACCGCGCACCACAAGGAGCCTAGGCCAAGGGAAGTCGCGCTAAGAAGGATATTTTCCGCGGCAACCGCGCAATCTTGGCACCAGAGGTTCTCGCTCTTTTTGGTATCCCCGACCACCAAGATAACCGCCGGGACCTTATAACGGCCAAAGGGCAATCCATCATAGACCTTAGCCCTAGCTTCTTCGGAAAGGCAAACAACGAAGCGATATGGACGGAGATTCCTCCCGCTTGGCCCATATTGGGCCGCGTGGAGAATCTCGTCTAGCTTCTCTTCTTCGATCGGATCTTCTTTGAATCCCCTGCAGGAGAAACGATTCATCAAGACTTCTTTGAATTCCATAACATGGGTCCTTTCTTTTTATTCAACGCTTCTTAAAGCCTTCAATTCGGGAACGTCGATTTCCTTGACGTCATCCTTATCGAAAACGGAGACATCCTCAAGGTGGACGTGCCCGTCTTTGTCTTGAGCGGCTTTCTCCAAGGAAAGAATCATATATGAGGCCTTCGCCCTATCGAGGAGTTTGCCGTTCTTATCGTAAAGCTCGGCGACCCCATCGAAGAAAAGTTTGCTCCTTTTGGTGATCTTCCCTACGGCGATAAGCTCTTCCCCATAAGGGGCTGGGGCATGAAATTCAACCTCGATTTTCATGGTGACTCCCCAAAGGGTATCGTCATAAACCCATAAGGCCCTACCGATGACCTCATCAAGCAAAGCGGTGACCATGCCTCCATGGGTCCTTGAAGGATAGGATTGATGGTTAGAATCGAATGTCACCAAAGCGACGCAGGTCTCATCCTCCATCGAATAGAACCTCGCCTTCGCGGAAGCGGGGTTATCAAGCCCGCAGATAATGCAATCATGGGAATTATTCTGTTTCTTAACGACTTTTTTTATCATGGATAAATCCTCCGATTGACGATTATAGGATAAAGCGAAAATAAAAGGAGACCTTATTTGCTTTTTTGGAAGTGATTTGTTTTAGGATAAGGTAAAGGTTTTTTGAGAACAGACATCAACGTCAAGATAGAAATCGTAATAATGGTAATCGCAGAGGGTGACATCCACTTCGGAATCGGTGAAGACCTTCACTTCGTATTGTGGCCCATAAGGCAAAATGGCATCGACTCCACTGACGTCGATTCTAGTCGGGACATCCGCGACATATACCACCCCATTATCGACGTTAACGATTTCATGCCCCCCTTCAAATATGCTCATCTTCGCGTTTTGATCGGGCAAGGAAACCGTGAAATATTTGCCATCTGGATTGGTGTTTTTAAATGGCTCATTGACGTAATTTGGATCAAGGGCCCTAATCTCCGCAAGGCAAAGCTCTGGATAATGGCCGGTTCCTAAGCAAGATAGATTCGCCTTGGAGAAAAGGGTGAATATTATTTGGAACAAGCCTTTGGTGATGACGTCGCCGCCAAAATCCGCGAGCATCTTGATGAAGGCCTGGACCTTTGGTTTGACTTCCTCTAAAGGGAACATGATTCCGAATTTCTCTAGTCCGCGGTTAACGATGACCGTCAGATCCTGAACCAGGTATTTACGTTGCTCAGCCACGAAGAAATCATTGATTAGAGTATCCAAATCGAAGATGGAGATAATGTCGTTGATCATCGAAACGCCAAGGTCGATCAACGAGCCTTTGAAATTTCCGGAACGATAGATGATATCGAATATCGTGCGGAAGGCCGGTTGAAGCTTCTCGACATAACTCGTTTTGGCTTCCATGGCCTTTTCCCTTGAGGATGCCCCTAGGCCAAATTTGGTGAGTTCGGAGATGAATTCACGGAGGTATAGCCCCTCCGTCCAACTCAAAGCGTTGGGGTCATCTATGAGTTTTAGGCCTTTCAACGTCTTGACGTGGAAGTTATCGATTGGGTAACCGTTAACAAAGGAAAGTTTGTAATTAGGAAGTGATTCGAGGATCCTCTTCATGTCGGATTTTTCCTTGGAAGGATTTAGGTAACTGACCCTATCTGGGAAATAACGGTCGTTGCCAAAACGGGTGAATTCCACTTCCTTCATGGCCACGAGGGGGACGAGGTCATTGAAATTCACGTGGTTGAAGATATTGGAATAAGTGTCTTTCCTAGCGAGGAGGAAGCCTTGGGCGTCCTCTTTCATCGGGGCTCCCATAGGAGGCTCGAAGCAATAGGAATAGAAATTCTCTTTTTTTAGATTGACCTCTTCTCCTAGGATTTTTGTTCCGTTCTCTATGGATTGGTCAATCAGTCCCGAAGCGATATTCGCGGTCGCCCCGGCCCTAGAATAGCCGGAAGTCCAGAGTTTGATATCGCCTTTGATGTTTTTGGAGGATAGGTAATCCTTTAATTCGGTGATGAATTGGTCCGCGGCCTTACGGAAACCATAATGAAAGCCATCTTCCCTGAGTTTTCCATCCGCAGGGTCAGCGATAGTCAGATTACTAGCCCATTCGGCTTCGTATCCGGCCCCGCGGATTCCAACATATACGAGGGGCGTGCCATCGATTTCCTTATGGGCGAAGACCAGCCCAATCGTGTCGGTTTCTGATTTCTTATGGTAATCCCCGTTAGCGACGAAATCCTTGAAGCCAACATTACCAAGGAGGTTTTCGATATTCACGTATCTTGTGAGTTTGGTGATGTTGCTTTCCTTGATGGAGGCAAAGGAAGCCATCGCAAAAGATAGGGAGGCCGTTGCTAAGGAAGGATTATATTCTGTCGAGGGCTTAGAAAAATAATCGTCGGCAAAAAACAAATCCGTATTGAAGTCGCCTTTCGATGATTGATAATCGAAACGGACGTTTCCAACAGGAATGCTTCCACAGGAAGATAAAAGGAAAGGAAGGAAAGTCAGAGCGGTCCATTTTTTCGAAAATGAATGACGAGGTCTTTGCTTCATGCCATAATTCTAAAGAATTCCAAGCGGGGTTCTCAACAAAAAATGACAACTTATAACTATCGTTTATATGAGGTAAGGACCGGGCTTAACTTCAGCAGGAGGAAAATGGCCAAAGCCCTTGGTATCTCCACTTTTTATTATCGCTTGCTCGAAAACGGTTATCTTAAGCCAAGCAAGAAAACGGTAGAGAGGATTTCTTCTTTCCTAGGCGAAGATTATTCCCTTTATTTGCAAGGTGAAGCCTCAAACCCCGCGGATCTTCCCGAAAAGGAAGGGAAGCTCGCAGGTTTTCTTTATAAAATAGCCGGGAAAATATGGGTCAGGATCATATTCATCGTTCTGACTCTTGGCTGTTTAGGCATTACCATTTCGGGGTTTGTAGTTGAGTCTAGGGTTCAATATTCCCAAGAGGATTATTACGACGCTTCCTACATCGCATTCGCGAATGAAGTTAGGGAAAAGGGGTCTAGCCATGTCACGATTCTTGATTCTTTCATCGTTCCCGAAATCGACGCGAATTACATAGATGAGGATACGGGTGAATATAAATACATCGAGATCATCGGCCATAAAGAGGATGATAGATACCTCTCCTTGAGGTTTAGGGCCATATACCGTAATGCGGAAGCAAGACTCACCGCGACCATCAGCGAAGCCTATTTCGGGGAAGGAATCGCTTCGGTCTCCTTTGATATCACCTATTACGATCATAAAAAGGGTAGGAATGTCGCAAGTTTCACCTTATACAACGATAAAGACCCCGAAAACCTGATACCTCGGGATAATCCGGATTCGGCCTATAACTTGGCCGTCATGAAAGCCGGGAAGATCCTTAAGGATTTCGAGACTTTGATCAATGATAAGATGACCAGCACCCTTAAAGTGCCCGAGCTTCTATCGATGCAAAAAGAGGCTAACCTCAAGATGGCAGGAATATCAGCCTATGGGCTTTTGGCCTCGTTGCTCGGATTCATCCTAACCGGTGTCTTCCTCTTCGCGACGATCTTCGTTTTCCTCTATGGCAAGGGAAAAGAAATGAAGGAGATCAGATTCGCTCCCGATAAGCCTCACGAAACCATTTTCGAAGAAGGAAGGAAACCCCTCAAAAAAGATATACGTTTCTCACCATTTATCCCTGAAACCGTATTGGAATTATTCGGAATAGGCCTTCTCTTCCTCGCGATTATCGGAAGGCTATCTGGCTATGTGTTCGGTTTCTTTGGTTCGATTAGCCTAGGAACCTACCTCAATTCGGAAGGGGCGAATCAAGCGATGGGTATGTTTATCCTTGGCCTCTTCCTGCTTTACTTCCTCGATTTCGATATCTTCCTTGAGGATAGGAGGGTCATTAGGAACATCTTCCTTTATGGCATCATCTTCATTTGCCTTTATTTCCTTGAGGCCACGTTGATGAGCGGATTAAACGATGGTTCGGTCATTGGCAATTTGACGACTTTGATTCCTTTGCCGAACATGTTCTCCTCGATTTCCTGTTATTTCATGATCACGTTCTTCCTCTTCTATACCCCGAAGATCATGAACACGAAGACCAAATTAATCGTTTTCAGATGTTTGGCTATCCTCCCAATCGCCTGGATCATCGTCTCCTGGATCATATTCAAGGGTAACGGGGTCTTCTTTAACCTCAATTTGAACGTCTGGGGCCTATTCATCTTCAATGGCGAAAGGTTGCCTTTCTCTGTGTTAGCTATTTCCTATTTGGTGCTTCTTTATTTCCTCCGTCTCTTCTACGAGCATCGTTTTGGGAAGAATAACGCCCAAATCTATTTCAATTCCAACCGCTTCTTATGGCAAAAGAACATCCTGACCGCGATCATCATCCTCCTTGTCGCCTTAACCGAATTCCTCCTCCGTGATAACCAAACCGCGATCAAGATGGACATCGGTTCCTATTGGCAATTATGGATACTCGCCCCCATATTGCTTTTCTATCACCCCCATAAAGGTCCGCGTAACAAAGGAGTCGATTACACGGTCACGGGGTTATATATGGTCACCTTGGTCGTCGCTTACATCACCATCGCCTTGTTGGCCTTGTTCTCTTTGGCTGGAGTTGTCTAACAAAAACTTTAGCGGGATTGTCTATAAACGAAAACAAAGGCTTTCATGCGCATTTTCCGAGTACAAATCCTGGGGTTTAAATAAGCAAAAAAACAAAAAACAGAGATTAATTCGCCTTAGTTTTTTGATTTATTTTAGATTAGCGAATGACTATATTGCGATTAACTTTACTTATAAAAAGTAACGATTCTATAATCAAAGTGCTATTTAGCAAGGAGAAAAAACAGGATGGGCATTTTTGCAAACAATCCAAAATTGAAATTGGTTTTTTCTGCGCTTGGCCTTATCGGCGTCGTCGGAGTCGGCGTTGGCTTAGGCGTAGGGAACCACATTGCATTCGACGTCTACCCGAACGTTATCTCCACCCACTTGGCCCCAAACGGCGATAAGGAATCCGCTTCCGCGGACTCCGCTCGCAACATGGGTAACCAGTTGGCTAGAGAAATCGAACGCGAAGGTATCGTACTGCTCCAAAACAATGGCACGTTGCCGTTACAGAAGTCTGTTCGTAAGGTCAACGTCTTCGGCCATGGTTCCGTGGACTGGTACATCATGTCCTCCGGTTCCGAACGTGTCGGCACCGATGGACAAACCTCTTATGGCATAAACGAGGCCTTAGAGCATTATGGTGTTGCGGTTAACCCCGAACTTCCAGAGTATTACCTAAGCTGGCATAGGGCGGAAGGCGACGCGAACACCATCATGGCTAACTTTGATAGTTTCTATCAAGTTAGAGAACCTTCCTTACAGGATCTCGATGCCTATAAAACCGTCTACAACAACGCCAAACAGTATTCGGATACGGCTTTCTTCGTCGTCTCCCGTCACGCGGGTGAAAACTCCGACTGCCCACATTACCAGAACAAAGTCGAAGGGCAACCAAAAGACGAGAGCAGGACATATCTCCAAATCTCCACCGAAGAGGAATATTGCATCCGTCAGCTCGTCAAGGACTTCGAAAACGTCGTAATCATCATCAACTCCACCAACGCGATGCAACTCGACTTCCTTGAATCGATTGAGGGAATCGACGCCTGCATCTCCGTCGGCGCGACCGGCGTCCAAGGCGCTTTATCGATCCCCGAGATCCTTTGGGGCGACGCTTCTCCTTCTGGTCACTTAACGGATACATACCCCTATAAGCACGAATATAACATCACTTATTATCGCGGGAACGCGAAACATACGCATCCATATAACAACGCGCCAAGCAACTGCACCTTGATGGGCACTGGCGGCAGCGCCTTCTATCAGACCTCCTGCTATGTTGAATACGCCGAAGGAATCTATGTCGGTTATCGTTGGTTTGAAACCGCGGACCACGAGGGATTCTGGAACAAAGCTCCATATAACGGATACGAAAACGTCGTCCAATACCCATTCGGTTTCGGCATGTCCTACACCGAATTCGATTGGAACCTCGAATCCGTCAGCCTTCCTGAAGGAAGCTCCATCAGAGAAGATAGCAAGATCACAGTCACCGTCGGAGTCACCAATAAAGGCAAAGTCGCCGGTAAAGACGTCATCGGTGTCTATCTCACCGCCCCCTATACTCCAGGCGGAATCGAAAAGAGCTACGTCAAGCTCGTCGCTTATGCGAAGACCCCTGAACTTAAGCCAGGACAGAAGGCCAACGTCGAAATCGAAGTCGACGCCAAGGAATTCAAGTCCTATGACTGCTATGACGCGAACAAGAACGGCTTCACCGGTTATGAACTTGAAAAGGGCGATTACCAATTGAAGCTCCAAACCGACGCCCATAACCTCAAACAGATGGATCAAAATACCATCGCCTACAAAGTCGATGCCGACATCAAGATCGAAAACGACGAGAAGAGTGGAAACAAAGTCCAAAACCTCTTCACCCGTAACGCGGAACTCAACCAAGTCCCATATCAAGATATCGCAATCGATGGCAGCGACGTCGGACAAAACGTCCAATACGTCCATCGCAACAACTTCCCAGCGCTCTTAACCGAGGTCGAACCTAACAAAGATTGGACCAACGACCTTCTCCGCAGGGCCGATGGCATCACCGTCAACAATTCCGCTTGGAACCGTCAGATGGGTGATAACTGGGATAACGCCACCAAGGATTGGCTTGGACGTGACCTCGACGAAAAGACCCTCACCACCCCAACCTGGGGAAGCACCGTCACAAGCCATAGGCTTATGGAAGGTGGTGCCCTCACCGAAATCGGGGCGAAGCTTGCCGCCGATTACAATGACCCACAATGGGAAGAGGTCCTTAACCAAGTCCCATTCAATCAGGCTAACCATATCCTCACGATGGATACGAGTTATGCCGCTCCTGGCATCTCCGCGATTGGTCTAAGGACCGATAGCGATTCCGCCTTCCAGCACGCTGAAGGCGCTTCGCAAGTCGGTAACGGCCACATGGCTCCAGATACCAGCTGCGTCGGTTATCCTGGTTCGACCGTCCTCGCCCAAACCTGGAACCAAGTCCTAGCCTATATGTTTGGCAAATCCGAAGGCAACGACATGGGCCCGGCCGGCAAAGACGCCCTCTATTCCCCAGCTTGCAACATTCACCGCTCACCTTATGGTGGACGTAACTCCGGTTATCAATCCGAAGACCCATATCTCTCCGGTAGGGTCGTCGGCAACCTCATCCGTGGTTTAGGCGTCTATGGCAAGACCTCCATGGTCAAGCATTTCGCCCTCAATGACCAAGACTTCAACCGTATGGCCCTTTATACCTGGACCACCGAGCAAGCCTTACGTGAAATCTACCTCCGCACCTTCGAAGAAGCCATCAAGTATGGCGATTCCACCGGTGTCATGACCTCCTTCAACCGTATCGGGGCCATCTGGAGTGGCGGCAACGAAGCTCTCGTCAGGGGCATCCTCCGCGACGAATGGGGCTTCAAAGGCCAAATCATCACCGATATGACCGAGAATAAGACCAACATGGATATCGGCTTCGGCCTCAGGGCTGGTGGCAACATCAACCTCGGTGGTGGAAACACCGCGGCCGCTTCTTTGTCCACTTCTTCTCCAGCGAGGTTACAAAACAGAATGAGGGAAGCCATCCATCAGATTGCCTATTCCTATTCTCACGCTCTATATAAGAACCTTACCTACAACGAATCCGCCGACCCAGCCGATGCCGTCATCGTCTTCGAGTCCAAACAATCCTGGCAATGGTGGAAACCGACCCTTGTCGCCGTTGATATCGTTGTCTATGGCGGACTTACGATCCTTGCCTTCCTACTCATCAAAGGCGTGATTGTCCCAAAGGCAGGAAAGGGGGAATAAACAATGGCTAATGTATTAGAATTCGTTAAGAAAAACCTAACCCGTGTAGTCGTTATCGGCGTTGCTTCCGCCTGCGTTCTCGCCGCTGGAATCGTCCTTATCGCCGATAGGGTCGCCTACGCGAATTACGAAGCCAATTACGAGAAGGAAGCCGAAGAGCTCCGCGCGACCTTCCCCGCCCTTCCAAAAAGCGTGATCATGGACGATAACTACGTCACCTTCTCCGCCGATGGCTCGGAAGTGGCCTCGACCAAATCGCCCTATAAGAAATCCTTCATCTATTACGCCCGCGACGCCGTCATCGCCCCGCTTAACCAAAACGTGGCCGTCGAATACGAAAGGACCGACGATACCCTTCTTGGCGAATACATGACCGGGCTTGACCGCAAGGGCGGAGCCATCACCTTCACCTTCCGCACCCCACGTCATGGTTTGGCGGATATCGATATCTCCCTCAAGAGCAACTGGGTCGATGAAAACGGCGTTTACCATGAACTCCCCAATATCAGTGATTTCATCAAGATCCAAAACAATGGTCTTGAGATCAAAACCGAAAACCTCAAACTCGAGGTCAAGGATTCCTGGAGCCATCTTATCCTTAAGGATGCCTTCTTGCTAAAGGGAGAGAACACCCTCACCTTCACCACCAGCGCCTATAACGATTTCGGCAACAAGGACAACATCCTCTACGTCATGCCGGATATCCGTAACGTCGCTTTGATGACCGATGTCGATGTCTATACACCTGAATTCGTCTTCGATACCACGGACTTCAAGACCGATTACCGTCTAATCGAGATCCCTGATCTATCAAAGATCAAGGTCATCAAGAAGATCGGCGATCCCGAAGTCTCCTATGCCGAAGAGGAAATCGATGCCTCCAAGTTAGCCTCCTCAATCGATTATGACGCTGGCAAAGTCATCATCAAATGCTCTCCGAAAGTCACCAAGGAGCTCGCCGTCACCTTCGATAAGTCTCCTGAAAAGAACACCATCAATGGCGAAGTCGATGGCAAACAAGTCACCATCGTCGTCACTAGCAAGGATAGCGCTCAGGTCACCGTCGGTGGAGCCACTACGGCCGTCAGGATTGCCCTTGAAGGCAAAAAAGGCTTAGCCAACATCCGCTTCCTTGATGAGGTTCCTGACCTTCCAAAAGTGGTTGGATTATCTTATCAAAACGAGAACGTCATCCTCGTCCTCAATAAGTACTACACCTCGACTCAGAAAGCCAACACGAACACCAACGGCGGCACCTCCCAAACCGGGAACACCTACTTCGTCATGACCGCGGAAGCCGATGGGGCTTACCTCACCGCTTTCTGGAACTGGACTTATAGCGGTGATAAAGTCGCTTGCTTGAAGTGCGAATATACCTTCACCGAAAGCAACATGAACATCACCCTTACCTCCGCTTTGACCACTAACGGCGTTGAGCAATGGAACTATGTGAACAACAAATCGTTCACCGTCAGTGAAATCTCCGCCGGTGACGTTCCAGATCATCTCACCTCTTTAGCGGACTTCATCATCTATTAATCCCTTAAAGGATTCCATAGGACTGCTTAACGGCAGTCCTTTTCTATTAGAAAAAGCCCGAGGATTCGAAGTCCTCGGGCTTTGAATAAGGAATCGATTAAGCGTAAATCAATCTGACTTCTTCAGTGAAGAGGAGACGGTATTCGGTGTTGTTATGATCAAGCTCGATCTCAACGTTCTTGTCCGCGTCGATATCGAAGGTGCAGAAACCGTAATACTGTCCGGAAGTCGTTAGGCCCATGCTCTTATAGCCTTGGTTAGCAAGACTCAATGCCTGAGCGGTTCCATTGACCTTGATAATGTATTTGCTTGGATCGAATTTGTTGGAATCGCTGACATGGTTGCTGTTGGAGCACTTGAGATTGAACTGCAAGGTAACACGTCCTGCTTTCGCGGGGAAATCCCATTTGAAGACGGAATTCTTGCCAAGTTTTCCGATAGACATATCAGGTGAGGTCCCTAGATTCGCAGAGGAATAATCATTGAAGGCGATGGCCATGTATTTGGCCCCGCAATCGCAGAGATAGGTGGTGACGCTCTTACCGGCTTTGTTGGTCTGCGGGCTTTCCGGTTTGTAATCATGGGTATGGTCACCGCCTTGTTCGCCTCCGCCTTGGCTTCCGCCTCCGCCGATATCAGGGGCGGTGGAAGCGTCATAGATACAGATAGCAGCGATATTCATCTTGTTGGAGGTCCCGCCAATCTTGATGGTGTGGTTTCCAGCGGCGATATCGGTGCTTCCCAAAATGACCGGGAAATAATTCATACGTCCACTGCAATTGCCCATGCCGGCATCGGCGTAGGTAACGTCGCGGATCGCTAGTCCGTTCGAATCGAGGGAGCAGGTAATCGCATCGCCGATCTTTTTGGATGAGGAATGCTCGGTATTGCCTAAATAGGCCACGATTTGACCTTTGAACGCGGTTTTGGCGTTAAAGGAATAGCTAACGGATTTGGAGGAGCTATCGAGGACGAAATATTTGTCTGGATGGTCCCTTGTTGAGGTATCCGTGGTAACGGAGACGCCATTCCCGGTTAACTTATCGCCTAAGGCCACGATTTGACCCGCGTCATTCCCGGTGACTTTGTTTCCTTCGGTCAAATTATTGATGACTGTATCAAGCGTTTCGGAAGGAACACCAATTGAAAGGAGGATGTTATAGACCTTGTTCTTGAAGGTGGCCCCAGAGAAATTCTTGATGTCGTTGATGTATTTTTGGATGTTATCTTGTCCTGCTTTCGCGCCGATATAACGTTTCTCCTGGATCTTGCCGAAATTGGAGAAGAGGTAATCCTGGTAGATCTCGTTTAATGGAACCCCAAGAAGGCCCGCGAGAAGGATCGCGCATAGACCAGTCCTATCCGTCCCTATACGGCAATGGAAATAGACAGGGTAATTGGAGGAATCGCTAAGGAGCTTGAAGAAATTCTTCACGTTTTCCGCGTTACGGGAGAAATGGTGCGTGGAATTCGCGCCGCTTGAATCGTAATCCATCTTCAAGTCGACGACGTTGGTGCCAGTAAGCTTTAGGTTATAGCTCGTGCCATCGGCGACGTTGACCTCGGTCTTGACTTTTAGATGCTCAAGCATCTCCTTCTTTCCGGCGTCGGTGATCACGGTGCTGTAATCGTATTTGTAACCGCTGGTCCTATAGACGAGGCCTTGTTTGATTCTTCCGCCATCTTCGGTGAGCCTTCCTCCGATATCGCGGCAATTGGTCATGCCACCAATCGTGAGGTTACGGGGGCAAGAGGAATCGACCGTGAAGGTTTTGATCTCGGTCTCATCGCTGCCCCCTCCATTAAGGTTAGCCTTAATCTTGAAATAGTTCGTGCCTAGATATGGATTGCTTAAGGATGCTGTTTTGTTTGAACCGACGTTAACGGTATAGCCGTC
>ONFU01000070.1 GCA_900317165.1 uncultured Erysipelotrichaceae bacterium
AGAGCGCCGCGGCGGCCGACCTGGCCCTTTGGTAGTCGACTATGCCGAAACCCTGTCTATAAGATGGGACAGTTGTTTGGTTTGCGGCGGGCCTCGCGGCGTTGCAAAGCAACGGGATCATGAGTTCGGGATGGCCCCTCAGCGACGGGAATTCCTGCATGAGCAAAGCGGCTATCCCGGCCACCATCGGGGTGGAGAAGCTCGTTCCGTTAATTTTTTCTTCAATGTTTGTAATCTCGCTATGATAAATGAGCTGATCATCTAGTATCCCTGGTATCCCATATAACGACTTCCCCGGAGCGAGGAGTTTGACACCGAAGACCTTGTCGTCGTATTCGGGTTTTATTCCATACCGGTTGAAATCATCGCAAGAATTCCCTTCTTTGTCGCAGGCCCCGACTGAAAGGACATTGTGTGCTAAAGATTGGCATATTGCGTAGTTAACTTCGGTGGAATTATGATTCCCTATCGCCTGAACAAGCAAAACTCCGCTTTCTCTTATTTTTTTATCCAAAGCCCAAGACCGCTGTGATGAATATTCGCCCGAATTAACATCAGAGCCAGAAGAGCACGAAATGATATCGACGTGTTCTTGCTCAATCAAATAGGAGACGCAGTCGAAAAAACCTGTGCTTCCATCTGTTTGGCGCGCCAAAACAAGCGATATGTCTTGGGCTATCCCTTTCGTGCCCCCCAAGATAGACGCGACTTTATGGGCGTGTTCCATCGATTTCGCCTCTTCGGTGGTATACGGATAGGAGAACGGCTGACCGTAATACGAAAAATCATTGAACGAGGATGAAAGGTCTACGATTCCACCTTCTATTATCCCGACCTTGATGCCGGCGCCGGTAGCCGGGACAGACCTATTGTAGCCGACCATACCCCAAGCGTTCCCAATGGAAAACAAATCCTCTGGGAGGACTTCGCGCTTGACTTGGCCTTCATATGCAAAGGCTATATCCGCATCGGAATTATCTATTCGATCGACTATTTCCGCATCGCCGTTGTTTGAAACCCCATCTTTTCCAAGAAAAAAAGCGGAGCACAAGCAGGCTATGCAAATTAACAGCATGTCTTTAAAGGAATTCATGCCTTCATTATAGAAAGACGCCTAAATCTCGGCAATATCGCTATATGCAATAAACGCGTTTCTTCCCTATTACTCCTCTTCGCCACAAACAGGAATAAAAGGGTGATACCCTTATTCCTGAAAGTGCTACAATTACTTAGTTTCAAGAAAGGAAGAAACCCAAAATGAAAGGACTTAAAACCACAGTATGCGCTTTGTCCCTCCTCATGGTCGCCTCTTTGGCTTCCTGCGGCGGTGGAAACAAAGACGTTGAATTGGACGAGAATTGGGAAGGTTCCATCACCTGGTGGCACACCTACCAGGAAGATCCGACCCCTGACGATGATTCCGACAATAAGAACTACGCTCTTTATTATTATGCAAAAGGCGTCGCCGACGAATTCATGAAGGCCAACCCGAAGATCAAGGTCAAACTCGTCTTCAAAGGCTCCAAGCAAAACGATTATTATGGCGTTTCCCAAGAGGTTGCCAAAGGCATCCCGACGGGTGACGTCCCCAATATGGTCACGACCTACGGCACCTATGTCTATGGTTGGGCCAAGGATGGCGCGATCGCCGATGTCTCCGCCCATGCCGAGACACTCAAGGCCGATAGCGATTACAACAAAGGCTACCTCGATAGCGAAATCAACCAATACGGCAACAAATACTATTCGCTTCCATATTCCAAATCTGCCGAAGCCCTCATGCTTAACGCCGAGGTCATGAAAGCGGGCGCTAGGGAAGCCGCCGGGGCCGATGCGGGCAAATACGTGGCCCCCGTTGCCGGAGCCTCCAAGAAAGCCTACGCTAACGTCGATTCCTTCGAAGGCCTTATGGATTTGGCCAAGACCATGAAGACAGATTATCCGGAAGTCTTCGCGAGTCAGAAGAAAGACGGCAATTTCGAGGCCGTCCCCGTCATCTATGAGGATGCCGCGAACATGTTCATCACCCTCCTCGAATCCAAGGGCATCCCCTTCGTCACCAACGACGAGAATCCCGTGAACGCGCTTAAGTTCGTTAACGATCAGAAGGCCAAGGACCTCGCCGTCCAACTCACCAAATGGAACCACGAAGGGCTTTTGGCCACGAAGAACAACCTCCGCATGTCCGGACAATATCATGATTATCCGTCCAACCTCTTCGCGGAAGGCAAATGCTTTGCGATCATCGCCTCCACGACCGGTGCCCCATGGATGGCCGGAGACGGCTATTCCGTTTCCTGGAACGAGGTTCCTAAGTTCGATGCCTCCTCTTCCAAGAAGGTCATTTCCCAAGGACCGTCCCTCGCCTTCTTCAACAAGAAAGACAAGAACGAATTGGCCGCGAGCCTTAAGTTCTACGATTTCCTCACGAACAAGGCCAATACGGCTTCTTTGGCCGTGAAGACCAACTACTTCCCCGTCCGTAAGTCCGCGCTTGAAGACGAATCCGTCAAGGAACTCAGGGAAGCCGCGAAGAAGGAAATCACCTACGAGACCTCCTATGCCGACAAGAAGAACGCCTATGGCGGCAAGGTCTTCGATCTCGACGAAGCCTACAACAAAAACGGCAACTACTTCATGAGCCCCGTCTTCTCCCTTTCCGATAAGGCAAGGACCGCGGCCAACAACATGATCACCGCCCTCTTCGATGACGTGAACGCGACCACCGATGAGCAGATCAAGAAGCTCGTCGACGATCAATTCGCCGCCGCGAAGAAATACATCCTCGAATAATGGAAGGTAACGAGGAAAGGAAAAACAACATTAAGGAGTCCGTCTCGGAGCAATCCGGGCGGACTTCTTTTGCAACGAAGGTCAGGGAAAATGAGCAAGACGAGGAAAAGCGTCAGGCCCTTTCCGCCCTTAAGTCCAAGAAAGACGATGACCTCGTCTTTTTGGTGGTCTCCCCGATCCTCCTTGTTTTGGGGGTCGCCTTCATCTTTGTCTCGGTCAACAAGATAGAGGGCGTTGTTAACCCCCTCTCCTTTGCCTTCATCGTCTCGATGATTTGCTTTGCCCTAGGGGCCTTCTTCCTTGTTTTTGGAGGAATCAGGTTCATTCTCCATAATAAGGCCATCAAGCAAATTAAAACGAGAGAATGAGGTCTCTCGTTAATAATTGTCTTTGACGCGCGTACGCGTCTTTTTTATTTTGGGTCGCCTTCTGCTGCTTCTTCGTTTTCGATGACGTCTTTGTTATCAATCTTCCTTTTGCCTAGGGTCGGCTCAAGCTCAACGGTCGTGGTACCCGCGAGCTTTTCGTGGACCGTGCGGTTTTCCTTCGATCCCATCATGACCATGCCGTCCGCGAATGAGAGCAATCCAAGGAGGCTATAGAACAAATAGGTGTTCGGGATAAAGCCGGAGAGCCAGAAGGCAAGGATAACGCCTTGATGGATCGCTACGCGCCACTTAGGAGCCTTCTCCCCGTCTTTTGAAAGGACCTTGGTCTTTGCTAGCAACCTTCCTATGGATCTTCCTTCAGGGATTAAAAGAGGGATCAGGAAGAAGAAAATGAAGGGGGAGGCGAACCTGAAGATGAGGTTAGACATATAGATGTAATTGTTCGCCTTCGCCAGGACCTCCTGATAAACGGGCTGATTATAGAAGAATGATGAGAAGACCTTCCCATAGATTCCATTCCCCGCGGCGGACATGCTCTCGCCAACCCAGAACGAATTGATCGCGGCAAGCGCTTCTTTCTTCTTGGCAGCATCCTCGGATTCGAGGTTCTTCACGGTTTCGTTATTCTGATTTAGAACCGGCTTTTTGGAATAATCGGGGCTTGAATCGTCTTTGACCGCGAAGGAATAAATCGAAGTCTTGGCCTCGGTTATCTGGAAGACTTCCTCGCCGACGAATTTGAGGTATTCGTTCTTATCGGCGAATTCGCTTTTCTGCTTCTTCTGTCCTTCGATCGTGAGGATCACGGCCTCATCGTTCTCGTAATAGAAATTGCTATAGAGGCTATAGACGAGGTCGGAATAGGCTTGGAAGGGATAAAGCCCGATATAGGCCTCGTCGTCCTTCCCAAGGGATTTGCTGATCTTCCCTTCCGCGTCGATTGCCTCGTTATCAAGCGAATAATAATAGAGATCGGCCTTAAAGGATCCATTCTCCCTGCTTACCCTCGCGAAATGGGCGTTATCGACGAAGGCTTCCAGCTTATCGACCTCGTTTTGGAGTCCGAAGCTATCAGCGATCTTCGGGGCCGCGGTCATGCTGCAGATCGTCATCACCGCGAAGGAAAACAGGAAATCGACGAAATAGCCGATCATCACCTTCGATAAGGGGGCGTTGTTCAATAGTTTTTTCTCTTCTTTTTCTTCCATACGGAAGAATTGTAAGACAAAACGAGATTTAATTCGACTAAATATGTCTGTTTAAAATACCATTTTCATTGATCAATCGGCTGGTAAACGTAGAAATTCTCATATTCGGCATAACCAAGGCCTCTGCGAAGCCCTAAAAACAAAACGCCATGGTGATAGAGGTCGTAATGAAACAAAGGAGCCCAGAAAAACTTCGAATGGACCTTTTGAATGAACGAGACCGCGACTGCTTGGCCATCCTCGAATACTCCGTCTAAGAAGATTTCGTAATCTGCATGGAAAAGGAACATAACCGCCATGTAATTATCGTTAAAAAAGCCATCAGGAAGCGTTGGTGGCGAAATCGACAACCATTTTCGCGCAATAGCCTTAAGTTCGGTTAAATCGTTAGCCTTTTCCACAAAGAGGTCGCTTGGATAATCGTAATGGGTGCCATAAAAGGTTCTATCGTAATATTTTTCCGTGGCCATCAACGAGCAAAAGGAGACCCCAGCAGTAACGTCGATTACCTTAAAATCGTATTTCTCCCTAAAATAATCCGAATAGGAAAGGGTTATAGAGGCCTTATCGGTTTTCGCCTTCGTCTTCAACGTATAGATAAGTTCATAGGTTTTTTGTTCTTCTCGAGGATCGATGTAATGTTCGGAAAGGGAAACGACTTCGAGTTCGTTTTCATCATATATGGTATTTAGTTTGTCTAAATAAACATCAACGCGCCTTCCGTCCTTGTTATAAGAAGTAAACGTAATTTGAACGGTAACCCCCAAAGGGATGTAGGAGATTTTCTTTTGACCATGGCCTAAACATATCTCCGCGCCAAAATGATCAATGGAATAATCGTAGGATGACTCGCTTGACGTCGAAGAAGAAAGATCGGAATCGCTTGGAAGTGAGACAACGGAAGACGTAGATTCAACACTCCCTACATTGGTAGAGCAGGAAAAGAATAGAATCGATGAAAGGATAAGAATCCTTTTTATTACCATGGGTTTACCTCCGCTTTAAAAGTCTCCCTGACCACCACGGGATAGTAGCCTCCCGTGATGAAGACGCCGGCGTTCTGGTCGGTCGAGAGGACGATGTCGTCGACGCAGAGCCTGCCGAGGTTCCTCGTCGGGGCCTGGGTGGATGTGGCCTGGATCCTTAGCCCCCTGATCGGCGTCCCGCTTTGTATCCTGATGACCTCCGACCTCCTCTCGGGGAGGGTAACGTCGGAAAGCAGGTCGAGGTACGGCGTCCAGACGTT
>ONFU01000030.1 GCA_900317165.1 uncultured Erysipelotrichaceae bacterium
TTGATCTTGGAATTGATGTATTTGTTGGAAACGTCTTGCCCGAAGAAGATTTCGGTCTCATGGATGCGCTTTTCCTTCGGGAATTTGTGGTCGACGTTCTCCCCGGCGACGGAAAGGGTTGAGACCTGCACCAAACGGGCTTTATGTTCCAAAGCCACCTCGATGAGGTTCTTGACCCCGCCGAAATTGACTTTCTCGATCGCGTCGGAGTTGGAGAAATGCTTAACGACCGCGGCGCAGTTGACGATGAGTTCGAACTTCACGTCTTTTAAAACGTCGAGGAGGTTTTCGTTGGTGACGTCGGCCTCGAGTATTTGCACGCGCTCATCCATTTCCTCGATGAAAGGATTATCGAAATAGTATTCGAGCAACCCGTGTAGTCTTTCTTTGCCACTGATTGTCTTAGAGCCGCGGACCAAGGCGAGGATCTTGGCTTTGCTATTCACAAGCAATTCGTGGAGGATATGGATTCCAAGGAAGCCGGTCGCCCCGGTTAGGAGGATGACCTTGAAATCCGCTAGGCCTTCGGTGACCTCATCGACTTTTTCGATGACATTATTCTCGAGTCCTTGTTTGATCGGGACGAGGTCTTCTTTCTTACTCTCCTCTTTATGGCCTTGCGAAAGGGCCAAAGCCGCCAAATCGATGACGGTTGGGTTATCGAAGACGTCGGAATAGGAGATGTTGAGGCCTTTGCCCATAGCAAGCATCGTGACTTTGGAGGCGCTTAAGGATGTGCCGCCAAGATCGAAGAAGTCATCGTCAATCGATAATTCGTCGACGCCGAGGACGTGCTTGAAGATGTCATAAATCGTCTGCTGGGTTTCGTTGCGCGGCAAACGTATACCTTTTTTGTTTTCCTTGGCGTTCATGACGGGATCTGGCAATGCCTTCTTGTTGACCTTCCCGTTATTGGTCATCGGGATGGATTCAAGCCTCATGAAGACCTTTGGAATCATGTAAGGCGTAAGGGTCTTTCCTAAATGTTCTTTCAAAGAGGCGACAGGGATTTCCTCTTTCGCTAGATAATAGCCAACGAGGAACTGACCTTCTTCCTTGGTCTCCTTGACGACGACGACCGAACGGGAAATGCCAGGATAGGAGCCCATGGCGTTTTCGATTTCGTCGAGTTCGACGCGAAGACCACGGAGTTTGACTTGGTTATCCTTGCGGCCGAAGAACTCGATGCGTCCATCGTAATTGATGCGGGCAAGGTCGCCTGAACGATAGGAGTAGACTCCATGGAAGTCGATGAATTTCTCTTTGGTGAGGTCGTCTCTATGGACATAGCCCCTAGCGACGCCTTCGCCTCCGATTAGGAGCTCGCCAATTGCTCCAAACGGCAAGCGGCGGAGATTTCCGTCGATGATATAGGTTTTAACGTTATTATCTGGATAACCGATGGTGATGCGATCGCTGGTGACACGGTCCATCGTGCAGGAAACGGTGGTCTCGGTTGGGCCGTAGCCATTTTGGATAAAGCACTTCATACCGCGGTCGCGCATCTTGGCGATCATTGAGGCCGGAAGAGCCTCCGCGCCCAAATCGATGATGTTAAGGTTGCGGAAAGCGACCATGACGTCTTCGATATCCAAGACGTTATTGACGTAAGATGGAGTGGTCGTGATGATGTCGACCTTATTCTCGATCATGCGCTTTGCGAGCATGACGGGGTTAAGGATTTCGTCTTCGGAGGCAATCATGACGGTCATGCCATTAGCTAATGGGATGAATTCTTCCTGTATGGAAAGATCGAAGCTTAGGGATGCCAATGAAGCTGCGACATGGCAATAGTTGATATATTCGTCAACGATGAGGTTATGTGGGGTGTTATACACGAAGTTGGAAAGGCTATGATGCTCGATCATGACGCCTTTTGGCTTGCCGGTCGAACCGGAGGTGTAGATACAATAGGCAAGCGAATTCTTCGGGATTTCCACGCGGATTGGGTCTTTTGGTTCGTTAGCCAAGATATCTTCCAATAGGAGGAAGTTGGTATTTCCGAACGTGGCCTTTTTCGCTTCATAGAGGGCTTTGGTGGTCAAAACCGCTTTCGCTTCGGAATCCTCGGCGATATAGAGGATGCGTTCGTCTGGGTAAGCGGGATCGACGGGGACAAAGCAAGCGCCCGCCCGCATAACGCCTTCCCTAGCGACATAGCAATTGGCAATGCGCGGAACCATGACGACGACCTTATCGTCAGGCTTGAGATTAAGTTTCAATAAGGCGGAGGCCACTTGGTTCATGCGTTCATCCATTTGGGCGTAGGTGAGGCTTTCGTCGATGCCGACGACCGCGAGTTTATTGGGATTAACCTTGACCTGTTCCTCGAACATATCCAAATAGGAGCCTTCTGGTAGAGGATCTTCGGTTTGGTTATGGATGTCCATTTCCTTTGCGACGTTTTCATCGCAAAGAGCGATTTCGTTTAGGGCCTTCTTGGAGATGAATCCTTTGATGACCATCTCAAAGAGGGAGGTGAAATAACGCATCGTCTCTTCGCGATAGAGGTTGCTTGGGTATTCGTAATGAAGACGGTAGCAATTCTTTCCTTCTAAGCAATCGACGGAGAAGGCGGCTTTGACTTCATCGCCGTTGAGGTGGATTAGTTCGGCCTTCTCGCCACCGATGGAATCCGGGAGGAAACCATCCCCTTGGTAAGCGAACATGACGTCGGCTTTGACATCGAAGTCACGGCTGATGTCAGCAAAGGAATAAAGGGTGCATTCCTCGCTCTTTTGGAGTTGTTCGGAAAGTTTTTTGATGAAGTCCAAGGTATTCTCGTTGGCCTCGATTTTCGCGTAAGCCGGCAAGGTCTTGACCATCATCGTGACGCTTCTAGCGGTGAAAGAGCTATCGCGTCCTGAATAAATGGAGGTGAATAACGCATCCTCGTTCCCGTTCCATTTGGCTAAGGCATAGGCGAAAACGGCATTGAAGAATCCGTTTTGGTTAAGGCCCTTATCCTTTAGGAACTTCGCGATGTCTTCCTTAGAAACGGATAGATCATAGTCTTGCTCCAAAGGTTTTTCTTCTTTGGGCAATTCGTATTCTTTGCGTGGCAAAGACGGCGAATCGACGCCATCGAGGAAGGAAGCGTAATGGGCTTTTTGCTCATTAAGCGCGTCAGGGGTCGCCTCTTTTTCTTCCTTTAAGGCAATCTGGAAGCCATCGCGGCGTTCCGCTTCGATTGCTTCGCCTTTGTAGAGCTTATCGATATCTTCCATCAAAACCGCTAAGGAAGAGCCGTCGCTAGCGATATGGTGGGTATCAAGGAAGAGGTAATTTTCTTTTCCTTCATAAATCCTCGCCTGATAGAAAGGACCCTTCATCAAGTCGTAGGCCGTTAAGGCAAACGGCATCTTTGGATCGCCTTTGATGCGTTCGACCCTAACTTCGTCGTTAAGAGCAGGGACGACGCGAGGATCTCCGGATTCGCCGACGATGAGATGGCCCTTCAAATAAGGATGGGCATCGATCGCTTTCTTGATCGATTCCTCAAGACGGTTCAAATCGGTCTTCTTGGAAAGACGATAAAGAAGCGGGATGTTATAGACTGTTGAGCCTGGGTGGGAGAAACATTCGACGTAAATACCCTGTTGGGTTTTGGTTAATGGGTAATTCGGAAGCTCTTCGTAAACTTCCTCCTCATTGCCTCCGCTTAAGGAAGCAAGCGCGCGAATGGTTGAATTCTGACGGAGCAAAGCCGTAGTCAAATCAACGCCCATAGTCTGCGAGAAGATGGTGATGAATTTGATGGAGGAGATCGAAGTCAAACCCGATTCGAACAAATCGGCGGTGACGGAAATATCGTTATAGCCAAGGATCTTCCTGGCGATTTCGAGGATTTTCGTTTCCGCTTCGTTAGCAGGAGGAACGACTTCCGCTTCCTTTCTTTCTGGAAGTGGGAGGGCGCGTTTATTCACCTTGCTGTTTTGGTTTAGAGGAATCTTCTCGATCTGCATCATGACCTCTGGGACCATGTAAGGAGGTTTGCGTTCCCCGATGAAGGATTTGATGTCATCCAAATCAAGGGTCTTGTCGGAAACGACGTAACCGGCGATGAAGGAACCTCCGCTTGGGGCGGGATAGGCGTTGACGGTCGCGTCTTTCACGCCAGGATAATCGCGAATTACGCGTTCGACTTCGCTAAGCTCGATACGGAAGCCACGGATTTTGACCTGTCCGTCCTTACGGCCAATGAAATCGCAGGTCCCGTCTTTTAAGAATCGCACCACGTCCCCCGTGAAATACATTCTGGAGTAGTAGCCATCGTTTTCGAACGGATTCTTGAGGAAGGCCTTCGCATTTTCTTCTGGCCTATTCTTATAACCTCTAGCAACCTGAGGTCCGGAGCAATATAGATAACCAGGAACCCCATATGGGAGAGGCCTCATCTTCTTGTCGAGGACATAGAGGTGGCAAATCGCATGCCCTTTGCCAATAGGAACCCTGTAATAGAGGCGATCGACCTCATGGCCCGTGATGGTAATCGTGCATTCGGTTGGGCCATAGCCATTCGCGAGGATAAAGCCCTTAGGAGGCTTAACTGGAACGAGTTTCTCGCCGCCAACTGTTAGATATACAAGGCTATTGTTCTCATAGTCTTCCGCAAATTGGCGCCCGACCTGGGTGGTCATCAAACCATGGGTTAAGTGGTTTTCCTCGATGTATTCGTTGAGGCGCTTTAAATCAAGACGCATGGCCTCGTCGATGATATAAAGCGGCAAGCCATTACATAAAGCTCCATAAAGGTCATACATGTTCGCGTCGAAACCATAGGAAGCGTAAGCGAAGAAACGGGATTCCGGAGTGATCTTCAAGGTCTTCCTCTGCCATTGCACATAGGCGGAGATATTATGATGTTCGAGCTGGACGCCCTTTGGCTTTCCGGTGGAGCCAGAGGTATAGAGCATGATATAGAGATCGTCTTTTCCTGGACGTGGTTGCTTTAAACCTAACCTTGGCAAATTAGGAATCTCGTCGAGGAAGAGGATTGGTCCTTTGAAGGAAGGAACGCGTTCTTCGAGGCCCCTTTGGCAAATGAGGATCTGGGCCTCCGCGTCTTCCATCATGAAGGCAAGACGTTCGTCTGGATAAGCGGGATCAAGGGGCTGATAGGCCGCGCCTGATTTCAAAACGCCCAAAGAGGCGATAGCCATGTATTCGTTTCTTCCGATTAGGATCGAGACGATTTGGTTTGGCTTAACGCCTTTATCGATGATGTAATCTGAAATGCGGTCGGACAATTCCCCTAATTGCCCGTAGCTGATACGCCTATCTCCGGAGATGACCGCGTCTTTTTCCGGATGAGCGGCGATATGGTCACGGATATCATCGACGAAGTCGCGGTCGAAATCGTAACCCGTGAGGTCTTTTTCATTATATGAACTTAGTAAAGCGGCATCCTCTTCGTCACATGGGGAGATATCCTCGATATTCTCTTTTTCCATTAGGCCAAGGGCGAAATGTTCCATTCTTCTGATGAAGGAACGTAAGGAATCCTCTTCATAGAGGTCCGCGCGATATTCGATATCCGCGAAATAGCCTCCGTTATAACGGAAGAGCTCGATGGCCATCTTCTCTTTGCCGTCTTTCGTCTGAACGACCTCGACCGGGGTGTCTTTTCCGTTAAGGATGGTGTGGTAGAAATAATCGCCTTGATAAGCGAAGAGGTTCTCCGCGGATACCCCGAAGTCGGAGACGAGATCGCTATAGGAGTAGTTGCTATGGGCAATCAAATCCTCCTGGGACTGATTGACTTTCTTAAGGAGATCATCGATTTTTCCTTCGCCTAGATTATTGACGTAGAAAGGCAATGTTTTTACATACATGCCATAACTTTTTTTGACTTTCTCGCTCCTACCATTATTGACTGTAAGGAACAAAACCTCCTCGGAGAAAGTCGCCTGGGCAAGGGTCAAGGAATAGGCGGCGAGGAAGAAGCTCGAACGGCGAATGCCGTGTTTCTTCAAGGCCTTCGCGACCTCTTCGTCTTTTAATAAGGGCAATTCAACCCTGAACCTTCCATAGGAAACATTCTCTTCTTGCTTATCTAAGGTCAAGGAAGAATCGACGTCCATCCCTCCATAAGCGTTTTCAAAGAACGTTTTATCTTCTAAGAATGAAGGAGCTTCCCTTCTTTCCTTTTTGTTTAACGCATCATCTATGCCATCGTTTTCTTCTTTGGAGACCCCTTCCTTACCCTCGTAAAAGGAAGCAAATTCATCAAGGAACATCTTTAAGGAGAATCCATCCATCAAGATGTGATGGAAATCCGCGAAGAGATAGTCGCCTTCTTTTGTCTCAAGGAAGAGGAAACGGTATAGAGGAGAATCCATCAAGGAGAAATGTTGGACGAGTTCCTCTTTATTCGCCTTATCGGATTTTTTGATTTCCATCTTCGGAGCAAGAGGAATGATATGCTTATATGTTTCTCCGTCCTGCCCTTGAACCAATTGCATGTTGAGATAAGGATGGGAAAGGAAGACTTTCTCAATCGCCTTTTGGGCTTTTTCCTTATCCCCATGTTCTCCTAAAGGAATTAGCAATGGGAGATTGTAGGCTAGAGTCGGTTCCATGCAGGAAAGGAAAATACCGAGTTCTTCTCGAGAAATGGGGGCCATGCGTTCAGACATATGGGTGCTCCTTGGGAAAAATAGTTTAGATAAATATACAACTTTTTGTTGTGCGCGTGAACGCACCATGCGCGAAATGAGAAAATCCAAGCACATTTGTTTCATTTCTTAGGGATCAGTTAATCGAGGAAATAGGCCCAACAAACGCTTTAAAGCATACATGGGTCGCGTAAAATCGGTTTGGAGGCCATTCATCTATCCGTTTGAAAAAGATCTTTAATCTCTTCTTGATACTTGTTTAAACTGCCAAGACACTATCAAGACCTATCTGGAATATAGATACTAACAATAGTGCCCCCATTTTCATTTTGTGTAATGGTTAATGTACCTTTAATTGCCGATAGGCGTTCACGAATATTATTTAAAGCAAAATGTGGTTCTCCGTTATCTTTATTTGAGATACCAGGGCCAGTATCGCTAACGATAATAACGCTGCCATTATCAACTTTTTCTGTCTTAACAGAAACTCGTAATGGTTCAGTAGAATCAATATTTAGTCCGTACTTTACGGAGTTTTCGACAAGTGGTTGTAAAGTTAGCGGTGGAACGCGAAATAAAGTGTGAGGTGTATCAAATTCCACCAAAAGGTTATCTTCATATTGAGCTTTAACAACCGCTAAATAAGCGCGCGTATGTTCTAGTTCTTCTACAAAAGGAATAGGCTCTTTTCCGGTAATCGCGTTGAAGTTTTTGCGTAGATAAGTAGTGAAATCAAGCGTGACCTTTTGGGCTTTTTCCGGGTCTTGCTCGCAAAGGTAATAGATACTCGTCATAGTGTTGTAGATGAAATGGGGACGCATCTGCAATACGGCGATGCTCGTGCGTTGCTCCGCGATTTCGCGTTGCTGACGCGCGTGGTGTTCTATTTGGTCGACCATGATAATGCTAAACATCGATAAGGCGCTTATTGAGATGGCCACGACGATCAATATAAAAACGGAAATGAAGGCTTGTAACGACATAACCACCAGAAGCGGAAGAAGATAAATGAGGAAGGCGATGAAATATTTGGTGCCAAGCATCTTCCTATAACGGATGATCTCGACGAGATTAGTCACGATCAAGGCCAAGATAGGCACGATCAACACCCAATAGAAATTCCCGCGGACGAATTCGTTTTCCTTCGTGAAATAATAGATTCCCTCCGTAAGCTGAGCGACGATCAATATGACTAACAATGACGCGCAGAAAGCGATATTAAGATAAAACGTGGGGCTTTTACGGATGCTTTTGCCACAGCAGAGCAAAACATAGACGCTCAATAACGGCATCAAAACGGATGGCAATAAGGTCTCGAAGAAAGCGATGATCCTCCCTAACCAATCAAGGGTTGGATTCGTGTAGATCGCGATGTCGATAACGTAAGTGGCGATACTTAACGCCAAAACCGAGAAAGAGGATATGAAGAATTGTTTGCTTATTTTGTTTAAGCTTGGGAGGATGAACGAAACCACAATCCCAAGAAGAACAAGTAATAGCAGCGCCCCTCCAACGAAAAAGTATGCGTAAATAAGGGCATCACTACCCATTATTCGCTCCCTCCCATTGGAATTGGTGCCTTAGTTTTTTAAGTTGTTCCTTCACGCCTTCCAAAGTAATCGGCTTAACCATGAAACCGCTGGCTTTGGTGTTCCAGGCCTCAATGGAATATTCGGGATAAGCGGTGAGGAAAACGACGTTCATCCTAGGATTGATCGCAAGTAAAGAATTGCAGAGGTCGATTCCATTCGCCAAGCCTAGTTCAATATCCAAAAACGCCAATGAAACGAGGTTGTTCTCGACGTATTTGATGGCTTCCGATGGTTTGGTGAAGCCAACGACCGTCGCATTGGGTAGGGCCTTTTCGATAATGGGGGTGCCGCCAGTTAGGATGATTTTGTTATCGTCAACGATGATAACTCTTGGATGGTTATCCTCTTTATTGGCGGCATCGAGGAGTTCCATAGCCTCCACGTCGAGGATCTTGGCGATTTTCGCGATAACGGAAGCGCTAGGAAGCCTTCTATCCGCTTCCCAATTCGCCACGCTTGAACGGGTCACGGGTAAACTATCCGCCAGCTGTTTCTGCGACATCCCCTTTTGTTTCCTTGCTTCCGAAAGTGCTTTTCCAAACGTGGTTTTCACCGGTTTAACCCCTGTCATTATTAATTATATACCGGAAGTTATCATATATAAGGAAAAGGTTTCAATCTGAAACGTTTCGCTTGAATTACATATGCGCGGGGGCAGTTACCCGTTATCTTATTTGTAAGTATTAACAAAGCAAGGAGACTTTGTATGAAAAAGAAAGCATTAATTGGCACAGGGATACTCGCTTTGTCCTTGTCTTTTATGGCGGGAATTTCGATCCACTCGTCTCTACACGAAACGGATTTCGAAGTCCAGGCTGCATTTAATCAAAAATGCGTAATCAACGACTACAACTTGTTTGATCATATGGGGGAGGCTTATCCAGGTGACACTGGTACAGCCACTCTTGAAAATGGTGATGGTAAGTATGTTTTGACTCTGGACAATTTTTCCGTTACGGGCACAGGTTTTGATGTATTTAATCACGACTTTGGCCCTTACGCTGGTCAAACGTATAGCGTTATTTACATTCGACTCGATAAGTCATTAACCATCAACCTAAAAGGCGAATCAAATATCACTTTATCAAGGGAGCAGGAATTCGAAAGAAATCTAGTTACTTTTCTTTTTTCAAGCAACGTTGACTTTCAAACTGATCCAAGCGAAGAAGAAAAAGCCTCTTTAAATGTTGTCGTTGACAATGTATCAACAGGAACAGGGACGGAACATGTTGCTTTACAATCAGCTGTTTATGAAGGGGATGCTACATTTACAAACTGTGTTGTTACTGGCAATGCTAATTCATACTCTAAAACTGGGGGAGGTATATTTTTCTGGAATAGAGCTACAATTAATGATGGCGCGGTTATTACTGGTTATGGCGGACACGCTAATGTAAATGACGATAACGGACTTCTTTATTCCTTTGGGATTGGCGGGGCTGACATCACTGTCAACGGTGGCGAAGTTCGTGGTTATGGCCGTGAAGTTACAGGACATTCCTCTAGTTATACTGGCTATTCTTGTGGTCTTTGGGTCAATAACTATACTCAAAATGGCGGGACTGCATATTTTGAAGGCGATAAAAGCACAAGCACAAATTCTTTCTCTGCTGGTGTTATTACTTATAATTACGACAACAAACTCGTCATTAAGGATGGGAAGTTCACCGCGAAAGGTTATGACCAAAATAGTAGTTATGGCATCTATGACGAAAACAATAGCAACTACGTTATCATTTACGACGCCGATGAGTTTTTAGCCAAGGGCAACAAACAAGCTATTCTTGGTAGAATGGCGAACCTTGTCCCTGGTGTGGGAACCGATTCCGCAGGCACAAAACACGTTATCGATGCAGCTTATGACTATAGAGTATTTGACGATTATACCTCCATCTTCTTTGGCGTAATTCCTCATGATCATAGTTGGAGTTACGTCGCTAATGGTGCTTCAATCACCGCTTCTTGCAGTGCGGAAGATTGCCCAACCACCGAAGGCTTAACCTTAACCTTAAAAGCCCCTGCGAACTTAACTTATGACGGCACCGCCAAAGCGGCGACCTTCGAAGAAGGGTATAGCACCGACGCGTTCCCGAGCCCTCAGATCAAATACTTCAAAGGCGGTTCTGAAGTTACGGAATGCGTCAACGCCGGTGATTACACCGCGAAGGTCACCTTTGGAACGGCAACCGCCTCGCTAGATTTCACCATCGCCAAGGCTACCCCGACCCCAGGGGAAGTCACCGATAGGAATGCGGTCTATGGGCAAACCCTATCTGAGATCGACCTACCTGATGGCTGGGCGTGGAATACCCCAACCGATAAGGTCGGTAATGTCGGAACCAGACAACATAAGGCCACCTTCACCCCAACCGATACCACTAACTACAACACGGTTGAGCAAAACGTCAACGTCATCGTTGCAAAGGCCGACCCAGATTACACCGTCCCAACCGGCCTCACCGCTCTTGTCAATAAGACCCTATCGACCGTCGCGTTGCCAACCGGCTGGGCCTGGGACAACCCAAACGAGAACGTTGGATCGGTAGTAGGCAATAAAGTGTTCAAAGGAACATTCACCCCAACCGATACCACTAACTACAACATCGTCGAGCACGTTGATATCACCGTCAACGTCACAGAGCATGAGCACGCCTGGAGTTACACCGCCGATGGCGCGACCATCACGGCCTCCTGCAGCTCGCCAAATTGCCCAACCACCGAAGGGCTGACCCTCACCCTTGAAGCGCCAAAGGGCGATATGCATTATGACGGCAACGCCAAAGTCGCGACCCTCAAAGAGGGCTATTCCGCGGACGCGTTCCCTAACCCAGTCATCAAATACTTCAAGGCTAACGCCGAAGTCGCCGAATGTGTCGAGGTCGGCAAATACATGGCCAAAGTCACCTTTGGCAACGCGGTCGCGGTCGTTGAGTTCGAGATCCTCGGCAAGACCATGACCGACCCAACCACAACGGACGTCTCCGTCGAGATCGATAACGCGGTCGTCCCGAATAACGTCGAACTTAGGGTTGAAGTCAGAACCGATGTCTCCCAAAAAGACGTCGCTGAAGATTACGCCAAGGTCCAGAAGATGCTCGAGTCCAACGAGAGAATCTCCAAGGTCTACGACGTTAGACTCATCCAAACCGTCGGCGGAGTCGAGAAGGAAATCCAACCTTCCGACATCAAGGCCGGATTAAAGATCACCGTCCGCATGGCTATCCCTGAGGGAGTCGACATGGCCAACGCCAGGATCCTCCATATCCACAATGCCGACGACATGGAATTCGTTTCTGACTATAAGGTCGATGGAAACGATTTGGTCTTCCAAATCGGTAGACTCTCCCAGTTCGCCTTCGTCACCAAGGTTGCATCTGGGCTTAACGGAGGGATCATCGCCCTCATCGTCATCCTCTCCATCCTCGCCGCTTTAGCCATTTGCTTCTGCCTCCTCTTCTTCGTCTTCGCGAAATTCATCATCGTTAAGAACAAGGAAGGCAAAGAAGTAGTTGCCAAAGCCGTCAAACTCGGTAAGGAGAAGAAGGACGAGCAAGAACTAATCAGGCTCTTTACCTTCAAATTCAAGAAGGAACTTAGGACTGAAGGCGAGGTCTTCGACAAGAAGGACGCCGCCGAGGAGTTCTTGGAAAAGAAGAACAAATAAACACAACGAATAGTTAAATTACTCTAGGCCTCTCGTTATATGCGAGGGGCCTACGAGTTTATTCAATAAGACACAAAGAAAAGCATTGCTCAAAGGCATATGAGGAAAGACGAATTTAATGAATTAAAAATCATTAATGAAGGTGAAAACCCCGATTTTGAGTATGGAAATACCCAAGATTCCGAGTCGACCTCATATCAAGACAACAATGATCGCCTAAGGGATGAAATTAACGATAATCCGACCTCCAACGGATCGAAACGCCCTTATGAGAATAAGAAGAAAGAAAGAAAAGACAAATCGGAAAAGGATGGTTCCGGTAAAGACTCATCTCATGGTGGAGCTTCGGTTGGCACGAGTGTCGTGACGGTCGCCGGGGCCTCGATGATCGCCGTATCGACCCTTTCCGCCTTAGTCGGTATCAACATCTTCTTCAACGCCAAATTCAAGATGGATAGGATCGAGCCGACCCCGACCTCGATTTCCTATGAACTTGAATTAACCGATATCAAAAACGATGAATGTATCATCAAACTCGAAAACAAAGATTTTAGCGATTCCAAAACGCTTATCGAAGGTCCTAATAGCGGTGAATTCACCGGTTTGACCCCACTTACGGAATATAGCATCACCGTCATCGATTTAACCTACAATAACTACGTTTTATATTCGGATAACATCACCACCACCGAGGAAGAAGTCATTCCTCCTTTAACTACATATACGGTGACCTTCGTCACTAATGGGGGAACGGAAATCCCGTCTCAAACGGTCAACGAAGGGGATAAGGTTTCTAAACCAACCGATCCAACTAGGGAATACCACACCTTTGAAGGCTGGTATTCCGATTCAGACTTGACCCAAGAATATGATTTCAACACCCCTGTTACTAGCGATATCTCCATTTATGCCAAATGGGAAATTGTCACCTTTACCGTGACCTTCCATTCCAATGGAGGATCCTCAGTCGAATCGCAGACGGTGAATGCCGGGCAAACGTTAATGCAACCAATAGAACCAGAAAAAACGGGTTATGACTTCGCTGGTTGGTATTCCGATTCAGGTTTGACCGAGATATTTATGTTCACTACCCCCGTATATAGCGACCTCGATCTATACGCCAAATGGGAAATCATTACCTTTAACGTTGAGTTCGTGACTAACGGAGGTACGGAGGTTCCTTCGCAAACCGTTGAATATGGCGCTACCGTTGAAAAGCCAGATGACCCCACCAAAGAAAACTATACCTTTAAAGGCTGGTTCTCCGATTCAGGCTTGACCGAGGAATATGATTTCGCTTCACCAGTCACAAGCGAGCTAACCCTATACGCGGATTGGGAAGAAGTTGTTCCTACCACCATTTTATTCGACGCAAACGGAGGAGAAGGAGAACAAGAACCAGGCTACGCAGATATCGGCGAAGAATTCATCTTGCCAGAATGCACATTTACCGCACCTGCAGGTTATGCCTTTGATTGCTGGCAGCTTTCAGG
>ONFU01000009.1 GCA_900317165.1 uncultured Erysipelotrichaceae bacterium
GCGGCCGAATCGGTCTTGAAGTCGATGACCGTGTCGTTCATGTGGTTAGCGACCAAATAGTTGTAGATATCCACTGATGGATAAGGAACCTCGTTCTTGTTGATGGCCATATGGAAACTGAGGTTGGTCGTGTTGAAATTGGTGTAGAGGGAATATTGGTGGTTCGGGGAGATATAGACGATGCGGTTTTGATCATCGAACTCCTGGGTGAAACCTAATTCATATAAGGAATATGGGTATTCGTTATAGACGGTCATGGCCTTCTTTTCGCCATCATACATAAGGCCTTGAATCTCGAAGCGTCCAGATTCTGGACCATCGGTCTTGAGGTCGAACAATTTGACGTTGCCAAGTTTTGGTAACGGATCGGTGAATCCGAAGGCTGCCAATGTTTCCGCGACGAGTTTGCTATCCCAAGCATCAGGTGCATCGGGGATGACGTATTTGGTTGGGGTGACGCCTTCAGCAAGGCCAAAGACCATCTTGGAGGTCATCGATTTGACGCTACCCATGCCATCGGTATAGACCTCGGTTACCTCAAAGAACAGTTCGTTCTTCTTGGCGTCGAGATAGAACCTCTTGGCGAAAGTCGTATCTCCGGATGCGCCATTGATGACCTGGTCTTCGCCATTGAAGTCGATCGCGTAGATGTCCTCGCCATAATATTTATCGGAGGCTGCGGTTGGCTCAATGGAATAGGAACCGCGGACGACGAATTCGTTTTGCTCGATCCTCCCAGATTCCGGAACCATCGCGAACTTAGCTTCGCCATATCCTTCCTCGAAGAGGCTGATCGCGGAATTCGCATATCCTTGTTGGTAACGCAAAGCCAAGTTGTCGTCTCCGCCTTCAAGTCTCGTAAGTTCCTTGAAGTTGAAGAGTTTGTTTTCGACTAACTGTTCGTAATTATCATCATGAGGATCCTCTGGGAGATTATCCAAACGGCTTGGGGAATCGTTGACGGCTTCGAATTCGATGCCGCCTTTGAAAGAGACGCTTGAGCCGGCACCCTTGGAGGTGGTGATATAGCCTTCTGCCTTGAAGGATTCGGTGGAAGGAAGGTAATCGAAGTACATGTAATCGCCTAGGACGAAGACTTCCTGTCCGTAATCATTGATGTGATCACCATGATAGTATTTGCCGGCCTTGCCATTGAAGTAGGTTTCCAAAATAACTTCGGAGTAGACATACGAATCACTGACTTCGGAATCGAAATGGCCCAAGAAGGCGTAATTGATTCTGCCGTCTGCTGAGGTGGAATACATCTCAAACGAAGCTCCGGTGATGTTTCCGTCATCATCAATTTCGCCGTCATCGAAGAAGGAGACGGTGATGGTGGAGAGGAAGTTTTCGAGCCATTCCTTGGTGTATTTTGGATCTTCGGAATAACCATCCGCCATAGATTCGGCCTTATATTTAAGGGTTAACCCCGCAAATGGATTGAGCTTATCGTCTTCCTGGCTCTCCGCGACGACGGTGATTTCGCAGGTCGCGATTAATTTGCCTAAGGTGGCCGTGATGGTCGCCTTGCCTTCAGCAACGGCAGTCACGATGCCATATTCGTTAACGATGACGACGTTTTCGTTGCTGGAATTGAAAGTCGGCATCGAAGGAGTGGCGTCAGCCGGTTCAAAGATCATCGAGAGGGATTTGCTCTCGCCGACTTTCAAGGTCAAAGCCTTATCTACGAACTCGATTTTGGTGACATCGACGCCTGGGGCGACTTCCGGCAAAGTAACCTCTGTTGTGCCCCATTTTTCGGTGGTGATATTGACTGAGCCTCCTCCAGTAGGAGCGGACGCTTTGTAAGACATCGAAATCAATTTCTGATCTTCGAATTTGATGACGATATCGGTGACATTGACTTCAAAGGTTCCTTCATCGTCTTCCATAACCCAAACGTCGGAGGCTTTGACATAGGCATGAAGATCGCCATTGAAGGTGAACTCATTGAAGGCCCATGGATGGATGAAGGTTCCTACGATTGCCATGTATTGGGTAGCGACCGCGGCGCTTACGTTTACTTTTGTCCATTTGCCATCGCTGGATTGGACGTACATATCGTAAGTGCCATCTTGTTTAGGAACCGTATATGTGTTGAATTCCGATTCGCCGCCGACGGCTTTCAAATGGAGCTTGCCGTTTTCGTTTTCGATGAGGACTGTTTCGGTCGAGCCGTTATCTTGAACGGCCACGATATTGAAGGTCAGGTTGTTGTTTACGCCAAAATAACCACCTCTTGTGATGTTCTCGGTCCAGAGGTTTTCGCTGACTTTATATTTTTCAAGCCCTTGTTCGCTGCTTGATTGATCGGGGCTTGTGGATTCCGATGATTCCACGGGCCCCGTTTCAGAAGAATCGTGTTCGCCTTCGCTTGAAGCGGATGATTCTCCGGAAGTCGATTCACCTTCGCTTGGTCTTGAAGTAGATGACTCCTCGGTGGTTAATGAGGTTGTCGCGCTGCCTTCGCTTCCGCCACTAGAGGAAGAGGATTCTGGAGCAACGCCAGGAGAGCAACTCGCCAAAAGGGCGGTCAGGGCAACCGCTGATAAAAGAATAAATGACCGTTTCATATTTGGTCCTCCATTGCAAAAATAATTTAAGGCTTTATGTGCGGTTAGACAAGGATTATATGTATATAATCTATGCTCGTGCATACACGCAAATTGGCATTTTCGACCACCGTTTCTAAAGATTTTACGGTTTTGCGAAATCTCTAATTTAGTATCCATTTTGTTAATTTTAGATTCGCGCTTACGCACGTGTTCTTAAGCGTGCGAGAATGGCGTTTGGAAAAATAAAAATTTTTTGAAATTTCTTTGCAAAAATGTGGTGAGAAATTCAAAAAGATTAGAAATAATCGAAGAAAAATATTAATAAAAAAATTTTTAAAAAACTCTTGACAAGGATAAAAATATCTCCATAATTATGCTCCTGCCGCTTGAAAAGGCGACAGTAAGGAGCTAAGGTCCTTCTGGTAACAGGGGTGACCCGTTAAGCTCCGGGAGCTGGAACTTCGCTCCCAAGAAGATCGCGGCCGAGTCGAGTCGAGCGAGCCGAACCGCAACATGGTCAAAGCCGTGTTGTCAGGAGTTAGGGTAACCGAGTAATCGGTCGAAACCCGCCAAGCTCCAGGGTCTGGAAATTCGACCCTAAGAAGATTGGGGAGCGTGCTTCTCAATCCGCAGCGAACCCCCTGCAGCGATGCAGGCGCCGGCTACCGTACCTTGAGTAATCTAGGAACCGGGCACAAGTCGGAACACCTTGCTTGGGTGTTGAGAAAGGGAATGGGAAACCTGAACCAAGGCCAAGCAACGGCGATAATGTATCGTCGGTACCGGATAGGGCAGCGGAAGTAATTCCGCCGAACCTGCAGAAGCCGGAAGGTCTGGAACTTCGACCTTAAGAAAACCGCTGGACACGTCTAGCGGATCGAACCGTGGGAAACGGTAGAACGCTTCCCTGATCGCATAGGGTCTTCTGAGAAATTGGTTTGACCTGATAAGGCGAGCGGTCTGGCACACATCGGCCGCAAGAAGGAACCGCGCAAGTGGTTCACAACCCGGAGCCGTGAGAGAAATCTCGCGCAGCTGGCTAGGGCGACTGCGATAGCATCAAGGACCCGCCTTCGCAAGCCAGGCGGTTAGCTTCCGACCGTACGAAGGCCGAGAGACGAAAGTCTCCAGTCGAGAGGGAGCGCACATCACGTAAGTGGTGTGGTCCGGAGAGGGTACGATCTCACGAAGATCGCAACCCGTTAACAAACCGGGCGGCAAGGTAACCCCGCCGCAAGAAGGGCAAGGAAAACAGGCCTTGTCCGGAGTGGTCCGCTCCATGGGCAAAACCATGGAAGTCCAGTTAGGGCGCTTGAGCGATCAAGAATTCCTGCTAAAACTGGGGAAGATGATTGGCGCTCCCTGCCGATCACCGTCCAAGAAGGAAGGCTGTCAGGTCTTCCGCCGCCAGGAGGAGCGGTTAAGAAAAACCTTCTACTTCCGGAAAAGGGAAAGGCTGAGGACAAAAGCCCTCTCCCGGGATCCGGCGCCTTGTATCAGGCGAGAAGAACCAAAGCGTAAGTCAGGGTTCAAAGATGCGCCAGGGAAGCCACCTGATCGATTGGCTTGGGAGGGTGAGAGTGATCTCATCCTTTTTTGTTATTTATTGGCTATCGGTTTGCAAAAAAGTACTATAGTTTCGTGTAGCAAAAGTTCGAAAAGGAGGAAAAGTATGAAAAAAACATTTCCTTTGCCTTTAATCTTAATGTGCCTTTCTTCATGTGGAGGTCAAGCCAATCCATATGGGACGATAGACCAAGAATCCTTAACTGCCATTTCCGGAAGTTATTATTTCTACGCGCCTAATGGCTGGTATGAAGAGAATCCAGAATGCGAACCCGTTACCCTAGAGCTTAGAAGCGACTTAACCTACACGATTAATCTCGGAGAAGAATCCTATCAGCAAAAATACGAGATCCATCGCGTCAAAAACGAGGCCGCTAGAGATTATCAATATGCCGGAAGCATCGGCGATCCTTACCCCGAGGATAAAATACACAGCTATTCGATTGCCTTCGATTTTATCGATAAGGAACTCCCCTCTCCTTTAGCCTCTTCCTTCAGCCATTATAAAATGTCTTATCAATTCATCTATGTGGCCGTTGAGAAATACGGTTCGTATAAAAAAGGCACCACGTGGCTCACCAAATATGGGGCCGCCATGGCAGATCCTATCTATGAGAGGGATCCAGATAGTAGGGGCATGACCTTCTATAAAGATTAAGCTTTATTAATAACCACTTAGCAAAAAAGCGTTTAGGTATTACAATACTTCCATATCTTAAAGGAGCAAACAAATGGCAACCAAAGTCTATCATGTTTCCAAACGCGAAAAAGACGGCAAATGGCAGGTCTTTATTCAGGGCAGCGATAAGGTCATCAAACTCTTCGATACCCGCAAGGAAGCCGAAGAATACTGCAAAGAGATGGCCAAGAACCAAGACGCCACCCTTCTCGTCCACAAATCCAAGGGCGAAAACAAAGGCAAAATTGATAAAGCCGTCCATAAATCCACCAAAAAGTAATTTAAGCTATGAGTGCTAGAGGAACGGCTAACCGCGATTCCTCAATCTTTCTTGAATTAGTTCGCTTCGTCTTGATCGGGGCCTATGCCACGGTCATCGATTACGTTGTCGAAGTATGGCTTGAATCCCTCCTTTCAGGATGGATTACTTCCAACCCCGGAAATCACCTATTCGCCTTTATGGCGACCTTTGTAATCGGGCTCGTGGGCTTCCTTTTCGGAACCCCGGCCACCTGGTCCTTAAGCGCGGTTTGGGGATTCCGCAACGTCGAAGACGAGAGAAAGGGCAAATCCTTAAAAGGCGCGTTGATCTTCACCGCCTTCGCCTTCGCTGGATTGGTCCTAGCTTCGATTATCCAATTCCTTGGCTACATGACTTGCCTTGAATGGACGAATCTGAACATCAACATTCTCAACATCAATTTCTCGACCCTCTTCAAAGAGGACGTCGCGACTTTCTGGGCCTTCACGATTATCTTCGTTTTGAAGACGGTCGTCTCGATGACGTTCAATTACCTCACGAGGAAATTCATTATCTTCAGGGCCCCCAAGAAGAAAGAAGAACCCGCGGAATAAGAAAAACGAACCCAATTTAGATACATGGGTTCGTTTTTTCATAATTAATCAACGTAGATTTCTTTGGTTTCGTCGAAGTTGGCGATGGTATCTGGAGAAGGATCGAGATAATTAAGGGCCATATCGCGGATAACTTCATCCGGGACCCATTTATCCTCTCTCCTTTGCTTGTTCCTGATGATGCATTTTTCATAATCATGGAGTTTGAGGAGATAGAGGCAATAATAATCAAACATCGGGAGATGACGACGGAAGTAGAGCCTTCTTTCATCAAATAGCATCGTTGTATCGAAGATAACGGTGATCGATTCGTTTTCTTCCGCGAGTTTGGCAGCTCGATTAATCATCTCGTTATAAACGAGCATCATGTTGTTGTTGGGTGGGAAATTACGATACGAACCATATAATTCGCATCTTAAATCGTCCGCGGAGATAATAACCACCTTTTCATCCGGATGGCTATTACGATATCCGTTGCTCCAAGTTGATTTTCCGATCGCGGCCGGCCCGCAAACCAATATCAGTTTTTTCATACGCGCACATCATACGCGAAAAGAGCCTCTCTTCCAAATAAAAAAACTGCGAAAACAATAAGGACAACCTTTTTATGGAAATAAATGTTAATTAAAGTTAAACTAACCACATGAGAAAATACACCGAAAGCCAAGAGGACTTCGTCGAAGCCCTATTGATGTTAGAAAGAAAAGGAGAACCATTAGAGACGACCAGAGTCGCTAAACTCCTAGGGATCTCCAAACCCGCCGTTCACCAAATGGGAGACAGCATGATCGACCGCGGACTTATTGAACGAGTCGATTACGGCGACATGAGCTTAACCGAAAAAGGTAGGGCCCTTGCGGAAGAGATCCTCAATCGCCACGAAACGTTGAAAGCCTATCTTATAAAACTCGGCGTTAATGAAAAAATCGCCGAGGAGGACTGCTGCCGAATCGAACATTCGATTTCCGAAGAGACCTTTTTGGCGATAAGCCATGAATTAGAAACAAAGAAATAACTTAGAAACCCCTTGGAGTATGTTTATACAATTTCCTTATCCAAAAAGCAATGGAGGGATACGTTTTCCGAAACGATTGGCAAAAGAAAGCGGGTTCTGACTTTATCAAGAGCGACCGCCTTTTGGAATTCCCTGATAAAAGAGGTTTCAAGCAAGGCGTCAATGATGCAAAGCAAATACCTCTCAAAAGCCAAATAAGAAGGGGCATCCATCTCTTTTGGGACAAAAACACCTTCTTTTTTCTCTAATAATAAGGCTTCTAATGGCGCGGGAATCTCATCGATTCGTAACGCGGAATGAGCGGAATATAAAAGGACGTCACGAACATACGTTGAGCATTCCTCCTCGTTCTCAAAGAAGGGAATGAGAAGTGCGTAATTCCTTTTGACTTCCTCTAGATGATCCATTGCTTCTCTCGCTACGGGGGTATTATACGCATATGCGCATTTAAGAAAATAAAATTATGTTTTTAAGGCATGGCAGACTTTGTTTGAGGCAAGTTTCCTAATTTCCCTTCATATTTGTCTTTTCTATGTCGTTTTTAGCCCGTTTTCTTAAAGAATAGAGAAAATAAAACTAAATTTACTTCCAAAAAAGTTTCGAATAAAACTAGATTTAAGTTCTATTGAAGAGTTGCCTATTGCTTTATTTTCCCAAAAAGGCATAATTTTGATGTTGCTTTCATAAAAAATAGGAGTTTTTATGGCTAAATACACGAAATCGGACATTCTCAAAAAGGCTGAATCTGAGAAAGTCTCATATGTAAGACTACAATTCACAGATATATTCGGAACTATTAAGGCGGTTGAAATTTCCGTCTCTCAATTAAAGGATGCCTTGGATAATAAGATTATCTTTGATGGCAGCTCTGTCGAAGGCTTTGTCCGTATCAAAGAAGCCGACATGGTTCTTCATCCAGATGTAAACACCTGGCTTGTCCTTCCTTTTGAAGACGATACCTATGGTAAGGTCGCTAGACTTATCTGCGATGTCTACACAAGTTATGGGAAACCTTTCCAAGGGGATCCCCGTTATATCCTTAAAAAGCAGATCAAGGCCATGACGGATTTGGGATTCGCGGAACTTAACGTTGGTTTTGAACCCGAATTCTTCCTTTTCAAAATGGGCGAGGAAGGGCAAATCTCCACCAAGCCAGTTGACCATGGCTCCTATTTCGATTTATCTCCAATAGATGGGGCGGAATACGTTAGGCGTGACATTGCCTTGGAACTCGAGAGGCTTGGATTCGAAATCCAAACCGTCCATCATGAAGTCGCCCCGGGACAAGAGGAAATCAATTTCCGCTTCTCCGGCGTCCTCGAGGCTTGCGATAACGTCCAAACATTCAAGCAGGTTGTCAAATTCATCGCGAGGAAGCATGGATATAACGCTTCCTTCATGCCTAAGCCAATCGCTGGAATCAACGGATCTGGCATGCACACCAACTGCTCAATCAGGGATAAAGAAGGAAACAATATCTTCTATGATCCAAACGATCCAATGAAGCTTTCCAACATTTGCCGTAAATGGATAAGCGGAATCCTTCGCCATTCCCGTGGATTCGCGGCCGTTACGAATCCGTGCGTCAATTCCTATAAGAGATTGATCCCAGGATACGAAGCCCCTTGCTATATTTGCTGGAGCGACGCCAATCGTTCGGCGATGATTAGAATCCCAGCAAGCAGAGGAATGGGTACAAGGACCGAACTTCGTAATGTCGACGCGATGGCTAACCCCTATCTTGCCCTTGCGGTTATCCTCGCTTCCGGCCTTGATGGCATCAAGAATACCAAAGACGACGAGATTATCCCGCCCGTTTATGACAATATCTTCGCTTTGACCCGCGAACAAAGGGAATCTCTTGGAATTCTCAATATGCCCGAAAACCTAAAGGATGCCATGAAGGAATTCCGCAATGACAAACTCATGTATCAAACCCTCGGAGAACATTGCTTCAACAAATATTGCGAAGCAAAGGACATCGAATGGGAAGAATACCGTTGTCTCATCAGTGAATGGGAACTTAAGAAGTACCTTCTAAAATAATCTATTAAAAATCTTTTATTCCTCCTTTTAGGAAGTCCTTTTGGACCCTAAAATATTTTCGGTATGAAAATAGGTATCATCGGAGGTAGCGCAGCCGGACTATATAGCGCGATATTCATTAAAAAAGCCTATCCCGATTTTTCCGTTACCCTAATTGAGAAAAACGATCGCCTTGGCAAAAAGCTTTCGACCACCGGCAACGGCCATTGCAACCTATTGAATAACAATCTTTCATCCTATTTCTATTTCGATAACCATCTTGTTGACAACATCCTTGATAAATACCCATATTCATATTTGGAAAAATCTTTAAATAGCCTAGGCATTACATTATTTTCCAACGGTAATTTGGTTTATCCGCTTTCCTTCCACGCCCCTAGCTATGTCGCCCATTTGCAGAAAATCGCCTGTTCGTTAGGAGTTGATATCCGCCTTTCCACCAAGGTTCAAGGCTATGAAGCGGGAGAGAAGATAACCATTGATTTCGGAGACAAAAAGGAAGATTTCGATAAGCTGATCATCGCTACAGGCGGATCTAGCCAAGGGAATTTAGGAAGCGATGGCTCCTTCTATGAAGAACTTAAGCGCCATGGCTATAAGATTAATGAATTACTTCCAGGTTTATGCCCAATCAAAACCAAGGAAAAGCTTAAATCCCTTTCTGGACTAAGACACCGCGCAGGAATCCGCGTCTTCTCTTCGGGAAGACTCGTTTACGGAGAAACGGGGGAAATCCTTTTTAAAGACGATGGCCTATCTGGCATCGCCATCATGAACGCCTCTTCCTATATCGCTCACCTAAAGGATAGAAACAACGTTGAAATCCATGTTGATTTATTTCCTTCCTTTGAAGAGCTATCATTCAGGAACGCCCTTCTTTCCGCGTTTGAGAAAGAGCCAATCTTCTTCCTCGATGGCGTTTTGCAAAAACCATTGAAGGACTATGTCCTTTATTATTGCAAGCTAAACAAGAAGGCTAGGCTAGATATTCACGATATAATGACGCTTTCCCGCACATTGAAGCACCTCACCTTCCATTACGAGGCAAATTATCCCTTTGATTCCTCGCAGGTCACGATCGGTGGGCTTTCAATTGATGAAGTCGATTATCATCTCCTCTCCAAAAAAGAAAAGAACGTCTATTTCGTAGGAGAGGTCCTCGATGTCGATGGCATCTGCGGAGGTTACAACCTTTCCTTTGCCTTGATGTCCGCCTTGGAGGTAGCCTCCAACATATGATGTATTTGGTCGACAACATAAAATTGCCCTTGAACGTCGAAGAGAAGGATATAAAAAACGCGATAAGGGAAAAGCTTGGGCTCCACGCCCGTTCTTTCCGTTATGAGGTTTTAAGGAAAAAGGTCGAATACGAACCATTGCTGCAAAAAAGCCATCTTCTTTATACCTTCTCGGTAGAGACCAATGAATTCGTAAGGAACACCTCCATTTCCTTCCTTCCCGAGAAGGAAGAGGAGAAGAAGCGAAATTATCCTTATGCTTCTAGCCCGTATGTTATTTCTAGTGGTCTCCACGGGCTTTTGTTCACTTATTTTTTGGCTAAGCAAGGGCTTAACCCCGTCCTTCTTTGCGATGAAGGGGATCTATGCCATCGCCTAAGGATGCAGGGAGGTTATATTTATTTCCCTTCGCCGATAATCGATAGCAAAATTGAGGACATGTATCGCTTATTGTTGGGGAATAAGGTCCCTTTGCCTGGCGCGGTTGCTTTCCTTTCCCCAACGGAATTAAGCGCCTTGATTGATAGATTCATTTCCCTTATAGAAGAAAAAGGCGGGAAGATCATCTATAACGCCAAGCCGGTTTTTGCTTCCAATATCCTTGGAAGGTTCCGTAAATTGATTTATCAAGTAGGTGACGAACAGCGCGAGGCCAAAATGCGTCATATCATCATGATGGATCAAGGCAAGAACGCTTCCTTCTATTCGAACATGAAAGCGAAAAAGACCAAAAGCGATTGCCGCTTACGCCTTGTAATCGAATCGCGGAAAAAAGACGCAGATCATCTTTTCTTTGATAATAATCTTTCTTTGCCCATGCCTTTGTTTTTCTATTCCAAGAAATCGAAAAACGATATCAATGTCTCATTTATTTTCCCGTTTGGAGATATCGGCATCAACAACATGTCTAATGGGGCTCTTCTTGATCCTGAAATCTGCTTTGTTCCTTCAAAAAAGAAGGGAAATACGACCACTTTGGTGGAAATCTCGATTGGCCCAAACCTAGATGCCTATCGTTATACGATTTCATCTGCGAAAAGGGAGAATCTCCCCCTTGCGTTGCCCTGTCAAAAGCTTGATGACTTCCTTTTGAAGAAAGAGACCTTCCATTTAGGTGTTGTAAAAAGCCTTTATCCAAACGGAATCTATTTGGAGAACCTCAATAAGATTTTGGGAGACGCCGCTTCCCTTGCCTTAAGGAACGCTTTGGCGTCTTTGAAGAAGGACTACCCATATTTCGGAAAGGACGCAATCCTTACAGGAGTTTGGGGAAGGAGATTGCCGGGGGAAGCCATATTCCCCAAAAACCTCGAAGGCTTTGTCCGCGCCTATTGGTATTCCGATGGCGAAGAGGCCGATTTGGTGGGTATCGCCAATTACGCTTACGGACGTTTCGCTGATTTCTTGAAAAACCTTTAGTTCAATAAATAGAAGGGACGTGTATTCGTTTTTGATATTTTTATCCTTCTAAGATTCAATATTCGTTGACTTTTCTATCTTTGATAGACTTTAATTATCAAGCCGCGCGCCGAGCAACAGTTTTCTCGATGCGCCTGTAGCGAGGTATTTTTATGAGATATTCTTCCACCCCACGTATGTTGAATTTGGTCATCTTCGCCGCCTTGGCAGTTGGCTTTGGATTCCTCGGCGTCTATTTCGGATTCTTGGTCACCCCATTCCTTTGGAGCGGGATGCACACCACCCCAATCGCGGTCCCCGAGATCTCCGTCGCTCTTTCCGTTATGCTCGGCTCTCTTGGCATTTCCGGATTGATCATCGCCATCTTCGGACTTTTCAATTCCATCAAGTCCCTTCTTAAGAAAGACGATGTCTACGTCCTCAATTCCTTCAACTGCTATTTCGCTCTCGGATACCTCCTCGTTGCTGGACTCTTCCTCAACGCGACCTGGCTTATCCGCCTTACCACCACGAACTTCAACCCGAACATCGCCGTCTGGTTCGTCATCATCGTCTATATCGTCGCGATGATCGCCATCATGATTGGCACCAACGTCCCTCTTGTTAGGATTTATAACGAAGACGAATCTGGAAAATCCATCGGTGACGTTCTCCTCCGCGCTTCCTTTGCCGGCGGACTTGGCGTTGCGATTGTCTTCCTCGTTTCCCTTCTTATCACCGCGATCGGTGGCGAAGCCGGCGCTGGAAAGAATGTCATCTCCGTCAAATTCGCCGTCTATGGCATCATCCCATTAATCGGTGCCATCCTTGCTTTGGTTGGTAGATTCCTCGCCAAGAAAGAAAGCGAATCCAAACTCTCCGCCGGACTTCTTTATGGCTCCCTTGGTGTTTATGGCATTGCCATGATGGTCTGCGGCATCTTCTCCATTATCTATAATGGCGAAAAGGACAAGTTCTCCTTGATGACCCAAACCCCATATGGCCATTGGAACAACTGGCTTGATACCACCGTCCTCTCCTTCATCTTCGGTGGCTTGGTCCTAATCGGAGGCATCGTCCTCGTCGTCGTTACCTTCCTTCCGAAAAAGGAAAAGGCCAAAAGATAAAATATCCTAACTAATAAAAATGGGGCGCGACCCCATTTTTATTTGTCTCCTTGGCTATCCTTATATTCCTGAGATACGAATTTCTGCGTGACGGTTATCACTTCGTCATAGAGAGAGATAATCTCCTCATTTGGTTTTTCGAAGTCGTTCCACATCTTCCTTAAGGCGTATTCAGGGACGATGCGGTTAGGTTCCCTCATCTTGTTTTGGAATAAGCAAATCTCCAAAGGTATATCGAAAACCACGAGGATACGCCTATCGAATTCGGGGGTATTCGTCGCGTAAAGCTTACGGAATTTATTGTTGATCATCGTCGCGTCGGCGATGACGGTCGACCCATCTTCCTTACCATATTCATGGATTCTATCCATAAAGGCTTTCCAAACCTCATCCTCATGATCGAAATTGTTGGGTTTTCCGCCGAATTCTATACGTAAATCATCAGAGGAAACGATGCGGGTACCGGGATGCTCGCTCACATAACGTTTGGCCCATGTTGATTTACCAGAACCTGGGATTGCAGAAAGAAGGATGAAGGTCTTCATATAATTAATCCTAAAGGAGTTAAACTCCTTTTGCCATCTTTTTTATGGGAAAGCAACAGGTTGATTTTGCAAAAAGGGGAATAAAAATAAACAGTTAATGTATGAATATTTAACAAGAAGATAGATTTTTTGATAAAATCAAAGCATGCAGGAAATATGGATCAAGACAAAACGATTCGTCATTGAGGATACAAAGGCCGTTCATCCAGATCATTCCACCTATACATGTTCTTGGAGCAATCGCCCTTATTTGATTCGCACTTTCAATGACGCGGAATCCTACCAACAGGCAATCGCGGATTACAAAGTCCTCAAGAGGGCCGGCATCAACATGGCGAAGGTTTGCTTCCACGATGATACCCAACACGTCATCGTCTTCGATTTGTTTCCTGAGGACGATTGCCTTACCGATTTATCCAAAGGCCCGTTATCGGATTTGCATTTCCAATCCCTTTTCGCCTTGTATCGTTTCGCGAGGTTTGCCAAAGTGTCTTTGGACTGGGAACCCCAAAACTTTATGCTTAGGGGAACCCAAATGTTCTACCTCCCTACCAAATGGTCCCCAATGAAACAAGATGATCGATTTGAGACCAGCGTCGCTTATCGCACATGGTTCTTAGGTAAGGAAGGAATAGGCCTTTTAAAGAAAAAAGGCTATGACGTCTCCGCGTTAAAGATGATGTCGGAACCGGAGGTCAACAAGGCTTTGACCCTCATGGCCGTTCGTTATTGGTAATTATTGTTAGGAAAAACCCCTAATTCGTGTTTAAATACGGCGATGAAGAATTTTGGTATCGAAATATTACATGTCGATAAATCGTGCAAAGCACGTTATGGGATTTTGCATACTCCTCATGGAGACGTGGAGCTCCCGATGTTTATGCCTGTAGGGACAAACGCGACCATCAAATGCCTTTCCCCCGAGCAAGTTAAGGCCTGCGGGTCAGGAGTAGTGCTTGCCAACACCTACCATCTTCATCTCCGCCCAGGAGAGGAAACCGTCAAAAAGGCGGGGGGCCTGCATCAATTTATGAATTACGATGGCCCAATTCTCACCGACTCTGGAGGCTTCCAGGTTTTTTCTCTTGCCTCTAGGAGAAAAATAAGCGAGGAAGGCGTCGAATTCCGTAATGAAATCGATGGGGCGAAGGAATTTTTCTCCCCCGAAAGAGCTATCGCGATCGAAGAGGCTCTAGGCGCGGATATCATCATGAGTTTTGATGAATGCATCCCTTATCCTTCCACGAAGGAATATGTGAAGAGGAGCACGGATAGGACTTTAAGATGGGCTAAACGCGGACTCCTCGCCCATAAAAGGGAAGATCAAGCCCTATTTGGTATCGTCCAAGGCGGAGCCTACCGCGATTTACGCGAATACTGCGCGAAGGAACTTGCCGCGATGGATTTCCCAGGTTATTCGATTGGAGGGACCTCCATTGGGGAACCAAAGGAAGTCTGCTATGAAATGATCAAGGACGCAGTGCGCTTTTTGCCAGAAGATAAACCCCGTTATTTAATGGGCGTTGGCTCAATTGATTACATCCTTAACGGAATTGAGGAAGGAATCGACATGTTCGATTGCGTTCTTCCAACCCGTTTAGCTAGACATGGGGCCCTTATGACAAGCCATGGCCGCATCAATATCCAACGCGCCCAATACAAAGAAGATTTCACCCCACTTGACGATGAATGTGACTGCTATACCTGCAGGAATTACACGAAAGCCTACCTCCATCATCTATATAAGGCCAAAGAAGAATTTGGGAAGACCCTTAATTCAATCCACAACATCCGTTTCCTCATCTCTTTGGCGGAGAAGGCCCGTGAAGCTATCAAAAACGACCGTTTCCTGGAATTTAAAGAGGAAACGGTAGCTAAATTTGGATCGGTAAAGGGGTTCTAAAATGGATATTAACCTATTTGATTTCCCTCTTCCTGAGGAACGAATTGCCCAAACCCCCTTGAAAGACCGCGACCAATGCAAATTGATGGTCATCGATAGGGAACATAAAACCTTTGAGCATCGCCTATTCAAGGATATCGTCGAATACCTAAAACCAGGGGATGTCCTTATTAGAAATAATACAAAGGTTATCCCCGCGCGCCTTATTGGTATAAAGGAACAGACCAAAGGCCACGTTGAGGTTTTGCTTTTAAAACAACTTAATGGCGATGTTTGGGAGTGCCTTTTGGGCAACGCCCGTTCCGTACACGTTGGTTCAAGTGTTTCCTTTGGCGATGGAAGGCTTCGCGCCGTCTGCGTCAAAGAGCTAAATGAAGGCATACGTCATATGGAATTCATCTATGAAGGAATCTTTTTGGAGGTCCTTGATTCCCTTGGCGAAATGCCCTTGCCTCCATATATCAAAAAGAAGATTTCCGATAAGGACGATTACCAAACGGTCTACGCGAAAATACCGGGTTCGGCCGCCGCGCCGACCGCGGGCTTCCATTTCACCGACGCCCTTTTCGAGAAGATCAAATCCATGGGGGTCGAGGTTATCGACGTTACCTTGAATATTGGACTAGGGACTTTCCGTCCGGTTAAGGTAAGCGACACCAAAGACCACGTAATGCATTCCGAATTCTATTCCATCGATGAGGAAGCGGCCTTTAAGCTCAACAAAGCCAAAAAAGAGGGCAGGCGTCTCATCGCTATCGGAACGACTTCGGTCAGAACGCTAGAAAGCAACTTTGCCAAATACGGGGAATTCAAGGCTACAAGCGAAGATACGGCTATCTTCATTTCCCCAGGTTACCATTATCAGGCGGTCGATGCCCTCATCACCAATTTCCATTTACCAAAATCGACTTTGGTGATGCTCGTTTCCGCCTTCATGGGACGCAATTTCGCTTTGTCTTGCTACCAAGAAGCCATCAAGGAGGACTATCGTTTCTTCTCCTTCGGGGATGCGATGTTCATTTATGGAAGATTTGATTACGATAAGGCAATGGATGATTGATGTCCTCTCTTCCCCAAAGAAGAACTACGACCTTCTCGCTTTGGAGGAAATAGAAAGGATAAAGGAAGCGGGCACGCGCCCGAGTCTATTGATGCACGTTTGCTGCGGGCCTTGCTCTTGCTACCCCCTTACGATGCTTTGCCCCGTTTTCGATCTCACCCTTTATTACAACAATTCCAACATCTATCCCCGCGAGGAATTCGATAGAAGGTTGGAGGAGCTTAAGAAACTCATCGTCGACGTCAAAGCCGATTATGGTTTCGACGTCAAATTGGTGGAAGCCCCATATGATGAAACATACGAGGCCTTCCTCGCCCAATACGCGAACGAGAAGGAAGGCGGGCCTAGATGCAAGCTTTGCTATGAAAGGCGCATGGGCGAAGCCTACGATTACGCGGAAGCCCATAATTATGATTATTTCTGCACGGTCATGACCGTATCTAGGCAAAAATCATCCCTTATCCTTAACGCGGTTGGGAAACAGTTGGAGGAGAAGGGCCACAAGACCAAATATTTCTATTCCGACTTCAAAAAGCGCGATGGCCTATTGAAGGGCAAAGCCATCAGGGAAAAGTATGGCCTTTACAATCAGGATTACTGCGGTTGCATCTTCTCATTCAAGGAAAGGCAAGCGAAGAAAGCGCTTTCAGCTAAGAAGAGTCAATGAAAAACAAAAATTGACCCCATCATTTCGTTAAAGTTTGTGCACGGTGCACAATAAAGTTATAACGCGAGGATTATGCCGATGGCCTCGCGCTTTTTTCTTTTTGGGTTTTTAAAAATGCCAGAAAAAGCCCGCTATTTATGAAATAAAGGCAAAAAAAGTCTTGCCAATGCTCACGTAGGCGCGTAGTCTTATGCACGCTGGCGCCAGCGATGAATAGCGAGGTTGCCGACACACCAACAGGCGTTGTCATGAACAGGGTGTCGGGGAATTCGCTAAGAGCAAGCGTCGGAAGCCTGAAAAAATCATTTAGGAGGAACATTCATGGCAAAGACTGACAAAGTCCGTGTTCGCTTAATGGCCTATGACCACAAGATCCTCGACCTCAGCATCGAGAAGATCCTAACCTTGGCCAACGCGACCGGCGCCTCGGTTAAGGGACCTATCCCCTTACCGACCGAAAAGCAGGTCTACACGATTCTCCGCGCTACCTTCAAATATAAGGATAGCCGTGAGCAATTCGAGATCCGCACCCACAAGAGATTGCTTTATCTCTGTAACCCGTCGAAAGAGACCTTGGATCAGTTGAGGAGACTCGACCTTCCAACTGGAGTCGATATCGACATCAAGTTATAAGGAGGACCAACATCATGAAATCACTTATTGGAAGAAAGATTGGCATGACCGAGGTCTTCGCCGCCGACGGCACGATGTACCCCGTCACCGTCGTCGAGGTTCTCCCAAACGTCGTTCTCGGAAAGAAGACGCTTGAGAAAGATGGCTATGAAGCCCTTGTCGTCGGATATGAAGACAAGGCCGAGAGGAAAGCGAGCAAATCCGAGAAGGGAATGCTCAAGGCCTCCGGAAGCACCCCGAAGTCCGTCGTCCTTGAACTCAAAGGCGATGAGATCTACGGAAAGGCCCTTGGAGAATCCTTCGGCGCTGAGCTCTTCGCTAACGGAGAGGTCATCGACGTCATCGGACACAACAAAGGCCACGGCTACTCCGGTACCATCAAGAAGTACCACCACTCAATCGGCCCGAAAGGCCACGGCTCCGGCTACCACCGCGGAATCGGCTCCCTTGCTAACAATGGACGTGACAACAACCGCGTCATCCCAGGCAAGAAGATGTCCGGCCACTGGGGCCCCGAGCAAGTCACCGTGCAGAACCTCACGGTCGTCGAGAGCAACTCCGAGAAAGGTTACATCCTCGTCAAGGGTGGCCTCCCCGGACCAAAGAAAGCCATCGTTGTGCTTCGCTCCCCCGTCCGTAAGCAGTTCGCGAAACCGGTCGTGAAGGAAATCCTCGACCTCTCCGCCAAGGAAGAAGCCGAGAAGAAAGGAGAATAACCCATGGCTGCTAAGAAGATCAGCTTACCGGTCCTTACCTGGAAGGGTGAGGAAGCCGGAAAGGTCGACCTCTCCGCTGAGGTGTTTGGGGCGAAAGACGTTAATCCCCAAGTCATCCATGATGCCGTTACGGTTTATCTCGCTAATCTCCGTCAGGCTACCGCCAAAACGAAGAAACGCCACGAGATTCATGGAACGAACAAGAAACCATATCGTCAAAAAGGCACTGGTCGTGCCCGTGCGGGTGATGTGAAATCCCCAATCTGGGTCGGAGGCGGAAACGTCTGGGGACCAGATGGCACACAAAACTTCAAGCTCAAGCAGAACAAGAAAGAGCACAACCTCGCTCTCCGCGGCGTTCTCTCCGAGAAGGTTGCCGAGAAGAAGGTCATCGTCGTCGATTCCTATGATCTTGACAAAGTCTCGACCAAGGAACTCGCCAAAGCCTTCTCTGCCATCAAGGCCGAAGGCAAAGTGCTCCTCGTCGTCGAAGGCGAAGAAGAGAAGCTCATTCTCTCCGCCCGCAACATCGGCAACGTCGGTCTCACTGAGCTTGGCAACATCTCCGTCTACGATGCTCTCTACTTCGATAACATCGTCGTGAGCAAAGACGGCATCAAGAAAATCGAGGAGGCTCTGAAGTAATATGGCTGAAGAAATCAAGGAAGCGGTTGTCGAAGAGGCAGTCGCCGAGAAGCCCGCGAAGAAGCGCGCTCCAAAGAAAGCCTCCAAGAAAGAGGAGAAGAAAGTTGAGGAAGCGAAGAAATTCGCCGCCCCGATTGAACACGACTTCGAAGTGATCGTCGAACCCTTCATCACCGAGAAGTCCATGGCCCTTATGCAAAACGCTAACAAAGTTACCGTCAAAGTTGCTAAAGGCGCCAACAAGATTGAGATCAAAGATGCCTTCGAACGCATCTTCCAGGTCAAGGTCACTGCCGTCAAGGTCGTCAACCAAGTCGGCAAGACCACAACCCGCGGCGGCCGCTATCGCGGAAGCATCCCCGGGTTCAAGAAGGCGATCGTCACCCTTGCCGATGGCGAGGCGATCGATCTCTTCAAGGAGTAAGGAAACACCCACGCGTAACCAATTATTAATTAATACGTACGCGTAAAGCATCCAATATAGGAGACAAAGAAATGGCAATCAAAACTTATCGCCCCTATACTCCGTCTCGCCGTGCCATGACGAGCCGCGACTATAGTGGCCTATCCAAAGTCGCTCCTGAAAAATCATTGCTCGTCCCGATGAAACATTCGGGTGGGCGCAACAATCAGGGCAAAATCACCTGCCGCCACATCGGTGGAGGCAACAAAAGGCGCTATCGCATCATCGACTTCCGTCGCCGCAAAGATGGCATTCCAGCGACCGTGAAGACCATCGAGTACGATCCAAACCGCAACGCCAACATCGCCCTCGTCTGCTACGCAGATGGCGAAAAGGCCTATATCATCCATCCAGCGGGACTCAAAGTTGGGGACGTCATCGTCTCCGGTCCCGTCACCGATATCAAAGTCGGCAACTGCCTCGAATTGGTGAACATTCCAGATGGAACCTTCATCCATAACCTCGAGCTCCAGCCTGGCAAAGGTGCCCAGATGTGCCGTGCCGCCGGAACAAGCGCTCAGAAGCTTGGCTCCGAAGGCCGTTACGTCACCGTCCGTCTTGCCTCTGGTGAAGTCCGCAAGCTTCTCAACAACTGCCGCGCCACCATCGGTATCGTCGGCAATGAGGACGCGAACCTCATCAACCTCGGCAAAGCCGGCAAAACCCGCTACCTCGGTGTCCGTCCAACGGTCCGTGGTTCCGCGATGAACCCTTGCGATCACCCTCATGGTGGTGGTGAAGGTAAGTGCCCAGTCGGCCGCGATGCCCCGCGCAATCCGTGGGGAAAACGCACCCAGGGCGTCAAGACCCGCAGGGTCAAGAAGAATTCCACCCGCCTCATTGTCAGGCGCAGGACGAAGTAAGAAAGGAGATAGAGAACAATGTCCCGTTCACTTAAAAAAGGACCATTCGTGGATGAGTACCTTCTTAAGAAGGTCGACGAACTCCAGAAGTCCGGTAAGAAAGAGATCATCAAGACATGGTCCCGTCGTTCGACGATCTATCCTTCCTTCGTCGAGCACACCTTCGCCGTCTATAACGGCAAGGAACACATCTCCGTCTACGTCACCGAGGATATGGTCGGTCATAAGTTAGGCGAATTCGCCCCAACCCGCACCTTCTCCGGTCACCACGGCAACAACGCCGAAGACCGCGCGGCCGCGGCTAAGAAGTAAGGAGTAACCAACTATGGCAGAAACTGAAAAGAAAACCGTCGCCAAGAAAGCTCCGGCGAAGAAAGAGGCCCCCAAGAAGGAGGCCGCCCCAAAGAAGGAAAAGGCCGTCAAAGCCCCGAAGGAAGAAGCTCCTACGAAGGAGAAGAAAGCCAAGAAGGTCGAGGCCGTTCCCGAAAAACCAAAGGTGACCGAAGCCCGTTGCTTCGTCCGCGATGTCCGCATCACCCCGCGCAAAGTCCGCTACGTTGCTGACTATGTGAGAGGCAAAGACGTCAAAGTCGCCCTCGGCATCCTTGCCAGGGTCAACAAAGTCGCGGCCAAGCCAATCGCCAAGGCCATCGCGAGCGCTTCCGCCAATGCCACCAACAACTTCGGCATGGACGGCAGCAAGCTCTATGTCGCCGAAATCCAAGTCGGCGATGGACTCAAAATCAAGCGTTACATTCCACGCGCCAAAGGCAGTGCCTCCGGCATCGTCAAGCGCAACGCCAACTTGACCGTCGTGGTCAAGGAAAGAGAATAAGGAGAGAAGAACATGGGTCAGAAAGTCAATCCCGTCGGAATGCGCATCGGCATCAACCGCGATTGGAATTCCAAATGGTTCGCCTCCAAGAAAGATTACGGCAACTTCCTCATCGAGGACGTCAAGATCCGTGCCTTCCTTGAAAAGGACCTCAAAAAATCGATGCTCTCCCACGTCGTCATCGGCCGCGTCAAATCCGCGGACGGATATAACGTCAACGTGAAAATCTATGTCGCCCGTCCGGGTGACGTCCTTGGTCAGGACGGCTCCAATCTTGCCCGCATCCGCAAGGAACTCTCCAAGATCATCAAAGATGGCAAACTCAACCTCGAAGTCGTCGAGGTCAAGAATCCTGATCTTGATGCCGTCTTGGTCGCCAAGTGGGTCGCCAGCGAGCTCGAAAACCGTGCCGCCTTCCGTTCCACGATGAAAAAAGCCATCCAGCGCATGCGCAAAGCGGGTGCCCTTGGATGCAAGACCCTTTGCTCTGGCCGTCTCGGCGGAGCCGAAATCGCTCGCGACGAGGGTTACAAAGAGGGCGTCGTTCCTCTACACACCATCCGCGCCGACATCGATTTCGCCCACGTCCCCGCTGCTACCACCTATGGTAACATCGGCGTGAAGATCTGGGTCTGCCGCTCACTCAACAAAGTCGGCACCGAAGAAGTCAACGAGCCCGCTCCACGTGAGGAGCGTGAACCACGCGAACAACGCCGCGGACCACGTGACTCCCATCGCCCAAATAGAGGAGGAGATAGCAATGCTTCAACCAAAGCGCGTTAAGTATCGCCGCCCACATCGCCTTTCCTACGAAGGTAAGGCCAAAGGCGGAACAACCGTCGAGTTCGGAGATTACGGACTCGTCGCCCTCGAAGGGGCCTACATCACCGATCACCAGATCGAAGCCGCTCGTATCGTCCTCTCCCGTCAGACCGATCGTACCGGACAGGTCTATATCCGCATCTTCCCGCATCTTGCCCGTACCAAGAAGCCCGCTGAGGTTCGTATGGGTTCCGGGAAAGGCTCCCCAGAAGGATGGGCTGCCGTCGTCGAGAAGGGTCGTATCCTCTTCGAGATCGGCGGAACCACCCCGGAGATTGCCCGCGAGGCCCTTCGCCTTGCCGGTTACAAGCTCCCCATCAAAACCAAGATAATCGCCCGTGAGGCCAAGGAGGGAAAATAATGGAAATCAAAGAATTCCGCGAACTTACCCCCGAAGAACTCGACAAGAAGATCTATGACCTCCGCGCCGAACTCTTCGAGCTCCGCCGCAAGAAAGCGGTCGGCAGCTTGGAAAACCCCAACCTCATCCACGGTCTCCGCAAAGACATCGCGAAGGCCCTAACCGTCAAGCGCGAACGCGCCGCTAAATAAGGAGAACACTCATGGAAAGAAACAGTCGTACATCCGTGCAGGGCGTCGTCACTTCCAAAAAGAATGCGAAGACCATCACCGTCACGGTTTCCACCGAGCGCAACCATCCCCTTTATCAAAAGCGTGTCGGTTATTCAAAGAAATACTATGCCCATGATGAAAACGAGCTCGCCAACACCGGCGACACCGTCACCATCATGGCCTGCCGCCCCATCTCCAAGACCAAGAGGTGGCGCCTAGTCTCCGTCGACAAGAAGGCCGTTGTGGCCACCACCGTCGATGAGGCCGAGGCGACTCTCGAAGCTGAAGAGGGGGTCAAAGAAGCGGAAGCTAAGGAGGGAGAATAATGGTCCAGAACGAAACCAACCTCGTCGTTGCCGATAACTCCGGCGCGAAGAGCGTGCGCGTCTTCAAGCAGTATGGCGGATCCCACAGGAAGACCTCTTCCATCGGTGATGTCGTCCTCTGCGCCGTCAAAGACGCTATCCCAAACGGCAAAGTCAAGAAGAGTGATGTCGTCAAAGGCGTCATCGTCCGCTGCAAACACCCAATCCAAAGGAAAGATGGTTCGACCATCGCCTTCGATGATAACGCCATCGTCATCATCGATAACGACGGAAACCCAGTCGGCACCCGTGTCTTCGGGCCGGTCGCCAGGGAACTCCGTGACAAGGGATACCTCAAGATTCTCTCCCTTGCCTTCGAAGTGCTATAAGGAGGAGACAGAACATGAACATCAAAAAAGGTGATAAGGTCATCGTCATCTCCGGCGCCGATAAGGGCAAGACCGGAGTGGTCCAGGCCGTTTACCCCAAGCTCAACAAAGTCGTTGTCGAGGGTGTCAACGTCCACAAGAAGCACAAGAAGCCAACCCAGAACGTCTCCGAAGGAAGCGTCCTTGACATCTATGTGCCAATCGATGCGAGCAAAGTCGCCCTCATCGACCCCAAAACCAAGAAGCCAACCCGCGTCCATATGGGTGAGGTCAAAGGCAAAAAAGTGCGTCTTGCCAAATCCGGCGAGAGCCTTGACTAAAGGAGGAACCAGAAATGGCTGAAACAACCAAAAAACCAGCAGCCAAGAAGGCTGCTCCGGCGAAGGAAGCGAAAGTGGTCGAAAAGGCCGCCGAAAACCGCCTCGCCAAGAAATACCGTGAGGAGATCGTCCCCGAACTCGTCAAGGAGTTCGCCTACACGACCCCAATGCAAGCTCCACGCCTAGAGAAGATCGTCATCAACATGGGCGTTGGCGAAGCCACCCAGAACTCCAAGGTTCTTGAGGATGCCGTCGCCGACCTCACCCAGATCGCCGGTCAACGTCCAGTCATCACCAAGGCCAAGAAGTCCATCGCGACCTTCAAGGTCCGTGAAGGCCAGGCCATCGGCTGCAAAGTCACCCTCCGCGGCACGAGGATGTATGAATTCCTCGATAAGCTCGTCTCCATCGCGCTTCCCCGCGTCCGTGACTTCCGTGGTATCTCCAAAAACGCCTTCGACGGCCATGGTAACTACACCCTCGGCGTCAAGGAACAATTGATCTTCCCGGAGATCGATTACGATAAGGTCGCCAAGGTCCGTGGTATGGACATCGTCGTCGTCACCACCGCTAGAAGCGACAAGGAAGCCCATGCCCTTCTTGAGAAGCTCGGCATGCCCTTCCGCAAATAAAGGAGAAGCGAAACAATGGCAAAGAAAAGTCTTATCGCAAAATCGCAGCGCAAGCAGAAATTCGAAGTTCGTAGCTACACCCGCTGCAAGAAATGCGGCCGTCCACACGGCGTCATTCGCCGCTTCGGCCTCTGCCGCATCTGCCTCCGCGAGCTCGCCTACAAAGGTGAGATCCCAGGCATGAAGAAGGCCTCTTGGTAAGGAAAGGAGAATCATCATGAACGCAGATCCAATTGCCGATATGCTCACCCGCATTCGCAACGCGAACGCCTTGCGCTATGAGGAAGTCTCTCTTCCTTCATCCAAAATCAAAGAAGGAATCGCGGAAATCCTTAAGAACGAAGGATTCATCTCCGGCTTCGCCGTTAACGAGGAAGCCGGTAAGAAGACCCTTACCCTAACCCTTAAGTATTCCGCTTCCGGAGAACGCGTCATCACCAACTTGAAGCGCATCTCCAAACCCGGTCTCCGCGTCTACGCGGAAGCCGATAAAATCCCAAGCGTCCTCAAGGGCCTTGGAATCGCGATCGTCTCCACTCCGAATGGCCTCCTCACCGACAAACAGGCGAGAAAGCAGCATGTCGGAGGCGAGATCCTCGCTTACGTCTGGTAATTATTGCCAAAGGAAGGAAAAATTATGTCTCGTATCGGATTAAAACCCGTCGTCCTCCCTGCTGGCGTGACCGTTAGCGAAGCTAATGGCCTCGTTACCGTCAAAGGAGCCAAAGGCGAATTAAGCGTGGCGATCCCCGCCAACGTGAGCGTCGAGGTCAAAGACGGTGTCCTTCATGTCCATCGCGCGACTGAAGCTCAGCACAACATCATGATGCATGGCACCGCAAGGGCCAACATCGCCAACGCCATCAAAGGCGTCTCCGAAGGTTTCAAGAAAGAACTCGAGATCTCCGGTATTGGTTATCGCTGCTCAATGCGCGGAACCTCCCTTGTCCTCAACGTCGGTTTCTCCCATGAGGTCGTGATCGCTCCAGTCGATGGAGTCAAGGTCTCCACCCCCGATGAAACCCATATCGTCGTCGAGGGCATCGACAAACAGAAAGTCGGCCAAGTCGCCGCTCTCATCCATGACACCAAGCGTCCTGAGCCATATGGTGGCAAAGGCATCAAGTACAAGGGTGAGCACATCATCCGCAAGGAAGGCAAACGTGCCGCCGGCGGTAAGAAATAAGGAGTACAGCCATGATCGAAAAAATGTCACGTACAGCGGTTCGTCAGCGCCGTGCCCTTCGCGTCAGGAAGAAAGTCACTGGCACCGCCGAGAAGCCGCGTCTATGCGTCTTCCGTTCCAACAAGAACATCGAAGCCCAGCTCATCGATGACGTCAAAGGCGTCACCCTTGTCTCCGCTTCCTCAACCCAACTCAAACTCGCCAACGGAGGCAACTGCGAAGCAGCCGCCAAAGTCGGCGCTTCCCTCGCCGAGAAGGCGAAGGCCAAAGGCATCGAATTCGTTGTCTTTGACCGCAACGGCTACATCTACCACGGTCGCGTCGCGGCCTTGGCCGATGCCGCAAGAGAAGGAGGCCTTAAATTCTAAGGATACCAACTATGGCAGATGAAGAATTGATCAATACCGAAGAAGCCCCAGAGACCCCGGTCGAAGAGGCTGCCACTGGTAACGAGCCACATGGCTCCGCCTCCGCTCCCCGCCCAGGGGATCGCAAATACGGCAACCGCAAAGGCCGTCCATCCGAAAGGCGTGGTGGCCGTGGCGGATTCCGTCGCAACACCGATGACTACCTCGAAAGAGTCGTCGCCATCAACCGTATTTCCAAGACCACCCAAGGTGGTAAGAACGTTCGTTTCTCCGCCCTCGCGGTCGTCGGAGACGGCAAAGGCCGTTATGGCTTCGCCCTCTCCAAATCCTCCGAAGTCCCCGATGCCATCAAGAAAGCGCTCGCGAAAGCCCGCAAGAACATGGTCACCGTCGAACTCGTCAATGGCACCATCGCCCATGATACCGAAGGAAAATTCGGAGCCACCAAAGTCGTCTTGAAACCAGCCCCAGAAGGCACTGGTATCGTCGCTGGCGGCGCCGTCCGTGCGGTCGTCGAACTCGCCGGGGTCAAGAACCTCGTCGCGAAGGTCTACGGTTCCCGTTCCCCCATCAACGTCATCCGCGCCACAAACGCCGGCCTTGCCGCTTTGAAGCGCTATGACCGCGTCATGGTCCTCCGCGGAAAGAAGAGCGAGGAGGAAATCCGCGCCCTCCGTTCTAAGAGAGCCCCCAAAGACGTCACCCCTCTCCCCGAGGAGAAAGGAGATGCTGAATAATGTCCTCCCTTAGCGAACTCAAAAACGCCAAAGGCGCCCGCGTCGACTCCTATCGTAAGGGTCGTGGCGTTGGCTCCGGCAACGGCAAAACCGCCGGTAAGGGCCAAAAAGGCCAGGGTGCCCACGCCCATACCAAGAAGAACGGCTTCGAAGGTGGTCAGAACCCCATCGCCCGCCGTCTTCCGAAATTCGGCGTCCGCAAAACCCACACCGGACACAAAATCCAATACGCGATCATCTCCCTCGATAGGCTCAATGCCTTCAAAGATGGCGACGTCGTCAACATGACCGTCCTCCTTGAAAAGGGCATGATCAAGAAAGAACTCGACGGACTCAAAGTCCTCGGAAACGGCAAGCTTGAAAAGAAGCTCGTCGTCGAAGCCAAGGCCTTCTCGGCCGCGGCCAAAGCCGCCATTGAAGCCAAAGGCGGCGAAGCGAAGGTAATCGAATAATGAAAAAGTTCGCTTCGATCTTCAAAAATAAGGAAATCGTCGGTCGTATTTTCTTTACGATCATGATTCTCTTCGTCATCCGGATCGGGGCGGCTATCACGGTTCCTGGCGTCAAAACGACATCCTCGTTCACCGACGCCATGAATTCGGGGAATGCCATCGCGATGATGAACCTCCTCGGAGGTGGTGCGTTAAGCAACTTCTCGGTGTTCGCGTTAGGCGTCTCGCCTTACATCACATCGCAGATCATCGTCCAGCTTCTCTCGAAAGACGTCTTGCCGGCGTTGACCGAGCTCTCCAAGCAAGGCCAATACGGCAGGAAGAAGATTGAGATGGCGACTCGTTATCTGACCCTTCTCCTGGGCGCTGTACAGGCTTACGGCATCATCATGATGATGCAGAATAGCTCCTACATCAGCCTAACCCTCTCCACGTCAGGCGGAGGGGCCTTCTGGACCTACCTATATATCATCACCGTCTTGCTTGCAGGTGCGATGTTGACCATGTGGTTAGGTGACCAGATCACGGAAAAAGGCCTTGGAAACGGCATCTCCATCATCATCTTCGCAGGCTGCGTCAGGAGCCTACCGATTCAGATCTCCACAGCGTGGGAGAAATGGGTCGCCGCCAACCTCCGCATCGCCGATTCCACGGCGATCATCAGGGGGTCATTCCAATTCGCCCTCTACATCGTGGCTCTTCTAGCCATCGTCACCGGCGTCGTCTTCTTCGAGATCTCACGCCGCAAGATTCCGGTTCAACATGCCGGGAAGAGCGGGCAAAGCGCCTCAATGGCCAGAGCCTCCTTCCTCCCGATCAAGGTCAACTCGGCCGGAGTCATCCCCGTCATCTTCGCTTCCTCCATCCTTATGGCCCCAACGGTCATCGCCTCGTTCATCTCCGCAGATGCGGCGCAGGCGCCATGGCTCAAGATCTTCTCCTATTCCGAGATGTTCACGATGCCCTGGTTCAATGGAGGCACCTGGAAGATGCCATGGGGCTTACTGATCTATTTGACCCTCATCATCGTCTTCACCTTCTTCTATTCGGAGATGCAGATCGATCCGGAATCGCTCGCGGACAATTTCCAAAAGAACGGTTCCTACATCCCGGGCATCCGCCCAGGAAAGGCGACCGAACGCTACGTACGCCGTGTCCTTAACCGCGTTACCTGCATCGGCGCCATCGCCCTCGCTGCGATCTCGGCTCTTCCAGTCGCCCTCACTCTTTCCGGAGTCTTCGGCGGCGATTCGAGCCTCGCTCTTGGCGGTACCGGCATGATCATTATCGTCGGCGTCGCGATCGAGCTTAATTCGCAGATCGACGGTCTTCTCGCCGGCAAGAGCTTCGACGAGGTTAGAGGAGGAATGGCCTAATGCTAAACATCATTCTCATGGGTCCCCCAGGGGCCGGCAAAGGCACCCAGGCAACCCGCTTGGTCGATAGCTTCCATCTTCCCCATATCTCGACGGGCGACATGTTCCGCGAGAACATCAAAAACGGCACGCCCCTTGGTCTCCAAGCCAAGGCGATAATCGAAGCCGGCGGCCTCGTCCCAGATGAGGTCACCTGCGCGATGGTCAAGGATAGGCTATCCCGCGAAGATTGCGCGAACGGCTTCCTTCTCGATGGCTTCCCCCGCACGATCCCTCAGGCCGAAGAGCTTGAGAAAATCGGTGAGGAACTCGGAAGGAAAGTCAACCTCGTCATCGACATCGCCGTTCCTGAAGAGGAACTAATCCGCCGCATCTCCGGCAGAAGGGTCTGCCCAAAATGCGGAGCTTCCTATCATATCGATACCATGAAGCCCCAAAAGGAAGGCATCTGCGACCGTTGCGGTTCCGAAATCGTCCAACGCAAGGACGATAACGCGGAATCCTTCCGTGTCAGACTCGAGAATTATTACGAGTCCACCCAGCCAATCGCCGATTTCTACAAGGAAAAAGGCAACTACCGTCTCTTCGATGGCACCATCGGAGCGGACAATCTCTTCCGTGAGATCGCAAAACTCTTGGAGGAGCATAAATAATGATCATCATCAAATCCCCGCGCGAAGTGGCCCTCATCAGAGAAGCCGCTCGCGTGGTGGCCTTGGTGTTTGAGAAGGTGGGACCCCTCATCAAACCGGGTGTCTCCACCAAATACCTCAACGACGAAGCGGAGAAAGTGATCCGCGGGGAAGGCGCGATTCCAAGCGAACTTGGCTATTACGGCTATCCCGCCTCCATCTGCGCTTCCGTCAATGAGTGCATTCTCCATGGCATTCCTTCCCCAAGGCAAATCCTTCGCGATGGAGACATCATCACCCTTGACCTATGCGCGACCAAGAACGGGTATGTCGGCGATGCCGCGAGAACCTTCCCGGTCGGAATAATCGGCGAAAGGCAACAAAGGATGATCGATATCGCAAAAGAAGCCTTCGAAAATGCCGTGGCCCTGGTAAAACCAGGGGTGCATCTAGGCGATATCTGCCATATGATTGAGATGACCGCGAAGAAATACGGTTGCTCGGTCCCCCGCGATTACACGGGGCATGGCATTGGTCGCTCCATGCATGAAGACCCCTATATCCCCTGCTATGGCAAAGAGGGCACCGGCCCCTTGCTGAAGGAAGGGATGACTATCTGCATCGAGCCGATGATCCTCGAGCATCGTCCCGAGGTTCGTGTGCTCAAAGATGGCTGGACCGTCGTCGCCAAAGACGGCGGACTCACGAGCCATTACGAGAACACCATCGCCGTCACCCATGACGGTTATGAGATTCTCAGCAAGCTCTAGAGAAGGAGGAATTCGCGCTTGAGCAAACAAGATTGCATAGAAGTAGAGGCGACGGTGTTGGAATGCCTTCCAAACGCCAACTTCAAGGTGAAGCTCGCCAACGGAGCCGTAGTCCAAGCCTGCGTTTCGGGAAAAATCCGAATGAACTACATTCGCATTCTCCCCGGTGATAGGGTTACGGTCCAATTCTCACCTTACGATTTAACACGTGGGCGCATAACGTTCCGTTATAGGAACTGATCTGATTAATAAGGAGCAAAGAAATGAAAGTCAGACCGTCAGTCAAGCCGATCTGTGACAAGTGCAAAGTCATTCGGCGCCATGGCAAAGTCATGGTTATCTGCTCCAACCCGAAGCACAAACAGCGTCAGGGTTGAGAAGAAAGGAAATCTAGAATATGGCACGTATTGCTGGGGTTGATATCCCAAATGAAAAACGCGTCGTCGTCTCCCTTACCTATATTTATGGTATTGGACCGACAACCGCCAAGAAGATCCTCGAAGCCACCAAAATCTCCGAGGACATCCGCGTGAAGAACCTCACCGACGAACAGCTCACCGCTATCCGTTCCGAGGTCTCCAAATACCGCACCGAAGGCGACGCCCGTCGTGAGTCCAGTCTCAACGTCAAGCGCCTCGTCGAAATCGGCTGCTACCGTGGCCAACGCCACAAAAAGGGCCTCCCAGTCCGTGGACAGAGGACCCGCACCAATGCGCGTACCCGTAAAGGACGCAGGAAGACCATCGCCAATAAGAAGATGGCTTCTAGATAATGAAAGGAGAGCTCTACAATGGCTGCTGCAAAAACCGCTAAGAAGGGCAAATCTACGACCGCAAGGAAGAAGAAGATCAAACGCTCCTTTACTCATGGCGTCGCCCATATCCACGCCACCTTCAACAACACCATCGTTACCATCACCGATACCTCCGGCAACGTCATCGCCTGGTCCTCGGCCGGTGCTCTTGGCTATAAAGGCGCCAAGAAATCCACACCGTTCGCCGCTCAACTAGCTTCCGAAGCCGCTGCCAAGACTGCCTTCGACCAAGGCATCCGCCAGGTCGACGTCGAGGTCAAGGGTCCAGGTGCCGGACGCGAATCCGCCGTCCGCGCCCTCACGGTCGTTGGTCTCCAAGTCCTCTCCATCGAGGATACGACTCCAATCCCACACAACGGCTGCCGCCCGCCCAAGCGTCCGCGCGGCTAATGACGTAACTCCCTAGCATTGCTAGAGGAGAAAGAAAGCAAGAACATAATTAGGAGGAAAAGAACGCAATTATGGCTAATGCTAAAACTGACATTCGCTCCGTCGAGGAGCTTAAACTCCCCAATCCATTCGAGCCCGTTACGATCACCGTTGACGAAGGAACCGACCCAGACGAGAACTATGCTCGTCTCGTCGTCTCCCCTCTTGAAAGGGGATTCGGAATCACCCTTGGCAACGCGCTACGCCGCGTCTTGCTAAGCGCCCTTCCCGGCGCGAGCGTCTATGCCGTCCAAATCGAAGACGTCCGTCATGAATTCACCGCCCTTCCAGGCATCATGGAAGACGTCACCGGCATCATCCTCAACCTCAAGGACCTCGTCCTTAAGATTGATGACCACACCACCGATACCAAGAAGATCGAAGTCGACGTCAAAGGACCAAAGGTCCTCACCGCCGGAGACCTCGAACTCCCAACCCTCACCGAAGTCTGCAATCCTGATCTCGAGATCGCCCATATCAACGAGAAGGGCCATCTCCGCATGACCATCTATGCCGGCACCGGCAGGGGATATGTCACCAGCGATGGCAACAAGGTCGAGAAGAGGGTTCTTCGCGACACCGTCGGCTTAATCGCCACCGACTCCAACTACAGCCCGGTCGTCAAGGTTGCTTACTCCGTTGAGCCAACCCGCGTCGGACACGATTCCCGCTTCGACAAATTGATCCTCGAAGTCACTACCAACGGTTCCATCAAACCGGCTGAAGCCGTCGCGATGGCCGCCCAACTCCTCATTGCCCACTTCCAGAAATTCGCCGACCTCGATAAGGGCGTCCGCGAAATCAAACTCGTTAAGGAAGAGAACAAGACCGAGGAGAACAAATATCAGAACATGTTGATCGAAGAACTCGATCTCAGCGTTCGTAGCAACAACTGCCTCAAGCGTTTCGGCATCACCACCGTCATGGAACTCACCCAAAAGAGCGAGGATGAGATGATGAAGGTCCGCAACCTTGGCAAGAAGTCGCTAAAAGAAGTCAAGGAGAAGCTCGCCACCATCGGCCTGCATTTCCGCGATTATGTAGGAGAAGGCAAGACCGGTGTGCGTTTCAAGACTGGCTATACCGCTAGCAAAAACAAATCGATGCTTCGCAACGTCGTCACCGACCTCATCCTCAACGAGGAAGTCAAGGTCACCTCTGGCGTCGTCAAGGAGCTCAAATCCTTAGCTGACAGACTCGTCACCTATGCGAAGAAAGGCGACCTCCACCATCGCCGCCTCGCCGCCTCCGTGGTTCGCCCAGGAGTCGTTGGCAAAGATGGCAAAGACGCCCTTTCCAAGCTCTTCGATGATCTCGCCCCACGCATGGCCGCCCGCAACGGTGGCTACACCAAAGCCCTCAAGCTTGGTCAGCGCCGTGGCGATGCCGCCGAAGTCGTGATCGTCCGTTGGTCTGATCGCTAATTCTAGGCTACAAAGCTAAATCTAATAGGCCAGGGATTCCTGGCCTTTTTCTATTTCTCCTTAATCTCTTTATTGGTTTAGCCCTATAAACGCTTCTACGGGGCTTTTAGAGGCCTTTTATGGTAAGATATACATGTATGTATAAGAATTTGATTTTTGATTTGGATGGCACCTTAATCGATACGGTTGGGGATATCAGTTTCGCAATCAATGAGGCCCTAGAATCAATTGGCCTTCCACAACGTTTCGACCTTGAAGGAACAAAGAGGCTTATAGGCAATGGGGCGGACATGCTCGTTCGTCGCGCCTTGCTTGAAGAGAAGGATAACGAAGAATTATTCATTAAGCTTAAACAAGCCTATGGCCCACGTTATAAGAAGTACCAGGACACAAACTCATTTCCTTACCCCAAAATGGTGGAAACTCTAAAGGAATTGAAAAGGCTCGGAAAGCGTCTATTCGTAGTGACCAACAAACCAGATGAGTTAGCTAAGACGATCCTCAAACACCATTTTCATGATCTCTTTGATTATATTCAAGGAGACCAAGCTGGGACCCCCTTAAAACCTGATCCCTATTCGGTTAACAGTTTAATTGAAAAAAATAAATTAGACAAAAATGAAACTATCTATATCGGTGATTCTATCGTCGATATAGAAACTGGTAAAAACGCGGGAATTGCAGTGATTTTATGCCTATATGGATATGGCATTTACGATGCAAAAACCGTCTCTAAGGCCGATTATTCAATTGATAACCCTGCCCAAATTCTTTCGATTGTGTGTGAATGAACATAAAAAATATTTGGGTTTTGCAGGCTTTTCGATTAAGTCTAACCATTTCTAAACGATATACAAACCTCTTTAATACTAAAAATAATTTGATAAATTGACAAAAAATAGTTAATCTATTTTATCCTTTCTATTCTTTTTCAAGAGTACTCTCTCTTCTATAAGAAGGCTGGTATAATTGGCCCATGAAAAAAGTTACTCTCTATTCGTCGCTGAAAAATGATTATGAGGAATTCGTTCCTATCCAAGATGGCAAGGTCTCTTTTTATGTCTGTGGACCTACCGTCTATAACGATCCCCATATTGGAAACTTCAGACCCGTTATCGTCTTCGATGCCTGGAGGCGTCTTTTCATCCGTTTGGGGTATGACGTGACCTTTGTTTCCAATTACACCGATGTCGATGACAAGATCATCAATAGGGCCAAGGAACTAGGGATTCCTGAACGGCGGTTGACCGATGAGATAATCGAGAAGTTCCGTAACCTAACAAATGAAGTCGGTTCATTGCAACCTGATATCACCCCAAAGCCAACCGAATACATGGATAAGATTATTTCCTATGTCGATGACCTAGTTAATAACGGATCCGCCTATAAGGCCGATGGAGATGTTTATTTTAGAGTAGCTTCCGTCCCAACTTACGGCGAACTTTCCGGGAATACCCCCGAAAGGCTCATCTCTGGGGCGAGGATCGAAGTCAATTCGCAGAAGGAATCGCCGATTGACTTCGCTTTATGGAAGAAAACCGAGGAAGGAATCAAATGGGAGACGCCATTTGGGGAAGGAAGGCCGGGATGGCATACCGAATGCTGCGTCATGATTTCCTCCATTTTTAGAGATACAAACGGTTATATCGATATCCATGGTGGTGGCTTTGACCTCAAATTCCCCCATCACGAGAACGAAATCGCCCAATCGAAGGCCCATAACCATAACGGCCTAGCGAAGTATTGGCTTCATAACGGATTTATCAACATCGATAACGAGAAGATGTCCAAATCCCTTGGAAACGTGATTCTTGCCAAAGACGTTATCGCCCAATATGGCGGAATGCCGCTTCGCATCATGATGCTTTCCACCCATTACAGGGCCCCACTAACATTCACCAAAGCCACGATTATGGAAGCCCAAAAGACTTATCAAAAGATAGCGACCGCCATGAAGCAGGTCTCTTTGACCCTGCAACTCGCGGATATCAAGATTGAGGGTGAGCCTCTTCCGGCGGAAGGGGAGTTCTTCGATGAACTTTGCAACGACCTCAATACGCCAAACGCCATCGCCATTTTGCTAAGCGAACTAAAAACCCTCAACACCATTTTGCGTTCAAGGCCAATCAATTACGAAGCCTTGCTTCTTTCCTATCGCAAAGTCCTCGATTACCTAGACACTCTAGGTATCAAAGTCGATCTCCCCTCTCTAAGCGAAGACGACAAATCGCTTTATCGCCAATATAACGAAGCCAAAGCCGCGAAAGACTTCGAGCGCAGCGACGAGATCAGGGGTGAGCTCATTAAGCGCGGACTTTTCTAACCTGACTCGAATTTGACAAGCAAAATTGTCAATTTATAGTCTGATTTAAAACCTAAATTGTTCTTGTAAGGAGCCATGAAAGATGAATAAAATCGAATTTGGCAAAAACACCGTGAGGGAGGCCGTCCGTTCTGGAGAGGCCATTGCCGTCTATGTTTTAACTAAGCATAGAAACGACCCCATCGTGTTAGAAGCCAACGAGTCTAAGATCCCCGTTGAATTCGTAACGGAGGAGGAGCTCCGCCGCATTAGCAAGTCGAATTTATCCCAGGGCTTTGCCGCAAAGGTCAAACCCATCAGGGAATATTCCCTTAATGAAATCATCGATTACGCTAAAGATAAGGAGAACCCCCTTATATTAATTCTCGACGGAATCGAAGACCCACATAATCTTGGCGCCATATTGCGCTCATCCGATGCTTTCGGCGTTGATGGAATCGTGTTGAAAAAACGCGGGGAAGTCCAACTCAACGCTACGGTTGCGAAAGTCTCCACCGGTGCTATCCATTATGTAAAAACGACTACCGTTTCCAATCTTTCTGCTTCAATTACCACTTTAAAGAAGAACGGATACTGGGTCGTAGCCTCTGATGGATCAGGAACGATGTCCTACGATGAAGTCGACTATCGTGGGCCGATTGCCCTTGTTGTTGGAAGCGAGGGCTTCGGTATTTCCAATCTCGTTCTTCGCAATTCCGATTTCATCGTGAAAATCCCAATGCTTGGACACGTTAATTCCCTTAATGCGTCCGTTGCGACCGGAATCTTGCTTGCAGGGATTCGCCAGTTGCAAAAATAAGCAACCCCTGTATACCTTTTTCAGGGAAAACCATATTAATTTATCTCATATTTATTTACGCAGGATCGAACCATGAATTTTAATGACCCTATTTTTAAACCATTCAGTTATTATTTACGGAAAAGCGACGAAGAACTCGTCGAATTAATACGCCAAGGCGATACCTCCGCTAGAGACACTCTATCTGTTCGCTATTGGAGGGAAAAGAATACCCTAGTCTCGGCAGTGCTTCCTAATGTCCGCGATATTGTGGATGATTGGGATATAAACGAAGCCTTCTTCGTCACCTATTTGAACGCGGAAAAGAATTTTGACGCGGACCATGCTACGAAATTTCTGACTTATTTCTGTGAAATCCTTAAAAACGAGCTTCTGTTAATCATTGCAAAGACAATGAGAAACAATGATATCAGTCTGCCTTTATCACTTGATACCTTTGAAACTCTTGATGAGGATGCCCCAACCCTTCATGAATTGGTGGGGAGCATGGATGAAAAGATCTCCGGACAGATTGATTTGAATGACGTCATCAATTTGATTTTCGCTTATAAGGACAATTTTCCAAGCTATACGATAGAACTGGCCAAACTGTTAGGTATGGGCCATAGCGTGGCTTCCGCTAGCAAGATATTGGGGGTGCCTGTTTCCTCTGTGAAAAGAACCCTTGTGGCCTTAAGGAAATTCTTGACTAAACAGATCAATAAACTGTTTGACCCAGCTTGATGAAATTTCGTCAACGGTAAACCATTTATTTAGGCAATCTTCACTTTTCCCGTAGATTAAATAATCTTTCTGTTTTGAATCAGAAAGCCTTCTATCCGCGGGATTTTTGCTTCTATTATCTTTTGGCCTTTGGAAAAACCTGTTCCCTTATACATGTTGTCTATTGACAAGCGCTCTTCTTGAGAGGATAGTTTGTAGGCTGAAAGTAGATGAACAATGGCAAGGGAAAGGGTTTTTTTGATTTGCACTGAGTGCCTCGGACGGAATTACTCTGTCATGAGGAGAAAAGACGACCCACGTCGAGTCGAACTCAGCAAGTATTGCCCACATTGTGGGAAGCATACTTTGCATAAACAAAGCAAATAAGCGAAAGGAGATTTCATGGGACCAATCAAGTACACCAAAGAAGTCGTCAAAGAGGGAAGGCGCATTCGCTGGCCGAAGCGCGAGGACCTCGTTAAAACCGTTATTGTTGTCGTTATCATCGCGGCCTTTGCCGCTTTGTTCCTCTCATTAGAGGATTTGACCGCTGGAAGTTTGATTTCCCAGCTCCGCAACGCGTTTGGAGGTAAATAACAATGGCTGATCAATATGGCGAAAAGCAGTGGTACATCGTTACCACCTACTCAATGCACGAATCAAAAACCGCTGAGAACCTAAAGAAACGTATTCAAACCATGGGCATGGAAAACCTCATCCTCCGTGTCTTGGTCGCCGAACAGGAAGTCGATGTCATCAAAGATGGCGTCGCTACGGGCAAGAAGAAGGTCGTCAACCTCTTCCCAGGTTATATCTTCGTTGAGATGATCATGACCGACGATTCCTGGTACATCGTCCGTAACACTCCGGGCGTTACGGGTATCGCAGGTTCTTCCGGTGGAGGTCAAAAACCGACCCCCGTCACCCGCGAGGAAATCGAACCGGTCCTTAAGAGAATGGGCGAGATCGATGAATCGATGTATGACCGTTACAAAGTTGGTGACTTTGTCAAAGTCATCCACGGACCTCTTGAAGGAACCGAAGGTAAGATTCTCTCCATCGACAAAGAATCCGGTGTCTGCCGTGTCGAAACCATGTTCTTCGGACGTTCGACCCCAGTTGATGTCGACTTCGCCGAAATCGAAAAAATCTAAAAAGAAAGGGCATTTGGATGAAACGTTCCAAATGCCCTTTTCGTTTGCCTTAATCGTCGATTTCCGCGCGGATTCTCTCGAATTCCTCGCTTACGTCTTGGAAGAATGGAAGCGAGGCGAGCTTAAGGTATTTCTCTTTTAGGCTTGCCTTAAGGCATTGGGCGAAGGCATCGACCATATTTAGGAAGATGATCTCCGCAATACGGAGCTTTTCGATTTCGGGGTGTTCAACCGCCATAAGGGTGACGAGTTGGTCGATATAGACAAGAGCCAAACGCCCTGCCTTGTCCTTAAAGGCCTCGAGGACCTCTTCCTTTTCTTCGGCAATCCAAGCGACATAATCCCTTAAAGGCGATCTACCTTTGGCGAATTCGTCGCCTTCAAGAAGGGCGTACATCTCCTTGGCTTTTTCACTTAGCTTTTTTGCCTCGAATGTCGAGCCGATATCTTCCGCGGCCAATTTTGTTATGGTTTCGCCAGCTTTTTCCTTGATGAAGATATTATCCAAAAGGAAGGCTGCGGAGGCGTGCAACAATATAGCCTCATTTTCGCTTCCTTCCGCTAAATCACTCCTCAACCAGCTTTTGACTGAATAAGAGAAGGCGTCTTTTAATATTTCGTAATTGTTCTTCGCGAGTTTCATGAGCACAATCATACATTAATTTTCTATAATTGGGGCATGCGTTATCTTATCGTCTCCGATATCCATGGCTCCGTTTCGGGGGCCAATAGGACCAAAGACCTTGTGAAAAAAGAGAATCCCGACGTTTTGATAATCCTTGGGGATATACTCCATGGAGCAAGAGACGAAGACGATTTACATGTAGCGTCCATCCTCCTTTCCCTTCCCTGCGGCCTTCTTTTGGTGAAGGGGAATTGCGATTATTCATCTGATGAAAACATTCTGAAGACCAGCCTTCCTACCTCAAGGCGCTTGGATTTTGGCTTGCATTCCGTCTATTTGATGCACCGTCCCCCATATGTCTCCTTTCCCATAAATGATTTAGTGATGCACGGACATACACACGTGAAACGATTAGAAAAAGTAGAGGGGGTTTATTATTTCAACCCCGGCTCAATATCTTTGCCTAGGGATGATGGTCCAGGATATGGCTTATTCGACGGGAAAAGAATCTCCCTTTATGACGCTTTAACATACGAATTGATTGCTTCAGAAGCGTTGAATTATTGAATTTCTTCAAAGAAGAAAAAATATATTAAAAAAACCTTGAAATATGAATGGGTATTCATATAATAATGGCATAAATATGAATGACTGTTCATATTAGGAGGCTCTTATGGCAAAAATCCCGAATGAAGAAACGATCGACCGCATGGAAGAGATGCTCAATATCGCAAGCGATTCCACCAGATTGAAGATACTCTATGCCTTAATCGGAGAAGAGAAGTCGGTCTCTGAAATCGTGGAAGCCGTCGAGGCCTCCCAATCATTGGTCTCACATCAACTTCAGATCCTCCGTAAGTCGGATCTTGTGAGCTTTAGGAAAGAAGGGACTTCGGTTATCTATTCTTTGGCAGACGAACACGTCGAAGCCCTTCTTTCCGTTGTTCATGAACACGTTAAGGAAAAGATGTAGCTTTATGAAAGACAAGGAGAAAAAAGAAAAACTGCATTTCCTAATTCTTGGAATCCGTATTGTCGTTTCCTTGACACTTGCCCTACTTGGTTTCTTTCTTTTCAACGAAGGATCCTATGAGCTATGGGTAAACCTCATTTTCATGGTGACGGCCTATTTAATCATTTCCTATGACCTCTATATCGAGATGGTCGAGGAGATGAAGGAAGGCCATATCTTTAACGAAGCGACTTTGATGATCGTCGCCTCTCTAGGTGCGTTTTCCTTGCGTTTCTTTGGGAAGGAACATAATGAATTCCTTGAAGCCTACCTCGTAATTCTTCTTTTCCAAGTCGGGGAGGTTTTCCAAGATCTCGCGGAAGACAAATCCCGTAAAGCCATTTTGAAGTCGATTGATTTACGTGAGGAATTAGCCTCCGTTTCAAGTGGCGAAGAAATAATAAGAAGGAAACCGGAAGAAGTGCATGTGGGCGATATCGTCATCGTTTCAACCGGCGAAAAGGTTCTTTGCGATGGCAGGGTCATAGATGGGAACGCCGAGATCGACGAATCCTCCTTAAGTGGCGAATCCGCTCTTATCGCCAAACAAAACGGCGACCCCGTGTATTCGGGAACGCTTCTTTCTTCTGGTTCCATTAAAGTCGAGGTAACCAAAGAATATTCCGATTCGACCGTCGCCAAATTGATGGAAGCTATCGAAGAAGGGGCAAACGGGAAATCTCGTTCGGAGAAATTCATCAGAAGGTTCTCCAAATGGTATACCCCAATCGTTATGCTTATCGCTTTGTTTGTTGCAGTCCTACCCCCTTTGTTCTTAGGGGCAAACCAAGCTCAAAACTGGTCAAAATGGATATATGTCTCGCTTAGTTTCCTCGTAGTCTCTTGCCCTTGCGCGATTGTTATCTCAGTCCCATTAGCCTATTTCTCAGGTCTTGGCCTAGCTTCCAAAAACGGGATTTTGGTTAAAGGGGCCGTCTATTTTGACGCCTTGAATTCCTTAAAGGCCGTCTATAGCGATAAGACGGGTACCATTACCGAAGGCAAACCAACCATTTCCGGCTTACGCGTTTTTGGAGTCAGCGAAGTCGAACTTGAGCAAACCCTTACCCTCATTGAATGCCGTAGCCATCATCCTCTTGCAGAATCCTTATATCGTTCTTTCAATAGGCCTAACATCGATTTCGAATCCTATGATGAGATCCCTGGTTATGGAATCAAGGCTTCTTTTGAAGGCCATACTTATTTGGCTGGCCGTAAAAACCTTCTTGAGAAGGAAAACGTCGTTATCAAGGGAGAAGAAAAAGGGACCGCGATTTATATCGCTAAAGACGGGGAACATATCGGAAACGCCCTCTTTGTTGATAAAGCCAAACGCCATTCCGCCCATCTTGTTTCCTATCTCCACGAAAAAGACATAACGGTATCCTTGCTTTCTGGGGACGCCGAGGATTCCGTCAAGGATATCGCCACATCCCTCCAAATGGATTCTTATCGTTCATCCCTTCTTCCTGAGGAGAAGATAGCGGCCTTGAAGGAAGAAAAAGCGAGAATAAACGGAACCATTGCCTATTTAGGCGATGGAATCAATGACGCCCCAAGCCTCGCCTTTAGCGATGTTGGGGTTGCTATGGGCGGTCTAGGTTCCGATCTTTCTGTCATGAATGCCGACTGCGTCATCCTTAATGATGATCCCCTTGCCTTTAGAAAGCTCCATAAGATTGCTAAAGCAACTAGGAATAGGGCCATCTTCAACATTGTCTTTTCCCTAACGGTTAAATTCGTAATCGTTTTCCTAGCTATCCTTTCTACCGTGATGGGCAGTTGGGAACTTCCATTATGGGTTTCCGTAGCAGGGGATTCTGGTTTGGCTTTGCTTGCGATAATCTCCTCTTTATTGCTTCAATTTAAGAAAATCGACTGATTTTTCCAAAGATTTAACCTCATTTTTCGGAAAAACCGGTCGTTTTTTCTTCAAAAATCATAAAAATCTATCTTTTTACTAAAGATATTGCCCCAAATACATATAAAGAAGTGCTATCATTTAGGCATCTCGCCAAAAGGAGAAATAATAAATGGCAAAAATCGTTAAAGTCCATGGCCGCGAAGTCCTCGACAGCCGTGGCAATCCAACCGTTGAAGTTGAAGTCACCCTTGATGATGGCGTCAAAGCACGCGCCATCGTTCCATCAGGTGCCTCCACCGGTGAACGCGAAGCTCTTGAACTTCGTGATGGTGACAAGGCCCGTTACCTTGGAAAAGGCGTTCTCAAAGCAGTCGCGAACGTCAATGAGAAACTCGCTCCAGTAGTCGAGGGAATGGAAGTCACCGATCAACTCGGCATCGACCGCGCTATGCTCAAACTCGACGGCACCCCATTCAAATCCAATTTGGGCGCGAACGCCTTACTTGGCGTCTCCCTCGCAGTTGCTCGCGCAGCCGCCGAAAGCCTCCACATGCCACTTTACCGTTATATCGGTGGCACCAACGGAAAGATCATCCCAACCCCATGCATGAACGTCATCAATGGTGGCGCCCACGCTCAATCCTCCGTCGACTTCCAGGAATTCTTCATCATCCCAGCCGGATTTGATACCTTCCGCGAAGCCCTCCGCGCCGGAACCGAAATCTTCCACGCCCTCCAAAAGGTCGTCAAAGCCCACGGCTATGAGACCGGTGTTGGCGATGAAGGTGGATTCGCCCCAAGCTGCAAGAAGGGCAACAAAGAGCCTCTCGCCCTCATTGCCGAGGCGGTTGAGAAAGCTGGCTATAAGCTTGGCGAACAGATCTTCCTTGGTATGGACGTTGCTTCCTCCGAATTCTATGAAGGCAACGGCGTCTATAACCTCGTCAAATCCAAAGAAGGAAAGAAGACCACTGAGCAGATGATCCGTTATCTCGAGAGAATGGTCAAAGAATATCCTGCTATCATCACAATCGAAGACGGCCTTGCCGAATCCGATTGGGAAGGCTGGAAGAAACTCACCGAACGCCTTGGCGACAAGGTCCAACTCGTCGGCGACGACCTCTTCGTCACCAACCCAGCGATTCTCCGCGAAGGCATCGTCAAAGGCATCGCGAACTCCATCCTCATCAAGGTCAACCAAATCGGTACCCTCACCGAAACCCTTGACGCGATCCGCCTTGCCCAGACAAACGGCTATACCTGCATGGTCTCCCACCGTTCCGGTGAAACCGAAGATGCGACCATCGCTGACCTCGCCGTTGCCGTCAACGCTGGACAGATCAAGACCGGTTCCGCTTCCCGTACCGACCGTATGGCCAAGTACAACCAACTCCTCCGCATCGAAGAAGAGCTTGGTGAAGACGCCCAATTCCTTGGTGTCAAAGCTTTTGCGAACCGCAAATTCTAAGTTTCAACAATTAGCAATTAGGGCCGCCGACTTTGGCGGTCCTTTTTGTGTGCGGTGTAGTCACTCGAATGATAATTTTAAAACGCTTTTTGATTCTAGAAAACATTGCTTACTGGTTACATAGAGTTGGGGTGAGGTTGAATTTTATTACTGGCAGGCTTTTAATATTTATATGTTAAAATTAGTTTTTGCACTTCTGAATTTATGTTTATTCTCTTATTCAAATGTTGGGCCCATTGATTTTGCTTGGGAAAGTCCTAAAGCCAATGAAGAATCTCTTAGGCAACATTATGATGAGTTTTTGAGCAGAACTTCTAATGATAATGCTTTGATGTCGCTTCCGTATGAGACGTTTGTCAATTATTATTTGAATTCCAGCGGATTAACTTTAGATGATTTTACTGCAACGCTAATCTCAGAATATTGCCACAGACAAAATAATCATGTTGAGGAATTATCAGATCATCAGATTGAGCGCTCATCCAACGATGCCTTTTATATTTTGAAAGATGGAAATGGAGGAAACTCTATCTCTAACCCCTATTCGACTCTCTTCGATCCGATTTTTACGCCATATTATTGTTTTCAACAATTTCCATCTTATACCTCATTCGATTTCAGTTCAGTAAAGAAAGGGGATATAATTTTAGAAACTGCAGCTCCAGATTTTGGTATGGGCCATGCCGCGATTGTCTATGACACCCACAAGTTTTATGAAACTGAAGAAGGCATCTGTTTAACCTATATTCAAACAATTGAGGCTGTAGGTGGCGGAGTTCAATTTGGATTTTTAGATACGAATAGAATAAACCAATTCGGAGTAATGATTCTTAGAACGCTTGCCGATGATGATGAAATAGAAGATTGTTTAGATTTTATCTATGCACAATTGGGAAAACCCTATAATTATCCTTTTGAACAAGGCCGCATAAATACAAGCATCAATTCAACCGAATGGTATTGTTCAGAACTAGTTTATGCAGGTTATTACTCAATTGGAGTTGTTTTCAATCAAACATCGAGTGGTTGGATTAACCCATTTGATATTTTGTGGAGTTCGTACGTCTTTCCTACCTGCTTTTCCAACACTCCAGATCCTGTCCTTGTTGGCAAATCGGGAAATACCTGGTCTTTTAAAGTTTATAATAGAACGGGAATCTCTCGCCCGCTTTATTACAATTCAAAACTATGCTTTCTAGGAGCAGGACTTACATGGAGCGGTTTATATGATGTTGTTACCATACCGAATGTCCAAAATAACCTGTTTTACTACGTTGGTGTTGATGAAAATTTGTTTGCCACGACAGCGGCCTTCTCTTTTACTGCAAACAATAAGAGAATGATTTCATGCTGCAAGTCCTTGGCAAGTCAGACTTTACATTTCGAAATGAAAAAGGCCGTGATTAATGTTTAGTTTGCATCATATCTTTTTAAAAAATCAAGGAGGGCTTTTATTTGACAATTTATCGTTATCTTTTGAAGACATCGGTTTGGTATTCTTAATTGGTGAATGCACTGTTAATGAATCAGTTTTTAGTTTTTTCTTTAGACCAAAAGAATACACGGGCAAAATTGTTTTTAATGGAAGAACTGTAAAAAAGGACTCTCCAGGATCGGTGTATAATTATAAAAGCGCAGTTGCTTTTCAAAAAACTGGTTCTTTAAATAAAGAACGCATTTCTTTGAGCCGTATTGCAATAATTTTAGATGATTCTGCTGACGTTTTTTCCGAGTTGGCCTATCTAAAAAGCGAATCTTTAAAGAGACTGGTTATTGTTGTTTCGAATAACAAAGAATTGGCAGAGAGTGTTGCAGACAAAGCATATTATTATAAAGGACACAACTATGAACAGTTTATTGGTCAAAAAAAGTGTTTCTCCCGACTTTGAAAAACAAAAGCGGCAGAAGAATATATTTCACTTTAGAAATCTATTCAAATCCAAGGTTTCGATTGTTCTCTTGCTGATATCGCTGTTTTTTCTCTCATTCGCTACAGGGATAAACTATTCTGATAATAGACAATCTTACCTATGCGATGCTTTTTTCTACCATAACCAAGAAATCGTTTGGACGAACACCAAACGAGAGGCTGGAATCATTATGGGTGTTTTTCATCCCGGAACTATGTCTTTGCCTTGTATAAACAGGTTTATTACTGGTCTTGGAACCAAGAGCGAAACCACCGTCGGCTTTAGCGATGAACAATTGAAAATGATTTGCGAGAACGCAAACGCGCTTCCCGCCGAGAGAAACTCTTTTGATTTAACTGAGGTTCTTGATTCTCCTTTGGCAAAGGATTTAAAGAAAGCTGGCAAATACGGTGAATTCAATCTTGTAATCAACGAAAACACAAAAGGGGCTTCGGCTTTTATATCGATAAGCAACGAAGGCCAAGGCGGAAGACTTCCTAAATCATCTGAAGAAATAGCGATATCTGACGCAAATGCGGCTTTGTTGGTGGCTAATGGATATAAGAATGATTTGGGAGAAACAATTAAGCCATCCACCGTTTCCGAACTCATCGGAATAGATTTGCTTGGAAGAAAAATCGTTGGCATATTCAAAACGCAGTTCCTCGGCTCTTCTTTTGAAAACGCATCAATGTCCTTAACGGATTTGAATTCAGAAGGACGACTTGAGCAATATAAAGATTTCGTTCAAGCCAACAAAAAGATAGCCTCGTTTGTTGTTTTTAAAGAGAACGCTGCAACCTCTTCCTTCTTCCTAAAAACAAGAGGGAATCTCTTTGGGGATTTGATGTTTTTACTTGTTTTAGGAAGCGATGCCCCGTTTCACGATAAAACGCTTTATGGCCCAGCGATTACTATGTCATGGCCAATTTCCATCGCCATCTTTTATACTTTAGCCTTGTTATTTGCTATTCTCTCAATCGTTATTGGTCACGTTTCTTTTTCCAAGTCATTGTCTAAGGAAGAGATATCCATTTATATCGAAAATCGGCCCCAAAAACGTAAGATTTTTGGATGGGTTTATTCCAAAATGATTGCGGTACATTTGCTTTTTGGAGGCGCGGCCATCCTCGCGAGCCAAATATCGTTTGCGATAATCAATTCCATTGCGGGAGAATTCCTTTTTTCGCATTTTGCAATTAGCGCTGCCATCGTTTTGGCCTTAATCGCTTTGGTTGATCTTCTTGTTGCGGCTTCAAAAACAAAACAGATTTTAAGAAAGCTCAGTGGAATTACCGATAATAATGCCGAAAAACAATAAGCTTTAGCAAACCGTTCTTGCCTCGTATCCAACGGCCTAACCTGTTATAATCTAGAAAACAACGAAAGGTTTTCTATGAGCAAGACACATTTTTCAGAAGAGAGTGTGGGATTTAGCCCAACCTTGGCAATGGAGGAGGCTGCACGTTGTCTCCTTTGCCATGACGCCCCGTGCAGCAAGGCTTGCCCCGCCATGACCGACCCAGCGAAATTTATTCGCTCGATCCGTTTTAAAAACACAAAAGGAGCAGCCCGTACCATTAGGATTAATAATCCGCTCGGCGGTATCTGCGCCCGTGTTTGCCCAACGGAGAAATACTGCCAATTAGGCTGTTCCCGTTCAGGCATCGACCGTCCAATCGAAATCGCCAAATTGCAACGTTTTGCAACTGATGTCGAAGCCTGCTTAGGCATGGAATTCCAAGAAAGAAAAGAAAATAACGGCAAGTGTGTAGCGATTATTGGTTCAGGCCCAGCCGGTTTAACCGCCGCGGCTATGTTAGCTAGAGAAGGAACCGCCGTCGATTTATATGAAAGAAAACCAAAACTCGGCGGATATCTCCGTTATGGTATTCCTTCCTATCGTTTAAGTGAGGATGTCCTTGATAAAGAAATCGGCCATATCCTTAAATTGGGAGTTAACCCTATCGTTAACAACAAAGTTAAGTCGATAAAAGAATTAGAAGCCAAATACGATGCCGTGATTGTGGCAATTGGCTATTCCGCAGGCAAAATGCTTCCATTATTCGAAGGCAACAAGAGAGCCATGACCGCGGTAGTTTTCTTAGCTAAAGCCAAAAGGAAAGGATATCGCGTCAAGGATAACGTTCTTGTTATCGGCGGAGGAGACGTTGCAATGGATGCAGCGACTACCTCCAAAAAACTTGGTGCCAAACAAGTCACCGTCATCGCTTATGAAACTAACGAGGAATTTAGGGCAAGCCGCGATGAATTGGCTTTGACCCGCGAAATGAAGGCCTCGATATATGATGGCTTCGTTCCAACGAAGGTGCTTCGTGGGGGAACAGTCATTTTCGAACATCGTTATGTGCCGACATCCATCAAGATCAAGGCTGATCAAATCATTCTTGCGGTCGGCCAAGAAATAGATCATGGGTCCCTTGAACTTGAAAAAGGCAAGGCTGAATTCATCCATCAAAAAGGAAGCAAAGTCTATTATGCCGGGGACATTGCTCCGTTAGATAAAACGGTTGTCTACGCCGTTAGGAAAGGCAAAGACGTCGCTAATGAAGTCCTAAAGGATTTGGAGGCAAAAAGATGAAAGACCTTTCGATAACCTTCATGGGGGTTAAGTTCCCCAATCCATTCTGCCTATCTTCGTCTCCAGTTGGAAATTGCTATGACATGTGCGCCAAAGCCTATGAATCAGGCTGGGGTGGTGTCGTTTTCAAGACAATTGGGCCAGCCCATTACCTAATTGATGAGGTTTCCCCTCGCTTTGACGCCTTGGCAAAAGAAGGGGAGCCATTCGTCGGTTTTAAGAACATGGAACAAATCGCTGAACATTCTCTTGAAGAGAATCTTGCCGATTTGAGAAAACTAAAGAAGAACTACCCCGATAAAGTCCTTATTGCCTCCATCATGGGGAGTAACGAAAAGGATTGGGAAGAGCTTGCTAGACTCGTCACCGAGGCCGGCGCGGATATGATCGAACTTAATTTCTCCTGCCCGCAGATGACAAGCCACGCGATGGGAAGCGACGTTGGTTCAAACCCTGAGTTATGCAAGAAGTACTGCGAGGCCGTTAGGCGTTCGACCAAACTTCCGTTCATGGCCAAGATGACCCCAAACGTCACCGATATGTGTGTTCCTGCCCTTGCTTCTTTAGAAGGCGGGGCAGACGGTATCTCCGCGATCAACACCATTAAATCAATCATCAATCTTGATCTTAACCAGAAGGTTGGCCTTCCAATCATCGATGGAAAGTCCTCGATTTCCGGTTATTCAGGCAAAGCCGTGAAACCTGTTGCGTTGCGCTTTATTGCCCAAATGGCCAATAACCCGAAGATGAAGGGCGTCCAGATTTCTGGAATCGGCGGAATCGAAACCTGGGAGGATGCCGCGGAATTCATTCTCCTTGGGGCGAGAAACCTTCAAGTCACCACCGCCATTATGCAATACGGTTACCGTATCGTCGAAGACCTATGCGAAGGCCTTAGCTTCTACATGGAAGAACAAGATGTTGATTTCTTGGAAGAACTTGTTGGCTTAGCCAATAAAAACATCATTCCAGCGGAAGAATTGAACCGCGATTACATAGTCTACCCAGAAATCGATAACGATAAGTGTGTCGGCTGTGGAAGATGCGTTATCTCTTGCTATGATGGAGCCCATCAAGCCATGGAATGGAATGAGGAGACCCGTAGGCCAAATTGCAACCACGATAAGTGCGTCGGTTGTCTTCTCTGCGGCCTAGTCTGCCCAGTCCATGCGATCAACCTTGGTGAGAGAAAGCTCAAAAAAGGAAGGAAGCCACTTGATTTCAAGAGGGTGAAAGTCCAAAAGAGTTTTGACAAGATTTCCTAAAATCCGTTAAAGACATACATGCGTTTTCACTTAATGTTAAGCCCATGAAAGAACAACTTTGCGTGGGCATAGCGTAAGTGTAAGCGCATTTTTCTTGTATTGCTTTTCCTTAAGCATACAATTACGCCGCTATGGAAAAAGAAGGCGGCAAAAAGCGATTCTCCCTGTTTGAATCAGTTGATATGACAACTGGTAATCTTTTCCTCAAGATCGGCCTTTTTGCCTTGCCTATTGCTTTGACGGTCGTCATGCAATTGCTTTATACAACCGTCGACCTCATCACCGTCCATTATGGCGATTCCGCGGAATCCATGGGAGCGATTGCTTCAAATACCGCTTTGATAAACCTCATCGTCGTTGTCTTTACCAATATCTCCTTGGGGGCTAACGTCGTTTTGGCCCAGGCTAGGGGAGCAGGGGAAAAGGAAAAAGCGGAAAAGGTGATGCATACCTCGATTATTTTTGCTTTGATTTCAGGAATTGCGGTAGGCGTGTTAGGGTTTTTCATTTCTGATGACCTTTTGCGAATGATGGGAACGGAAGCCCATTACTTAGAAAAGGCCACCCTTTATCTTAAACTTTACTTCACGGGTCTCCCCTTTTTGATGCTTTATAACTACGAAGCCCAACTTTTAAGAGCCCAAGGCGATTCCCAAACCCCGTTCTTCGTTTTGATGATCGCTGGTATTATTAACGTCGGTTTCGACTGCTTGTTCGTTTTCCCTCTTCATATGGGCGTTGCCGGAGTAGCGGTTGCTACTGTCATCTCTCAAGGGGTCTCAGCTGTTCTTTGCTTCCTTTCCCTATTGCTATCAAAAAAGCACTACGTTTCCCTATATTTTAGGAAATTCCGTATCGATGGAAAAATTCTTGGTGAAGTAGTTAAAGTCGGATTACCTGCTGGTTTACAGGGCTTTTTCTTCTCTTTGCCCAACGTTTTCATCCAATCGAGCCTTTACACGATTGACCCGGGGAACGAACAACTAGAAAACGGCGCCATCGCCTCAAGCAACATTGAAGGGTACATCTATGCAGGTGTTGAGGGCCTTACCAGCGCGGTTATGAGCTTTATCTCCCAAAACTACGGCGCCAAGAAACCCGAGAACATAAAAAAGACCCTTTGGTATGGCTTGATATGGGTAACCATGTATTGGGGTTTGGCTTGTGTGGTCACTGCTTTTAGCTACAGGGGTTTGTTAAGTTTGTTCGTTGATACCGAAGAAGCCATTGAGGCGGGACGTCAACGACTGTTCCTTATGGCGTTCACTTACGTCCTCGATGGAACGATGATTATCACGGGTGGAGCATTGCGAGGTATGCGACATTCAACCTTCCCAATGCTTACGACTTTGGTTTTCTGCGCTCTTTTCAGAATTATTTTCCTAAGGACGCTTTTCCGAGTCGATATGTTCCATACCTTGTTTTGGCTTTATGCCTGCTTCCCTATCTCATGGGTTTTAGCAACAATCTCGAACGCTATCGCCTTGATTTATTTCATGCCTAGAGAATGCAAAAAACTTGAACAGACTACGATAGAAGCAGAGACTGCAGACTCGCGCTCTTCCGAAGCCAAGTGATTAAGGAATTACGATACCCCTGGTCTCCGGCCATAGCCCCCCTTGAAAGGGTCCGGTCCTGGGGGTATCATAAAGATGGGTTTTAGGGACCGACTATTCGTCGGCCCTTTTATTTACCACCTATGGGGGAACAGCGTCCCTAACAGCAGCAGGGCCGCGAGCAGGATCCTCAGCGCCGCTTTCGCGATCGCCTCGGGCCACCCTGGCCTCCCGTGCGTCTTCGGCACGCCGTATTCCTCCTTTCCTCCCGCGCCTAGGGAACGTCGTCCAGAGGGCTTCGCGCGGATTGACGGGGGTTGGAAATACATCCCAGATCTCTTCAATCATGGAAATGTCCTCCTACTTAACTATTAGTGGGAAAAACCGAAAATTGGCTCAGATTTTTAAAAAATTTTTTGAGAAATCGTTTTTTTAACTGTACAACCTTTAGGTTGAAGTTTTTGATAAAAAATCCTTGCGTCGGTCCATATATACGCGTATCATATGCAACGCTTGCGAAAATTGCGTAAGCATTATGCGTGGGAGGGCCTAGGTGAAGGCCCACGAACACCACTGCATGATCTTCAACCGAAAGGAGAAACCATCATGAGAAAGAAAATCACCAAAGTCGTCAAGATGGAGTTGCCAGGCGGCAACGCCCATCCGGGACCTAAGCTAGCTTCCGCTGGCGTCAACATGGCTAAGTTCTGCACCGATTTCAATGCTCAAACCGGCGACAGGAAAGGCCAGACCGTTCCCGTCATCATCACCGCCTACGAAGACAAGTCCTACGACTTCGTCATCAAGACCTCCCCGGTCGCTGAGTTGATCCTCAAGGCCGCCGGTCTACCAAAAGGCAGCGGCAGCGCCAAGCAGGTCGTCGGTTCCATCACCGATGCCCAGCTCACCGAAATCGCGACCTACAAGCTTCCAGACCTCAACACCGATGATGTTGATGCCGCCAAGAAGATCGTCGCCGGAACCTGCCGTCAAATGGGTATCGCCATCAAGTAATCGAGGAAACCACCATGAAGAAGTACAGCAAGAAATATCAGGCGGCCCTCGCCAAAGTCGATGCCGACAAAATCTATAGCCTCGAAGAAGCGGCCAAGCTCGTCAAAGAGACCTCCGTCACTTCCTTCGACGCCTCTGTTGACGTTAGCTTCAACCTCAACGTCAACCCAACCCTCGCCGATCAATTGATCCGCGGCACCCTCTCCCTCCCGCACGGAAACGGTAAGGAAAAGAGAATCCTCGTCGTTACCAACGCCAAACAGGAAGAAGCCAAAGCCGCCGGAGCCGATTTCGTCGGTGGCAAGGAAATCCTCGAGAAAATCCAAACCCAGAACTGGTTTGACTTCGATATCATCGTCGCCACTCCGGATATGATGGGCGAACTCGGAAAAATGGGCCGTGTCCTCGGTCCAAAAGGCTTGATGCCAAACCCCAAGAGCGGCACCGTTACGATGGATGTCGCGACCGCCGTCCACGAGATCAAGAAAGGTAAGATCGCTTACCGTGTCGATAAGCATGGCAACCTCGCTATGCCAATCGCCAAGGTCTCCTTCACGGAAGAGAAGCTTCTCGATAACCTCAAGGCTGTCACCGAAGCCATCCAAAAGGCCCGCCCAAGCTCAGTCAAGGGCACCTACATCGTCTCGGCCGCCATCTCCACCACGATGGGTCCGGCCATCAAATTCACCTTCCCAGGCCGCAACTAATCGCGCCTAGGGAACTCCCAAATTTGGTGAAACGCTCACTATACCTAAGATAGCCGGGGGCACGTGCCTTAAAAACAACACCCTGCTGAGGCTAGCGGAAAACGCTCACAACTCACTAGTTATAATGCAGCTTCACAATATATCGCAAAGAAAGGAGGTAGAAACATGAATCAAAAGATTCTCGAGAGCAAAAAGAACACCGTTGCCGAAATCACCAAAGCCTTCGAAGACGCTGGTTCGTTCACCGTCGTTTCCTACCAAGGACTCACCGTTGCCGAACTCCAGGAACTCCGCAAGAGCCTCGATAAGGCCGGTTCGACATTCACCGTCTACAAGAACACGATGGTTCGTCGCGCCCTCGCCGAAGCCAACCAGCCGGCGATCGATGACGTTCTCAACGGTCCGAACGCGTTTGTCTTCTCCAAAGAGCTCGGTGCTGGTCCCAAAGCCCTCATCAAGTTCGCCCGTCGCCACGAAAACCTTGTCGTCAAAGCGGGTATCGCCGAAGGAAAAGTGCTCGATGCCGCTGGAGTCAAGACCATCTCGAACCTACCAGACAAGAATGGCATGATCTCCATGTTCCTATCGTGCTTGAATGCACCAATTCAGAAATTTGCCGCCACGGTCAAAGCCTTGGCCGACAAAGGAGCTCCTGCAGAAGGGGCAAACGCCTAATAATAGGAGGATCACACAATGAAACTTACCAACGAAGAGATCATCTCCGCTCTTAAGGAGATGTCCGTCCTCGAGCTCAATGAGCTCGTCAAAGCGGTCGAAGCCGAATTCGGTGTCACCGCTGCCGTCGCCGTCGGTGGCCCAGCCCCCGTCGAAGAAGAAGCCGTCGAGGCCAAGGGACCAGCTGAGGTCTCCCTCGTTCTCAAAGGCCTTGGCACCGGTTCCAAAGTCGCCATCATCAAAGCCGTCCAGGCCATCACCGGTCTTGGCTTGATGGATGCCAAGAAGCTCGTCGACGCTCTCCCAGCCCCAATCAAGGAGCACATCTCCCCAGTCGAGGCCGAAGGTCACAAGAAGACCCTCGTCGACGCCGGCGCCGAAGTCGAAATCAAGTAATTTCGCTTCACCCTCAACAACACTTTCACAAACACCCGCTTGGAGGACGTTCCCTCTAGGCGGGGTTTGTGCGCTTTTAGGAGGAATATGGACCCATGCCGCAATACTTCGATAACATCGACACTTTGAAGCATGCAGATCTTAGTTATTCCTTCTCTCTCCTCGGAGAGGAGTACACCTTCAAAAGCGATTTAGGGGTCTTCTGCAAAGATGGCCTTGACGATGGTAGCAGATTGCTGCTTGAAACCATCGCCAAGACCGATCTTGGGAAGAACATACTGGATCTTGGGGCGGGAGTCGGACCAATCGGACTAATCCTGGCTCACCTCGACCCTAGTCGTTCCGTCACTTTGGCGGATGTCAACGATAGGGCCCTGGACTGCTGTCGAAAAAACGCCGCATCCCTCGGCGTCGAAGCACAAGTTCAGATCATCCATAGCGACGTCTACTCCAACATTAACTCCACATACCAGACGATCGTTACCAACCCGCCGATACGGGCTGGAAAGCGCGTCACCTATGCGATGTACGCGGGCGCACCTTCCTATTTATCTAATGGGGGGCGACTGATCATTGTCATTCGTAAACAGCAGGGGGCCGAATCGGCTGAAAAATACCTGCGAACCCTATTTCCAAAGGTCGAGCGTATCGCCCAAAGGAAAAGCTACCGCGTCATAGTCGCGACAAAATAAGGAGAAAATTACATGCAAGAAGACAAATTCACCCCGATGACCGAATTCAAGAATTACCCGGTCGGCATCAATGGACGTCTAGATTTCTCTAAGATTTCCGGACGTTTGCCCTTGCCCTATCTATGCGAAATCCAAGTGGATTCCTATCGTTGGTTCCTTGAGAAGGGAATCGACGACGTCCTCCGCGAGGTCTTCCCGATCTCGAACTACACGGGGACCCTTTCAATTGACTATTATTCCTGCCGCCTCGAGGAGCCAAAATATAGCCCTCTCGAATGCAAAGCGGGAGACATGACTTATTCAAGCAAGCTCAAAGTCAAATTGTTCCTCAAATTCAAGAGCACCGGCGAAATCAAGCAAGCCGAGGTCTACATGGGTGAAATCCCCTTAATGACCGAATCCGGCACCTTCATCGTCAACGGTGCCGAACGCGTTATCGTCTCGCAGATCGTCCGTTCCCCTGGCGCTTATGTCCAGGATACCGTCGATAAGAACGGCACCCATCTCTATAATGGCGAGATCATCCCAACCCACGGTACTTGGCTACAGTTCGAGACCGACGCCAAGAACATTTCCTACGTCCGTATCGACCGTCAAAGGAAGATGCCTTCCGTCATCCTTTTCAAGGCCCTTGGCATCGATGACGTCGATAAAATCCGTGAATTGTTCGGCGATAACGAACATATCAACAACACCTTAAGGAAAGATGAAGACAACAAGAACCAAATCCAGGCCCTTGGTGACATCTTCTCCAAATTGAAACCGGGCGAACCGATCACCGAAGAAGGCCTCCGTACCTTCCTCATCCAGAAATTCTTCGATGAGAAGCGTTATGACCTTGGCCGTGCCGGACGTTATAAATACCTCCAAAAACTCGGTATCTATAACCGTCTCCCTGGCCGCGTCCTCGCTGAGCCACTCGTCTCCGCGGAAGGCGAAATCCTCTTCCCAGAAGGCCATAAGCTCACCAAGGAGGAAGTCAACAGCCTCCGCGACGCCGAAGTCTTCGAGAAAGGCGCCCACACCGAGACCCTTAAAGTCGACACGAAGATCGATGACAATTCGACCGTCAACGTCCTTAAGGTCTACGCCCATGATAAGCAGGGCGGAGACGTCGTCCGCATCGTCGGTACCAACCTCAACTGCGGACTCCATCGCGTCACCGTTTCCGACATGGTCGCTTGCTTCTCGTATTTCTGCAACATCATGGATGGCATCGGAAATACCGATGATATCGACCATCTTGGCAACCGTCGCGTCCGCTGCGTCGGAGAGCTTCTCCAGACCCAGTTCCGCCTCGGCCTCAACAAGATGAGCAAGACCGTCCAGCAGAAGATGTCCATCTCCGACCTCGAATCGGTCACCTTGCAACAGCTTATCAACATCCGTCCCCTCACGACCTCCGTCCGTGGATTCTTCGCCTCTTCCCAGCTCTCGCAGTTCATGGATCAGACGAACCCCCTCGCCGAACTTACCAACAAGCGCCGTATCTCCGCTTTAGGTCCTGGTGGACTTACCCGTGACCGCGCTTCCATGGAAGTCCGCGACGTCCATTACACCCATTACGGCCGTATCTGCCCAATCGAATCTCCAGAAGGTCAGAACATCGGTCTTATCAACAACCTTTCCACCTATGCGAAGATCAACCGTTATGGCTTCATTGAGACCCCATACCGTTCCATCTTCCATGATCCGAAGACCGGTCGAGCCTTCGTCGCCGAAGAAAAGACCGAATACCTCTCCGCCGATGGCGAAAGGGGCCTATACATCGCCGAAGCCAACATCAAACTCGGCGAGGTCTGCAAATTGAAGGAAGTCTGGAAAGGCTGCCCGAAGGGCGAAGGCGACCTCCTCGTTAGGGAAATCGTCGACTCCGAAGTCGTCGTCCGTCATGACGAAGACAACCTCTCCGTCGACCGTTCCCTCGTCGATTTCGTCGACGTCTCGCCGAAGCAGATCGTTTCGATCGCCGCGGCTTGCATCCCCTTCCTCAACCACGACGACGCGACCCGTGCTCTCATGGGCGCGAACATGCAACGTCAGGCCTTGCCTCTCCTCCGTCCGTCCATCCCATATGTCGGAACCGGTATGGAGCATGTCATTGCCAAAGACTCCGGCTTAGCCGTCGTCGCCGTCAATGACGGAACCGTCAAATATGTCGATTCCAGGACCATCGTCGTCCGCGAAGGCAAGGAAAACCGCACCTATCAATTGCAGAAATTCGACCGTTCCAACAACGGTACCTGCATCAACCAAACCCCAATCGTCAACGTTGGCGATAAGGTCAAGAAAGACCAGATCATCGCGGATGGCCCAGCCATGCGCAATGGCGAGCTCGCCCTTGGCCAAAACATCCTCATCGCCTACATGACATGGAACGGCTACAACTACGAAGACGCCGTCATCATGAGTGAGAGGATGGTTAAGGAAGATACCTTCACCACCATCCACATCGAGAAATTCGAGTGCGAATGCCGCGACACCAAACTCGGTGCCGAGACCATCACCCGCGATATTCCAAACGTCGGTGACGAAGCTAAGAAATGGCTCGATGAAGACGGCATCATCATCGAAGGTGCCGAGGTCAAGGAAGGTGACATCCTCGTCGGTAAAGTCACCCCGAAGGGCCAGACCGAACCGACCCCAGAGGAAAAGCTCCTCATGGCCATCTTCGCCGAGAAGACGAAGGAAGGAAAGGATTCCTCCCTCCGCGTTCCTCATGGCGGAGCCGGTATCATCCATTCCGTCAAGATCTTCTCCCGTGAGAAGAAGGACCCACTCCCCCCAGGAGTCACCAAGGTCGTCCGCGTCTATATCGTCCAGAAGAGGAAGATCTCCGAAGGCGATAAGATGTCTGGCCGCCACGGCAACAAGGGCGTCATCTCCAAGATCCTCCCGGTCGAGGATATGCCATTCCTAGCCGATGGTACCCCAATCGACATCCTCCTCTCCCCGATGGGCGTTCCTTCCCGTATGAACATCGGTCAGATCTTCGAGATCCATTTGGGCCTCGCCTGCAGCAAGCTCCATATGCGCGTTGCGACCCCGGCCTTCGATGGCGTCTCCAACGAGGAAGTCTTCGAAATCATGCAGAAAGCCGGTATTTCCAAAGACGGAAAGACCGTCCTCTACGATGGCCGCACCGGTGAGCCGTTCGCCGAACGTATCGCCGTCGGTGTGCAATACATGATCAAACTCGTCCACATGGTCGACGACAAATTGCACGCCCGTGCCACCGGCCCATATTCACTCGTCACCCAGCAGCCTTTAGGCGGTAAAGCCCAAAACGGCGGCCAGCGTTTCGGTGAAATGGAAGTGTGGGCCCTAGAGGCTTATGGCGCTGCCCATACCCTCCAGGAAATGCTCACCATCAAATCCGATGACCGCGTCGGGCGCCGCAAGACCTACGAAGCGATCATCAAACAAAACGAGATTCCAAAGCCCGGCATCCCCGAAGCCTTCAAGGTCTTCACCAAGGAACTCAAGGGTCTTTGTATGAACGTCACCCTCTTCAACCAAGACGGTGAGGAAATCGACACCGACGCCCTCGCGAAGATGTCCCTCATCGAGGAAAGGAAGGTCAATTCCTCCATCCGTTCCGCGATGGCGCCTCGCGATAATGGCGAAGGCAGCGACGGACCTAACTTCGACGAACCGGCCGTCACGGTCGCCGAAGACCTAGCCGCCGAAGAAGGCCTCTCGGTTGGATTCAACCCAAGTGGTCTCAACTCTGATGATTAAGGAAAGGAGAACGCAACAATGGCAGATATCAATCTTACCCTAGAAGCGACTTCCGCGATGGAAGAAGCGCCCCGTCGTCGTGAACCCCGTTCCTCCAATGGAAAAGAGACCTTCGACATCAACAACCTTTCGGCGGTCCAAGTCGGCTTAGCCTCCCCAGAAACCATCCGTTCCTGGTCCAAAGGCGAAGTCACCCGTGCCGAAACCATCAACTACCGTAGCCAAAAACCGGAAATGGGAGGTCTCTTCTGCGAAAAGATCTTCGGTCCGGCCAAAGACTATGAATGCCACTGCGGCAAATACAAAAAGATCAGATACCAAGGCATCACCTGCGAGAAGTGTGGCGTTGAGGTCATCTCCAAGGAATGGAGACGCGAGAGGATGGGCCATATCGAGCTCGTCTCCCCTTGCTCCCATATCTGGTACCTCAAATCCATCCCTTCCCGTATGGGTCTTATCCTCGATATCTCCCCGAAGCAACTCGAGGAAGTCATCTATTTCGCCGCCCACATCGTCTTGAACAAAGGCAATGCGGACAAACTCAAATACAAACAGTATATCTCCGAGGCCGTTGGCCGTGATGTTTTCCCGGGTGTCCTCCGCGATATCCTCGAAACCGGCACACCAGCCAAGGATACCCTCGATTACGAGCGCGCCGTCCACCTCATTGAGAGCTTGGAAAAGAAGAACGAGGCCGGTACCTATACCGAAGCCTACGACATCCTTTCCGTCACGAGCTTCATCAACAAATACACCGGAGCCGAATTCGGCCAGGGTGCCGCGGCCATCAAGAGGCTTCTCCACGAAGTCGATCTCGACAAGGAATTCAACGAACTCAAAGCCGAACTCCTCAAAGAGAGCGAGGACAAGACCTCGGCCCAGAAGAAGCTCAAAGACGCCAAACGCCTCGAGGTCATCTCCGCTTTCCGCGATTCCGGACAGAAACCGGAATGGATGGTCCTCGACGTCATCCCCGTCATCCCACCGGATCTCCGTCCGATGCTTCAACTCGACGGCGGACGTTTCGCCGCGAGCGACCTCAACGACCTCTATCGCCGTGTCATCTCCCGTAACACCCGTTTGAAGAAGCTCATCGACATGAAGGCCCCATACGTCATCATGATGAATGAGAAGCGTATGTTGCAGGAAGCCGTCGACGCCCTCATCGATAACGGTCGCCGTACGAAGGCCATCACCGGTCCAAACGGCCGTCCGTTAAAGTCCCTATCCGCTGGATTAAAGGGCAAGCCCGGTCGTTTCCGTCAGAACCTCCTCGGCAAACGTGTCGACTATTCCGGACGTTCCGTCATCGCGGTCGGACCGGACCTAAAGATGTATCAATGCGGCATCCCAAGAGAGATGGCGATCCAACTTCTCCGTCCCTTCATCGCCGCGATCCTTATCAAGGAGCAGAAGGTCAACGCCCATAAGGCGGCCGATAAGATCATCGATCGTTACGACCCAATCGTCTTCGATATCGTCGAACGCATCATCTCCGATCACCCCGTCCTCCTTAACCGTGCCCCAACCCTTCATAGGCTATCCATTCAGGCCTTCCAGCCAAAGCTCGTCGATGGCCGTGCGATCCGTTTGCACCCCCTCGTCTGCCCTGGCTTCAACGCCGACTTCGATGGTGACCAGATGGCCGTCCACGTCCCATTAGGGAAAGCGGCCCAACAGGAAGCCGTCAAATTGATGCTCGCCTCCAACAACATCCTTGGTCCTAAGGATGGTAAGGCCATCGTCGTTCCTGGACAGGATATGATCCTTGGCAACTGGCACCTCACCACCGAGGAAACCGCGGACGACTTCCTTGCCCGCGCCAAAGCTCTCCGTGCCATCGAGGAAACCGAGGAGAAGGACGGCACCGCCGCACTTGAACGTGCCGAAATCCTCCGCATGGCCGAAAAGGATGAGGAATTCGCCGCTAACGAAGCCAAGGTCTTCGCTAACGTCGACGAAGTCTTCCTCGCCTATAACGCCAATGCCGTTTCCCTCCATTCCCGTATTGCTATCCCCGCCTCCAAAATCCATAAGGACGAAGGCAAGGGTATGCCAAGGGGCGTGATGGGCAAATACCTCATCACCACCGTCGGTAAGATCATCTTCAATGAAGTCTTCCCAGACGACTTCCCCTATATCAACGACGCCATCAAGGGCGATTCCACCCTCACCCTTCTCGCCAAACTCAAAGGCGACTTCGTCTCCCCTGCCGATATCGAAGGCAAGGTGAAGGAAGAAGAGGGCAAATCCCCACTTGCTTCCTATGTCGCTTCCCGTCCTTTGAAGAACGCTATCGGCAAGGTCTCCCTCGGCTTGCTCATCGACCTCCTTTTCAAGGAATATGGTACTTCCAAGACTTCCGCGGTCCTCGATAAGATCAAAGACCAAGGCTTCAAGTACTCGATGATCTCCGCGGTCACCGTCTCCATCAGCGACATCAAAGACGTCGACAAGAAGTACGACCTCGTCGCCGAAGGACAAGCCAAAGTCGATCAGATCGAAAGAGCCTATCGCCATGGCTTCCTCACCGTCGAAGAACGTCATAAGCAAATCGTCGCCATCTGGACCGATATCACCAATCGCGTCAAAGGCCTCGTCGCCAAACAGATGCAAAACGACAAGCGCAACCCGCTCGTCATCATGGCCGACTCCAAGTCCCGTGGCTCCGTCGATAACTTCAAGCAGCTCATCGGTATGAAAGGCCTTGTCGCTAACCCAAAGAACGAGGAAATCGAACTTCCGATCATCTCCTCTTACCTCGAAGGTATGAAGGTCAGCGAGTTCTTCATCAACACCCACGGTGCCCGTAAGGGTTCCGCAGATACCGCCCTTAAGACCGCGGACTCCGGTTATCTTACCAGGCGTCTAGTCGACGTCTCCCAGGATGTCGTCGTCCGTGAGGATGACTGCCATACCGACCATGGCTTCAAGGTCCGCGAAATCCGCGATACCTCCCAAGACACGGTCATCCGTTCCCTCCAAGAACGTATCATCGGCCGTTATTCCATGCGCGACGTCGTCAATTCCGACGGCATCGTCCTCGTCAGGGCCAATGAGCTCATCACCGAGGACATCGCCGAAGCGATCGTCAACGCGGGCATCAAGGAAGTCGAGATCCGTTCCGTCTTCACCTGCCAAACCAAAGATGGCGTCTGCCGTCATTGCTATGGTCTTAACATGGCGACTGGTCAACTCGTCGAAAAAGGCGAGGCGGTCGGTATCATGGCCGCCCAATCCATCGGCGAACCTGGTACCCAGCTCACCATGCGAGTCTTCCATACTGGTGGTATGGCCGGTACCGACATCACCCAGGGTCTTCCCCGTGTCCAAGAGCTCGTCGAAGCCCGTAACCCGAAAGGCGAGGCCCTTATCTCCAAGATCGATGGCTATGTCTATAGCGTCGAACCGAAGAACGAATGCTACACGGTCGTCATCCGTAAATATCGTAACGGTGACCCAACCGACAATTCTCCGGAGAACATCCTCGACGAGAAGACGGAAGAAACCCCATACGGTGCCCGTCTCCGCATCTCCGCGAAGGTCGATCCCGCGCATCCTCAGCACGTTGAAGCCGGCGCGAAGATCACCGAAGGCGCCATCTCGCCAAAGACCCTCCTTAGCTATGCGGGTGTCGAGAAACTCGAGATCTACATGATCAAGGAAATCCAGAAGGTCTATCACTCTCAGGGTATCGGCATTTCCGATAAGCACCTTGAGATCATCATCCGTCAGATGCTCCGCAAGGTGCAGATCAACGATGGTGGCGATACCTCCTTGCTCCCTGGCACGAGGGTCTCGGTCGCGAAATTCACCGAAGAGAACGCGAAAGCCCTTCTCGAAGGCAAGCGCCCGGCCGTCTGCAGCCCACTCGTCCTCGGCATCACCAAAGCCGCCCTCGAAACCGAATCCTTCCTCTCCGCCGCCTCCTTCCAGGAGACGACCCGCGTCCTCACCGACGCCGCCATCAAAGCCAAGAAGGACTACCTCCATGGCTTGAAGGAAAACGTCATCACGGGCAAACTCATCCCAGCTGGCACTGGCTTACGCACCCCTGAAGAAGAGGAAGAGGCCCTTGCCGGATTCACCGTCGCCTCCGCGATGGATGAGGTCAAGGACAAATACATCGAGAAGCATGACCGTCGTCATCACGCCTAATCTTCTCGTTAATTGACCTATTTATTGGGGCAATCCATCCGGGTTGCCCCTTTAATTTGCCTTCCTTTTAAGGGAAAATATGACCGTTATGCGAAAGAATGCCGTTTTTATAATCTCGCTTCTAGGACTCGCCCTCCCTTCCTGCGCGAATCCTATTTATAGGGATTATGTTTATTCCCCCTTGAATAGCGATCCTTTCGTCGAGATCCAAAAAGACGGTTTTTACAGGATTGGGGATTACGATTCCTATGAATCGAACGGCCATAAGATAAATATGGATTTTTCCTCCATTTACCAACTAGGTAACGTAAGGTTCAATATGCCGACCGTTGGTGAAGTGCCATTGCTAGTCATCCCCATCGATTTTGAGGATTCGGTAGGGAATATTTCCTCCATCAAGAACATCGAATCCGCCTTTAAAGGGGATAATGGCACCAACCAATACGTCTCGGTCGCCGAATATTACGACCGTTGTTCAATGGGAAGACTTCATCTTCTCCCCCATGTGACGGATAGGTTCTTCCGTTCATCGACCTATCCAAAGAAAAGCGACCTTGCCTCCTTGACGGGCTCAGGGGCCGTTTCGACTTTGACGCGTCTATATAACGAGGCTTTGGCCTGGTTTGGTGAGACCTATCCTTCGATACCGTTGGACGATTATTCCTTCTTGGCCAAGAACGGAAGCAAAAAGATTCCGCTCTATTTCATCTATAACGCCCCATATTCCGGGGAAGCGGATGGAAGTAGCAACCGCGATTCGATGTTTTGGGCCTTCACAATCAATTCCCCTGCCCCAATCTCCTGGAGCAGCATCGACATGATGCACCTTTCCTCCAACAAGGTGGACGCGCATACGTATATCCATGAAACGGGCCATCTGCTTGGACTAGAGGATTATTACGATACCTTCTCCACGAGTATCCTTTCCAAAGTCTCCCCCTTAGGGAGGATGGACATGATGGATTGCTCTTTGGGAGACCAAAACGCCTTTTCGAAGATGCTCCTTGGCTGGGAAAGGCCCTTTGTCCCAACCTCTGATTGCGATATCACCATCCATCAGTCCTCCTTGAATAACGAATGCATCCTCCTTTCCCCTTCTTGGAACAAGACTTTGTTCGACCAATACGTCTTGCTCGAATTCTATACCCCGACCGGCTTAAACAAAGTCGATGCCCTCTATAGAAACGATCCTTCGATGAGGCTCATGAGGCGTCCTGGGGTCAAGGCCTATTTAATTAGGGGAAACCTAAAGCTTTATAACGGGAACGTCCAAACGGGCGAGTACCTCACCCCCAACAATTACAATGGGGGCCGTCTATATTTTGGAAGGAACAACAATTCCAAGGATAACCCCCTTATCCAAACATTGAACAAATACGGGAATAAGGTCACTTTACCCGATTATTTCGTCGCTTCCGACCATGAGGAGGACGTTTCCTTCATCCAAAACGGGGAAGTGGTGTCCATCCATCTATCAGAATCCCTTTTCTTCCAAAACGAAGGCATCGACAATGAACATTTCTCCGATCTGAGGATAAACGGGAACAAACTCGGATGTTCCTTCAAGGTCTCAGAACTCACTTCCTCCTACGCGAAGATAAAAATCACCTTCGATAAGTGATAAACCCCATGTTTTTTGTTCAAGATAAAAATCTCTTAATATAATTAAAAATCTTGTTGACTTACCACATAGCCCCGCGTATCATCTCCCACGGACGAAAGATTACGGTTTTGTCCGTTTTATTTTCCCTGGGTGTTGATACACCGGGGAAAGTGTGTTCAAAAAAAGAAAGAAAGGAACGAGAAAATGCCAACAATTAACCAATTAGTCAGGCAAGGCCGCCACAGCGCGGTCAAGAAATCGAAGAGCCCGGCTCTCGGCAAAAGATGGAACTCCTTAACCAAGAAGAACCTCAATCAGGCCTCTTCCCAGAAGCGTGGTGTCTGCACCCGTGTCGGAACGATGACCCCGAAGAAACCGAACTCCGCTCTCCGTAAATACGCCCGTGTCCGCTTAAGCAACGGCTACGAAGTCACCGCCTATATCGGTGGCGAAGGACACAACCTTCAGGAGCACTCCACCGTCATGATCCGTGGCGGCCGTGTCAAAGACCTCCCAGGTGTCCGTTACCACATCATCCGTGGCACCCTTGATTGCGCCGGTATCGAAGCCCGTCGCCAAGGCCGCTCCCTCTACGGCACCAAGAAGCCGAAGGAAGCCAAATAAGGAAAGGAGAACTAGACAATGCCAAGAAAAGGTTCAGTCGAGAAACGTGACGTCCTTCCCGATCCAGTTTATAACTCAAAATTAGTCACCCGCCTCATCAACCGCGTCATGTACGATGGAAAGAGGGGCACCGCCCAGGCCATCATCTACAAGGCCTTCAAGAAGATCGAAGAGAAGACTGGCAAACCAGCGATCGACGTCTTCGCGACCGCCGTCGGAAACATCATGCCTGAGGTCGAACTCAAGGTCCGCCGTATCGGCGCCGCCAACTATCAGGTCCCAGTCGAAGTTTCCCCAGAAAGGAAGCAGACCCTCGGACTCCGCTGGCTCGTCACCTATTCCCGTCTCCGCGGCGAGAAGACCATGGAAGACAAGCTCGCTAACGAAATCATCGATGCCGCCAACGGCACCGGCGCTTCCATCAAGAAGAAGGAAGACGTCCACAAGATGGCCGAAGCCAACAAAGCTTACGCCCACTATCGTTGGTAATTCAGGAAGGAGTTTACCATGGCTGATAACGAGTTAGAGATCAAAGAATCCGCAACTTACGACCTTCCCCATACCCGCAACATCGGCATCATGGCCCATATCGACGCAGGTAAGACCACCACTAGCGAACGTATTCTCTATTACACTGGCCGCACCCACAAAATCGGCGAGGTCCACGAAGGGGCCGCGACGATGGACTGGATGGCTCAGGAACAGGAAAGAGGTATCACCATCACCTCTTCCGCGACTACCTGCTTCTGGAAGGGTCATCGCTTCAATATCATCGACACTCCGGGGCACGTCGACTTCACCGTTGAGGTCGAGCGTTCCCTCCGCGTCCTTGATGGTGCGATTACGGTCCTCGACTCCAAAAACGGCGTCGAGCCCCAGACCGAAACCGTCTGGCGTCAGGGCACCAAGTATGGAGTTCCCCGTATCGTCTTCTGCAACAAGATGGACGCGACGGGCGC